>NZ_JBZFLC010000001.1:0-527500 GCF_058313395.1 Sphingomonas sp. SP1 | reverse complement strand
GAGTCTGAATAGGGCGATTTAGTTCGATGCATTAGACCCGAAACCCGGCGATCTAGGCATGACCAGAGTGAAGGTGCGGTAACACGCACTGGAGGCTCGAACCGATTAACGTTGAAAAGTTACCGGATGAGTTGTGTTTAGGGGTGAAAGGCCAATCAAGCCGGGAAATAGCTGGTTCTCCGCGAAAACTATTGAGGTAGTGCCTCGGATGTTTTCCTCAGGGGGTAGAGCACTGGATGGGCTAGGGGGTCGCGAGATCTACCAAACCTAACCAAACTCCGAATACCTGAGAGTATAGTCCGGGAGACAGACGGCGGGTGCTAAGGTCCGTCGTCAAAAGGGAAACAGCCCTAACCTACAGCTAAGGTCCCCAAGTCATCACTAAGTGGGAAAGCATGTGGGAATCCCAAAACAACCAGGAGGTTGGCTTAGAAGCAGCCATCCTTTAAAGAAAGCGTAACAGCTCACTGGTCTAAATAAGGGTTCCTGCGGCGAAGATGTAACGGGGCTAAAGTGATGCACCGAAGCTTAGGGTTCGATCGCAAGATCGAGCGGTAGCGGAGCGTTCCGTAGGCCGATGAAGCGGAAGGGTAACCGACCGTGGAGGTATCGGAAGTGCGAATGCTGACATGAGTAGCGATAAAGAGGGTGAGATGCCCTCTCGCCGAAAGCCCAAGGGTTCCTGCGCAAGGCTAATCCGCGCAGGGTGAGTCGGCCCCTAAGACGAGCCCGAAGGGGGTAGTCGATGGGAACACGGTTAATATTCCGTGACCTGGTGGTGTGTGACGGATCATGCAAGTCGTTCTTCCTTATCGGATTGGTAAGGGCGGCGAAGTGGTTCCAGGAAATAGCCCCACCGTATAGACCGTACCCGAAACCAACACAGGTGGGCAGGTAGAGTATACCAAGGCGCTTGAGAGAAGGGTGTTGAAGGAACTCGGCAAATTGCCTCCGTACCTTCGGAAGAAGGAGGCCCCATCTAGACGCAAGTCCTGATGGGGGGCACAGGCCAGGGGGTAGCGACTGTTTAACAAAAACACAGGGCTCTGCTAAGTCGGCTTCAAGACGACGTATAGGGTCTGACGCCTGCCCGGTGCCTGAAGGTTAAGAGGAGGAGTGCAAGCTCCGAATTGAAGCCCAGGTAAACGGCGGCCGTAACTATAACGGTCCTAAGGTAGCGAAATTCCTTGTCGGGTAAGTTCCGACCTGCACGAATGGCGTAACGACTTCCCCACTGTCTCCAACACCTGCTCAGCGAAATTGAATTCTCCGTGAAGATGCGGAGTACCCGCGGTTAGACGGAAAGACCCCGTGCACCTTTACTGCAGCTTCAGAGTGGCTGTGGGAAACAATTGTGTAGAATAGGTGGGAGGCTTCGAAGCCCGGGCGCCAGCTCGGGTGGAGCCACAATGTGAAATACCACCCTGTTGTTTTCTACAGTCTAACCTCGCACCGTTATCCGGTGCAGGGACCCTCTGTGGCGGGTAGTTTGACTGGGGCGGTCGCCTCCTAAAGAGTAACGGAGGCGCGCGATGGTAGGCTCAGGACGGTTGGAAACCGTCTGTTTAGAGTGCAATGGCATAAGCCTGCCTGACTGCGAGACTGACAAGTCGAGCAGAGACGAAAGTCGGTCATAGTGATCCGGTGGTCCCTCGTGGAAGGGCCATCGCTCAACGGATAAAAGGTACGCCGGGGATAACAGGCTGATAACCCCCAAGAGCTCATATCGACGGGGTTGTTTGGCACCTCGATGTCGGCTCATCACATCCTGGGGCTGGAGCAGGTCCCAAGGGTTTGGCTGTTCGCCAATTAAAGTGGTACGTGAGCTGGGTTCAGAACGTCGCGAGACAGTTTGGTCCCTATCTGCCGTGGGCGTCGATACTTGAGAGGAGTTGCCCCTAGTACGAGAGGACCGGGGTGAACATGCCTCTGGTGGACCAGTCGTCGTGCCAACGGCGCAGCTGGGTAGCTATGCATGGACGGGATAACCGCTGAAAGCATCTAAGCGGGAAGCCTCCCTCAAGATAAGGTATCATCGAGCCGTGGAAGACCACCACGTTGATAGGCCGGGTGTGGAAGTGCAGTAATGCATGGAGCTAACCGGTCCTAATTGCTCTGTTCGCGCTTGAGAGTCCCACCATCATCGACAGTTCTGTCGGTGGGGTTTGAGCTCAGCTAGATGACGCCAGTTTTGGTCAGCACGATTTCTAGATATTTGTTCGCACGCCGGCTTCATAGCTTGGTGACCATAGCGCCTGTGACCCACCCGATCCCATCCCGAACTCGGCCGTGAAACCAGGCAGCGCCAATGGTACTTCAGCTTAAGCTGCGGAAGAGTAGGTCGTCGCCAGGCTTTGTAGCCGGCGTGAGAGCAAAACCCATTCACATGTCATGACAAGGCCGCTGCCGGTTGATCCGAGCGGCGGCTTTGTTGTTTTTGCTGCCTTCATTCGCAAGTTGCGTATTGCGGATCGAGGGCAGAGGGCTGCGGCGCAACTGTGTCGTACGTCTGGAATGGTGACGCGGGGTGGAGCAGCCCGGTAGCTCGTCAGGCTCATAACCTGAAGGTCGTAGGTTCAAATCCTACCCCCGCAACCAATATCAATAATGGCCCTCCGGTGACAAGCCGGAGGGCCATTGTCGTATCCGGCTGTCAGCAGCGCTCGATTGGTGCCACTCCGATCCGACGGCACGAACGCGGGGCAGCCCGTTTCAAGGGAAGGCTGCACCGGTTTTGGTGCCCGCAAGCGTGGTCCCCGTCGGCAGCAATGGCTTGGCGCCATCTCCCAGAATGATGAAGGCTGCCCAATAGAAAGGATGGGACGTCTGTTTGTCATCCATAAGGGTTTGCTGCGCCAAGGCCAATGATCCGGCCAGCGGAGAACCTGGCGCGCCTCCGAGCAGGCCGCCCATCAGCCGGCGGGTTGCGCCGAAATCGTCCGGCACGGGCCAATGGCTCGCCACCACCGATCGTGCGCCCGCACCCACAAAGGCGCGTACCAGCCCGTCGAGCGCATAATTGCCCCCTCCGCTGACTCCCGCCTCGCGGCTAGCCGCGACCGTGGCGAGGCCGGCGGTGTCGCAGGCGGAGAGAATGATCACGTCAGCGTCGAGTTTCAGGTCGAAGATCTCACGGAACGAGAGCAGACCGTCGGAATCGCCGCCTCCGAATGAGGTCAGTAGCGCGGGGCGCGGCGGACAGTCAGGCCTCGGCGCCGTCACCAGGCCGTGAGTGGCAAAGTGCAGGATCCGGAAATCGCTCAACTCATTGCCGCGCAGAAGCTCCGTATCGGAAAATGCGGCCCCCGTAATGAGCTGAGAGCGCGCGGCGCCAAACCGCTCCTCGGCGCGCTTGAGCTCGTCGGTCGAGATCGGGGCTTGCCATGCGGCAAGGGGCCAGTCGCAGCTGTCAGCCACCGCCGCCACAGGCCGGGCGGCGGGCACCGCGTTCCCACCCAGGCCAAGATAAAGGCGCCGAGCCGCGGAGGCCGGCACCTGTCGCACATCGAGAAAGCTGCGCGCGCTGACCGCGGTCGAGATTTGCCGGCCGCGCCCGAGCCACGCCACGTTCCGAAAATCATACTCGTCGGCGCCAGCTTGGGAAAGGCGAGCCTTGTATCGCGTGACGCTGGCATCGTCGGTCACCAGCACCGAAACCGGAAGCTGGAGCAGGGCGCCGTCCGGCTCAACGATGAGGTGGCGAACGCCCGGCAGTTCCGCCGCGATCGGCCCCACCAGGCGGGTGAACAAGCTACGCGAACGCTGGATGTCGAAGGGGTCGGTGACTACCTGCCCGTCAGATAAGCGAGCGATGCTGTCGCGCAGCGCGCGCACATCCGCCGCCAGCGCGTCTCGGTCCAGTCCAGCGCGATAGATGCGGGCCGAGGACGGCGTGGCGAACAGTGCGAAGATGTCCGAGCCGGACTCGACAAGTTGCCAATAGGCTTCGCCGGGGCGGAGCTGACGTTGCAGATCCGACAGCTCGACCACCGAACGGCTGAGCGCAAGGTAGCGGGGGTAGGAGCCCAGCCGCGATTGCAGTCCGGTCTGCTCCTCGCGCAGCGCCGCGAGATTGCGTTCGGCCTCGGCCGCCCGGACCCGCTCCTGCGCAGTAGCGTCCGGCCGGGCCTTCAGCTGTGCCAGTTCCTGTTCGGCCTGCGCAATCTCCCGGCTGCGGGCGACCGACAGTCGGAACAGCGACGACGCCTCGTCGCTGCCTTCCGAGAACTGACGCGCTAGGACCGCCTGCGTTTGCGCCACGCCGGGCCTTTGGCGCGACTGCGCCGCCAGGAACATGGCCGTGGCCGCGCTACCGTCGCCGCGCTCTGCAAGCAGTTGGAAATAGGGCCCGAGCAGGCCGCGAAGCGTCGCCCCACCGTCGGGCACGCCATTGCTGTCGCGAACGACCTCGGCAAACAATGCCGCTGCTGCCGGTTTGTCGCCCTGGCGGACCAGCAACGCTGCCTTGCGTGCTCGTGCCGAAAGGAGCGCGGGCGAGTCGGGGTAGACGCGGGCAAGCTCCGCGATCGCCGCGTCGAAGCTGGTGACAGAGCCAGCGCGATCCCCCTTTGCTTCGGCAATCAACGCCTGCTCGATCGCAACGTCGGCGAGCATGAAGGTGGTGGAAACGACCTTGCCGCCGCGGACCGCCTTGATCCGCTGCGCCGCGCTGGCAAGGGCGGCCGATGCGGCCACCAGCCTATCCTGCTGGCGCAAGGCGGTGCCGGACAGCGCCTGGGCCTGCGCATCGAGGATCTCAGCACGCTCGGCCGCCGTCAGGGCGCTGTCGAGGGCCCGCAATTGGCGCGCTTCCTCGCTCTCGTTGTTGAGCTCATAGGAGATCGGGGCGCTGATCTGCCCGACCCGCAGCGCGTCCCGCTCGCTCGTTTTCTCGATCTCCGGTACCGGCGCTGCCAGCTGAGCCAGCGCCTCGTCCGGAGCGCGTCGATTGAGTTCGGCAATGGCGCGATAATTGCGCAGTAAGCGGCGCAGGACGGGATCGGTGGGTCCGATCCGTTCGGCCGCCTGGGCGAATAGCGCGGAAGCCGCGGCGTGGTTGCCGAGGTTCGATTGCTGGAGGCCCTGATTGACCAGTGCTTCGGCCACCGTCAGCGGATCGGTCCGCGCCCGGGCGGCGAGCGTATCGAAGAATTCGGCCGACTCTGCGAACGCGCCGCCGTTGTTGCGATTATAGCCTTCGACCCGAACGCCGGACGATTCCAGCGCGCCGGCCTGGATCCGCGCGAATGCGGCGGGATCGCTGAGATTGGTGGTCGCGACCTTGACCAGCCCGGGTTGCGGACGGTCGTTGACCACGGCAGCGAGCGCCAGCCGAAGGACGCTGTCGTAGCCGGCCAGTCCTTCCGCCAGATACTCCGTCTTCCCGCGGCGGATCGCATAGCGGCGATAATCGAGCTTTTCCGCCGGATCGACGCAGGCGAGGCTGCGCACCGGCCCGATCCCCTCGACCGCTTCGCGGACTTCGGTTCCGCATTGCTGGCCGTCCTTCGGCGCGGCAAGGTCGACGGGCTTGCGGAGCGCCACCACCGTCCCGACCGCGGTTGCGGCGTCCCGACAGGTCAGCCGGTAAGCCCGGTCGAACACCCCGCTCGTGCGAGGATCGAGCGCGGTGAACTGGGCGCTGCACAGCACGCCCTCCGAACCGATCCGGAAGCTGTTGCGGATGGACAGGGGCTCAGCGACAGCCGAAGCGGGGGCGAAGCAGGACACCGCAGACAGAAGCGCGCCAAGCGAGGCATGCAGGCGGGCGGAGATCACTGCTTGCCTCCCCCTTCGATCAGAGCAGAGTTGCCGCTGCCGGCAACGGGTTCCTCGATCAGCTGGTCGGAGCGCAGCGCGCAGTCATTCACCAGGCTGCCGGGCCGCGAGGAGTCACAGGCTTCGTCGCCGGTGAAGAACTGGTCGGACAGCGGCGGCTCCGTGTCAAAGGTAAGATCCGGCCGCGGGGGATCGATCGTGGGTCCAGGATCGATCGTTCCACATGTGGCGGCGGTCAGCAGGCAGCCATTGATGCTGCTGTTGTCGGTGAAGAGCCCCCCGGTGAAGTCCGGATCGGCCGTGATCGCTTTCCACACCGCCGGGCCGGCAACCGTCCCTCCTTCGATCGCGATCTGCCCGTTGATCATCAGTTCGACCAGGCCGTCGGCCCGGGTGCCTGCTGCGGCGAGCGGCACCGTCTGGTCGATGATATCACCGTCGGCGGCCAATAGGCCCGCTGGCACGTCGGTCGTGCTGGTGTTCTGCACCAGAATCTGGTTCGCATCGTACACCGTGATGTCGAAGGCGCGCAGCACGCCCTCCGGTCGCTGCACCGCGGCCGCCTGATTGAGGTCTTCCTGCCGACCGGCGTAGAAGGGGTCGGCGGCCAGTTTGCCGAGGATCTCCTCGTCGGCCGCCCAGACCTGCCCGGCGACGATTTCCAGATAACCCGACAGCTTGCCGCCGCCGTCCGTGATCCCGACCGAACCGGTGGCGGCATTCAGTTCGAAGCGACCGGAGGAAAAGGCGACGGTCTGGTCGAGGGTGAAGCCGGTGGCGGCAAGGTTGCCGTTGACGCGAATGACGCCGGAGCGGCCTTCGGTGCCCGTGTAGAAGGCAAGCGTCCCTTCGCTGCCGATCCGATCGCCACGGACATCGAGGCCGCCGATGAGCATGGTCGGCGCGGCCTCGCCGCCGATGCTGCCGAGATGGATGCTGCCACCGCTGAGCCGGCCAAATTCCGCATTGCTCAGTTGGTAACCCGCGCTGCCCAGCCCATCGCCGATCAGCATTCCGCCGCCATTGGTGGAACGAAGATGGAGCAGCCCGCTCGCCGTCAAGCTTCCCGAGGTGCCGATCGCGAGGTCGCCGGAGGTGACGAGGATATCGTCGGCGGTTACTGCTCCTTCGAATTGGGCGCGTCCGCCGGCCTCGATGGCGACACGACCGGCAGTGACATCGGCAATCGCGAGGTCGGTCGCGGCGCGGATGCTGATGTCGTCACCGCCCAGGGTCACATCGCCTGCGGCCGACACGTCGCCCAGTTGAATGAAGCCGTTGCGGGCCGTCAGGCTCAGGCGCGAACCGCCGGTCAGATTGGCGATGGTGATGGAGCCCGGTGCGGTCAACGCAAACGGGTTGGCGACCTCCATGTTGGCCGCCGTGTAGAAATCCTTGGCGGTCGTGATGTCGGCGGTTCCGGCCCGGATGAGGCCCGCTGCGGAAGGAGGCTCGGCCGTGTCCGGCACGAAATCGGCAGCGCTCAGCTTCAATGTTCCAACGTCAAGCAGGCCGCTGTCAACGAACAGCGACATGCTGCCGCCGGTGGTGAAGGAAAAGCTGTCGATCACGGCCTCGCCGTTGATGACGGCAACATAGCTCGGACCGGCGTTGCCTGCTTCCGAGGCGGCGGAGACGTCGATGGTCAGGCTGGTCACATCCATGTCGGCGTTGCGTACGACAAGGCCGCTGCCGCCCTGGTTGATCGCCGACCCGCCAGCCGTGGTGGCGATGCTGGTCGCCGCAATGCTGCCACCGGTCAGCAGGCCGCGCGTGCCGAAACCGGCCCGATCGGTGACGATGATGTCGACCCCGCCCGGGGCGATCAGCGTGGCGTTCCCGCCAGCTCCGGCAAGGCCGGACGCGCCGCTGCCGGCGCCACCGGTCCCACCGGTCGCATTCGACTGCATGGTGGCGGAGGTGACGTCGACTTTCGCCCCGCGCACCAGCAGCACGGTGCTGCCGCGCTCGGCCCCGCCGCCAGCCCCGCCGTCGGCGCTGCCAAAGCCGCTGCCCGCGCGGCCGCCGGCGCCGCCTGTCCCGTTGGAAGAGGCAAGAACGGTGGTGAAGGTCGCGCGGCCATCGGTCTGGCCGCCGTCTTCGTCGGAGCCGCTTTCGACCCCGAAGGTCACCGCGCCGGCGTCGCCGAAGCCGCCTGCGCCGCCATTGCCCGAAGGTGCCCCAGTTCCGGCATTGCCGCTTCCGCCCGCGCCTCCGGTTCCCCCCACACCGTTCGCGGTCAGCGTCGCGCTGCCGAGCCCGAGGACGCCGTTGCCGGCCGAAGCAAGCACGCTAACCCGCCCGCCGGTCCCGCGCCCGCCGCTACCGCCATTCTGCCCGGCAGCGCCGCTTCCCCCGGCACCGCCGGTGCCATTGGCCGAAGCGATGGCGTTGGGTGTCGTCAGGCTGCTGGGCCCGAAGCTGTCGTTCGTCGCGCGGATGGTCGACCAGCCGCCCCGGCCATTACCTCCCGTTCCACCATTCGCGCCGTCTCCGCCTCGTCCATCGGTCAGGACCGATGCCATTCCGCCGATCGAGATCGCCCCGCCGTCCGCCAGCAGGTGCGCGCCGTCGTCGATCGCCTGCCCATCCTGGAACAGGCCTCCGCCGCGGCCGATACCGCCGGTCACGCCGTCGCCACCGAAGCCGGACGCGTTGGCGGTCAGCTTACCGGCGACGCTGATGCTGCCGCCGTCCAGCGCCTGTATTTCCGCATTCCGGCCGAAACCGTCGCCGCCTTTGCCGCGCACTGAGGCGCCGCCGCGGCCGGTCGCGTTCACCACCAGGTCGGTGCCGACGAAGATCGAGCCCCGGTCGGCGCTGACGATCCCGCTGCCGCCGAGCCCATTGCCGCCGTTTCCGTCGCCGGTCGTCCTGCCGAAGCTTTCGCCGCCATAGCCGCCGACATCGATCGACAGTTTGCCGCCGACGTGAAGGCCGTAGCCTTGGACCTGGCGGGCGTAAGACGCGACCAGCGCGGTTCCGCCCTCGCCGTCGCCGCCCGTGCCGCCACGATCGTTCGGGCCGGCCGAGCCATAGGCTGCGATGGCGAGGTCACCGCCGATGAACAATGGCGTGCCTGCCTGGGCAATCAGGTTGACGTCGCCGCCGAAAGCGTTGCCGCCCGCGCCGGCACTGCCGAGGCCGCCATAGCCGGAAGCGGAGAGATGCAGGTCACCGCCGAATCTAATCGCGTTGCCGGTGCCGGCGGCATTCTTGCCGACCGCGATCGTCCCGCCTTGCCCGACGCCACCCGGGCCGCTGCATCCGCTGCACTCGCCGCCTGATTGGCCCGAGCGTCCGTCGGCGGTCAGGCGCGTATCGCGGGTGACAACGAAGGACGAACCGCCGCCGGTCGCCGAGACGCCGATCTCGCCGCCCGTCCCGTCGCCGCCCTGGCTGCCGCCGCCTCTGCCGGTCACGTCGACGTCGAGCGTGGCATGGCGGATCGAGCCGCCGTCGAGCGCGTCGAACGTCGCGCTGCCGCCCTGTCCGTTGCCGGAATCGAGGCCGAAGGAGGCGAAGCTGCCGAAGCCGAGCGCGGCGATATTCAACGCCCCGGTGGTGATCGCGCCATTGTCCGCGCGGACCTTGACGGCCCCGCCCGTGCCGAGTGCACCGGCCACGCCCTCGCTGTAGACCGGACCGCCATAGCCATTGGCATTGATCCTGGCCGCGCGGATTTCCAGGGACGCGCCGGCTTTTGCAAGCAGATCCACCGTTCCACCGGTGCCGGCCCCAGACGCGCCGGAAACGCCGGTCCCGCCGCGGCCATCGACGTCGATATTGAGCCGCTCGAAGTCGGAACTGTGCCCCTTGCCCGTGCCGCCGGACACCAGCACGGTGCCGCCCCAGCCCTGGCCGCCGCGACCGCCGCAATCCGAGCAGTCCCACGGACCGCCGCCGATGCCCTGCGCGACGATGAATGTTTCATCGTCGATCAGGAAGGATCCCGCAGTCCCGATATTGTCGATCCGTACCGTCCCGCCGGTACCGGTGCCACCCGTTCCGCCGAGTTCATGCAGGTCGCCGCCGCGACCGCTGGCATGGATGAACAGCTCCTCGTCGATCCCGAACGTTCCGCCGTCGGAGGTCTGGAGCACAATCGTGCCGCCGGTCCCGTTGCCGGCGTCCCGGCCGGCCGTGAAGCTGTCGCCGCCAAAGCCATCGGCGGTCAGGAAGACGCGCTTCTCGAAGTCCAGCACGCCGCCGTTATCCGCCAATAGCGAAATGCTGCCGGCGGTGACGTCCTCGGACTCGGTCGACCCGCGGCGGCTGGTATCGGCGGTGAAGTCGCGGTCGAATTGCAGCTTTCCGCCGTTGGTGGCGTAGGCCTTGATGGCGTTCACCGCGGTCAGATCGACAATCGAGTTGAAGGTCGCGTCCTGTCCCACGATGTCGCCACCGACCGTGACCGTGCGCGTGCCCAAGGCGATGCTGTCGCTTGCCCGGGCGTACAGTGCCGAGGTGACGCGGCTGGGGGTAACGCTCATGCTGGCAGTGGCTCCCGCCGCCTTGGCCGGGTTCGCGTCGATCTGTCCGCCGGTGATGTTGTGGCCGGCCGACAGCACTACCGCATTGCCCACGACCTGAGCCGCGCCCGCCACGTCGAAGCCCAGCCTGCCGCCGGCAACGGCCATGGTAATGGCGTCATTCTTGGGCACGGCGACCATGTACACGCGGCGATTGTCAGGATCGCTTCCCTTGGCCGCCCCGGTGATCGCACCCGAACTCGTCAGCTTCTGGCCGGCGCCGCCGGATCCCACGGTAACCTGGATGTCGAACAGTCCGTTGGGGTTGAACGTAATGGTCGCCGCTTCGGCCGCGACCAGCGCGGCGGCCCCGTCGACCTGGGTCGAGCCGGCGTAGTCGATGACCGGCGCCACCATCGCGACATAGTTGCCGCCGCCGGTTGCGGTGATCTGGGCGCCGGCGGTCACCGCCACCGACGACCCCGCCAGCGCCTGGCGGAAGGTGACACGGTTCGTCGCCGTATCGAACCAGTCATTGCTTTCGCCGTCCCAGGGGTCGGAGGTGGTCAGCCCCAGCCGACCGACATCGATCCGCGCGTTGGACCCGAGGATGAGGCCATTGGGGCTGTAGAAGAAGACGGTACCGCCGCGAACGCCATCGACCCGCGAGTTGATGATGCCGTTCAGCGAAACCTTGGCGTCGCCGGTCGGCAGAATGCGATTGAGGACGAAGAAATCGGCCACCCCGCGCCCGTTCTGGAACAGAGCGGTGCCGGAACTTTGGAAGACCTGCACGCCGTTGCTGACGCTGCCGTTGGCATTCCAGGTAATCACCGCCTGCGGACTGTTCAGCGTCACCGTCGTCTTGGCGGAGTTCGGGAGGGCCGGGATGGCGGCTTCCTGCACCACCGAAGCTGACCCGCGGTCGACCGCCCAGCTGCCCTGGAACGAGCCGTCCTGAGCACGCGCCTGGCCGGGCACCAGCAGCGCGGTCGCAATCGCGAGGGTCGAGGTCAGGCAGGCGGTTGGCACACGCATGGCTTATCTCCAGGGGAGCAGTCGGGCGGTCAGCGAAACCAGGAACCTCAGGCCGGGCTTCTGGTCGAAGATGCCGGCCCGCCTCAGCGGCTTGGCGAGGGTCGCGTCGAGCCGCAGGCGATCGCTCAACTCCCCGCGCACGCCGCCTCCGACCGAGTAAAGCCTTTCCGGGCCGCTTTCCCCGTCATCCTTGTTCCAGGCCCAGGCGGCATCGCCGAACACGAAGGGCTGCAGCCGCAAGGCGCTGTCCTTGAACACGGCCAGTCGGGGTCCGCGCACTTCCGCGACGAGGCCGATGCCCCCGTCGCCTAGCAGCGTGCCCGGTTCATACCCGCGCCCGACGGTGAAATTGCCGCCGGTGAATTCCTCGAAACTCAGCAGCGGGTCGAACGCATATTGCGCGCGCGGCGAGACAAAGACGGCGATGTCCCGACCCAGCGCATATTCCCCACTCAATTGCCCGCGGACCAGCGTCGCGGTGGGATCGCCGTCGAACCGACTGGGCGGAACCACGTCGGGATCGAGGCAATCGTCTTTGTCACAGCCGCCGCTGGCGCCGAAGATATCGATCCCCCTTCGCACTTCGAGCGAGCCGCCCAGAATCCAGCGGGGAAAATCGCTGCCGCCGTCCAGCGCGTCGAACGCGGTGCGCAGCCACAGGACGCGCAGCTTGTCGCGGGTGAGCGGTACCAGCAACTCGACGCGCTGGTTCACGATGTCGAGCCCGCCGGACAGATACCAGTTGCGCGATTGACTGCGAACCAGCGGGTAGGACGCGCCGATGGTTGCGAACAGGGTGCGGGCCTTGAGGGCGGGGTCGCTGTCTTCCGCCCCGATGTCGGGTCTGGTCCAGGCGAGCGTCAGCTGCCCGTCGACTACCAAGCCCTCGCTGCCTGGACGGAAGGAATGCCCGGCCTGGAAGATGCGCTGCTCGCGCCAGCCGCCAATCGTGTTGCTGTAGCTGATGGTCGTCACGTCACCGAGGCCGGTCAGCCCGAAAGCCTGTGCCCGTAACTGTCCGGCCCAGCGCCCGGTCTCGCGAGCATTGAGGTTTTGAAGGGTGGCGTCGAGCGAATAGGGGCGACGGATCACCGTCACTTCGCCGATCAATTCTCCCGGCGCGGTTCCCGCCGGCCGAAGCGTCAGTTGCACGTTGTAGCCGGGCAAGTCCCGGGCGAGCAGAAGGTACCGTTCCGCGCGGCGCCGATCGAAGATCTCATCCTCGGCCAATGGCGCCAGATACTGGACCAGCTTGGACTCTGCGCCGCCCGTCTGGCCGCGAGCGCGGATGGCGGTCACCCGGCCGTAAAGGACCTCCAGCCGGACGACGCCGTTCTCGATCCGCTGCACGGGAACCTGGATCGCCGCAAGATAGCCCTTGTCGCGCAGCAGCGTCGCGGCCCGGTCGCGGATTTCGCAAATGGTGCTGACCGGCAATTCGCTGCCCGCAAAGGGGGCCCAGCTGTCCCGCATCTCGGCTGCGGTCGCGCCCTTGAGGTTGTTGAACTGCACCTCGCTGATCGTGACCCGGATATCGGCGAACTGCGGATCGGCCAGGGCGCAGGGCGACCGCTCCACATCTCCCTCGACCGACAGCCTGGGTACAGTCTGTTCCGGAGTGGGCTGGGGGCGAGTGAGCTCATCGCGAGTGGGGGCGATCGTTTGTGACCAGGCCGTCGCCGGAATCATCGCCGCACCTACCAGCGCAGCTGCCGCTCGCCGCCCGCCCCAACAGCCCAGCCCCATCGCTGCCCCTTTTGGTTTAGTGCAGTCACCGGCCGGTACGCGGCGAGTCGTAACCGCTGACTGTGTTAGTAACTTCAGTTGAGAGTCAATGTTGGTGAACGCAAATTTACCAACGGTTCTCGCGGACTGGGGTGTCGAGCGCCGGCCTGCAGCCGGCCCGCGAACCGGATGGCGGCCCCGGGCGTTGGGCCATCGTGCGCATCGCCACTTATAACGTGAACGGGGTCAACGGCCGCTTGCCGGTCCTGCTGGAATGGCTCGGTGCGACCGCGCCGGATGTCGCCTGCCTTCAGGAATTGAAGGCCGCGGACGAGCGCTTTCCAAAACAAGCAATTGCCGATGCCGGCTATCAGGCGATCTGGCGCGGACAAAAGAGCTGGAACGGGGTCGCGATCCTGGCCCGCACGACCATGGTGGAAACCCGCCGTGCCCTGCCGGACGACCCAGCAACCGACCAGAGCCGCTACCTCGAGGCGGCGATCGGCGGCGTGCTGGTGGGTTGCCTGTATGCGCCCAACGGCAATCCCAAGCCGGGCCCGAAATTCGACCTGAAACTGAACTGGCTCGACCGGTTCGAGGCACACGCCAAGACATTGTTCGACCTCGACGAGCCGGTCGTCCTGGCCGGGGACTACAACATCATTCCGACGGAGCGCGACGTGTACAAGCCGGAACGCTGGCTGGACGACGCCCTGTTCGACCCGACCGCGCGCGCCTTGTACGCACGGTTGGTGGCGAGCGGGTGGACCGACGCGCTCCGCTTTCTCCATCCGAACGAGACCGTGTTCACGTTCTGGGACTACTTCCGCAACGCCTTCGCCCGCGACGCCGGGCTTCGCATCGATCATTTTCTCCTGAACCGGTCGGCGGCGAAGCGGCTGCGTCAGGCGGGCGTCGACCGCAGCGTCCGGGCCATGCCCAAGACCAGCGATCACGCGCCGGTGTGGATCGAACTGAAATGAGCGCGCCGGCACCGATGGAAGCGCTGCTGGTCGAACAGCTGCCGGACGAGCCGGGCTGGCAATACGAGCCCAAGTGGGACGGCTTTCGCTGCCTGGCGCAGCGCGAGGGCGCCACCGTCGAACTTTGGTCCAAGTCGGGCAAGCCGTTGGCCCGATATTTCCCGGAAGTCGCGGCGATGATCGCCCGGCTCAAGCCCGACCGATTTCTGCTCGACGGCGAGCTGATCATCGAGACGGACGAAGGGCTGAGCTTCGATGCGCTGCAGATGCGGTTGCATCCGGCAGACAGTCGAGTGCGCAAGTTGGCGGCGGAGACCCCCGCGTCATTGATGGTCTTCGACCTGCTGGAGGTTGGCGGCGAAGCCTTGGCAGGCCTCCCGTTGAGCGGGAGGCGCAAACGGCTGGAAGCGTTCATGGCGGGGCAGCGCGAGCCGGCACTGATGTTGTCTCCCGCAACGGCAAACGCCGCGAAGGCCGCGCGGTGGCTGAAACGAACCGGCGGAGCGCTGGATGGAGTGATCGCCAAGCGACTGGACGATTCCTATCGGTCGGGTGAGCGGGCGATGGTGAAGGTCAAGCAACACCGAACGGCGGACTGCGTGGTCGGCGGCTTCCGCTACGATCGGGACGGCCGGCACATGGCGTCCTTGCTGTTGGGCCTTTACGATGATGCGGGACTTCTCAACCATGTCGGCTTCTGCTCGTCGTTCAACGCAGAAGAGAAGCGCCAGTGGGCCGATGAACTTCGTCCGCTGATCGAGCCGCCGGGCTTTACCGGCTCGCGACCGGACAAGCCGAGCCGGTGGGCCCGGGAGCGAACGAGCGAATGGCAGCCGCTGAAACCCGCGATCATTGTCGAAGTGCTGTACGACCAGGTCACGGCCGGACGTTTCCGCCACGGCACGCGCCTGCTCCGCCGCCGTCCCGACAAGCGGCCGGATCAATGCCGGATGGAACAGCTCGACCATCCGCTGACGCCGGCGCAACTGCAGCAATTGCTCCGCGCCCACTAAGGCCGAGCAGGCCCGATCCCCGGGCCTCGCTACGACGAGCAGATCAGCCACCAAGCAAGCGCGGACCGCTAGCCAGCGTTCGACTAAGGCCGTAGCGTCGCGCCATGCTCGATTTCCTGCGCGCCTTCATTGACGGCGAATATGCACCGCACGGCTATTGCCTGCTGTGGAACCCCACCCTGGTGTGGACTCACGTCGTCTCCGATGCGCTGATCGCCGCCGCCTATTTTTCCATTCCGATTGCGCTGATCGTATTTGTGCGAAAGCGGCCGGACGTGAACTTCGGCAAGATGTTCTGGCTGTTCGCCCTGTTCATCATGTCCTGCGGACTGACCCATGTCATGGGCATCTGGAACCTGTGGAACGGCGATTATGGCGCGGAGGCCGGCATCAAGGCGTTGACCGCCGCGGCGTCCGTCCCGACCGCGCTGTTGCTGTGGCCATTATTGCCGCGCCTGCTGGCGATCCCTTCTCCGACCATGCTCCAGCGGAAGAACGAGGAGCTCGCCGCGGCGCTCACCGAACGCGATCAGGTCCTGGATCAACTTCGCGCCGAAGTGATGCAGCGCGAGCGGGCCGAAGCGGCGCGGTCCAGTCCAAGAAGATCGAGGCTGTCGGGCAACTGACGGGTGGCATCGCCCATGACTTCAACAACCTGCTGCAGGCGGTGGCTGGCAATCTGGAACTGATCGCCCATGCGCCGGAGAATTGCGAAAAGGTGCAGCGCTGGGTCGGGAATGCCACCCTGGCAGTGGAACGCGGGACCAAGCTCACCAGCCAGCTGCTGACCTTTTCGCGTCAGCAGCGCTTGGAATCCAAGCCGATCCATGTCCCGTCGATGGTGGCGGGGATGCAGGAGCTGCTGCGCAACTCGGTAGGGCCTCAGGTCGAGCTGAAGGTTACGGTCGCACCCGATGTCTGTGCCGTGGTTTCCGACCGCACCCAGCTGGAGCTGGCGGTGCTTAATCTCGCGATCAATGCGCGTGATGCGATGCCCTCGGGCGGTACGCTGTCGATCACGGCCGAACGGGTTACGGAAGACGATCGCGAGTTTGTCGCCTTGCGCGTGACGGATGACGGGGTGGGGATGTCGCCCGAAGTCGTCGAACGCGCGTTGGAGCCGTTTTTCACCACCAAGGGGCCGGGGCGCGGGACGGGACTTGGGCTCAGCATGGCCTTTGGCGTTGCCCAGCAAGCCGGCGGCGATTTGAGAATCGAAAGCCAGGTCGGGCAGGGCACCAGCGTCGTAATGCTGATGCCGTGCCATGATGGGTGGGACGAAAGCACCACTTCCGCCGGCAGCAATGGCCTGCAACCGGCGACTCGCAGCGCGACCATCCTGCTAGTGGATGACGATCACGACGTCCGCTCGACGCTTGCCGACCTGCTCGACGCGCACGGCCATGAAGTGGTGCAGGCCGAAAGCGGTCAGGACGCGCTGGCCGAGCTTGAGCAGCGCGCAGTCGAGCTCATGCTCCTCGACTTCGCCATGCCGGGGATGAACGGCGCCGAACTGGCGGAGCGGGCGCTGGCCCTGCGGCCGGATGTCCGCTTGCTGTTCATCACCGGCTTTGCCGAAAGTGAGGCGCTCGACCGGGTCCTGGAGGGTCAGGCCACCATTCTGAAGAAACCGGTGACGGCTGCCGACCTGGCGAAGGCGATCGAAGGAATGCTGGGCTAGGGGCGTTCCTCGAAGCCGCTCAGCACTTCGGCCAGCCAGCGGCCGGCCGTCAGTGCGCTGAGGTCGGTCGGATCGAGCGGCGGGTCCCATTCGGTGAGGTCGATCGCGCGCACCTTGGGGAAGGCGGCGGCGAGCTTCACCGCATCGAGAAAGTCGTGCAGCTGCAAACCGCCGGCCCGCGCGCCGGGGGCGGCGGGAAACAGTGACCGGTCGAGCACGTCTATGTCGCAATCGAGCAGGATCGCGTCGAGCGGCTCGAGCCGGGCGAGAGCCTGATCCATCGCCCACGCCCCGCCATTCTCGCGCACGTCGCGGGCCGTCAACACCAGATGCCCGCCGGAGACCGCGTCCTCATGCATCTCGCGGCTGTTGGCATAGGGGGCGAGGCCGATCTGGCAGATGTTTGCGCCCGGCAGCCCGTCTTCGCGCAGCGCCCGCACCGGATTGCCGTTGCCTAAGCCCTGGCTGAGGTCGCGCATGTCGAAATGAGCGTCGAGCGTGACCAGGCCGACCCGGTTCAGGGGCACGCCCACAGCGTCCGCCATCCCCAGCACGCCGGGACGGGTGACCGCATTGTTGCCGCCGATCAGCAGGGTGAGGTCATGCGCCGAAACGCTGGCCTCCACGGCGTCACGGATCGCTGGAGTTGCCTCCTCGATGCTTTGTCCATGCAGCTGCAGGTCGCCGCGGTCACAGATCGGCGCCGACAATTCCTTGCCGCTGTCCGCGTCATAGCGCCCGATCCGGCGCAGTATCGCCCGCAGCGCGGACGGCGCGAGATCGCAACGGCCCGGCGTCACCGAACCCGCCCCCAACGGTGCGCTGACCCATCCGACCGGCGCGGCCTCGTCACGGGTCAGCAAGTCGAGGAGGTTGGGCCATGCACTGGTCATTGCATGGCAACCTAGCAGCGCCCTATGCGGAGCGCCATGTGGGATCGCCTGCTTACCGATTGTCATGTCTGCACCATGGTTCCGACCCGCGGCGATCCGCTCGGCCTGGTGGAGCACGGCGCCATCGCCATCGCCGACGGCAAGATTGTCCGCGTCGGCAAGCGTGCCGAGATGGCGGGCGCGCAGGTCAAGGAAATCGTCAAGCTCGGCGGCGCCTGGGTGACGCCTGGCTTGATCGACTGCCACACCCATCTCGTGTTCGGCGGCAATCGCGCCCACGAGCACGCCATGCGGCGGGCGGGTGCGACTTACGAGGAGATCGCCAAGGCGGGGGGCGGCATCGCCTCGACCGTCAATGCGACCCGCGCAAGCTCCGCCACCGAGCTGATGGAAAGCGCGCGCGGACGGCTCCGCGCGTTGATGGCCGGCGGCTGCACGACTGTTGAGATCAAGTCGGGCTACGGCTTCGACACGGCAAGCGAACTCAGGCTGCTCAACGTGGCGCGGGCGCTTGGGGGATCGGAGCAGGTGCGCATCTTTCCGACTCTGCTGGCCCTTCACGCGCTACCGCAGGGTGCCGACCGCGCCGAATTCGTGCAGATGGTGATCGAGGAGATGATCCCGGCCGTCGCCCGCGCCGGCACCGCCTACGCCATCGACGGTTTCTGCGAGGGCATCGGCTTCCTGCCGCACGAAATCGAGCAATTGTTCGCCGCCGCCGAGAACCACGGCCTGAGGGTGAAACTTCACGCCGAGCAGCTCAGCAATCGGGGCGGCGCCAAGCTGGCCGCGCGGTACAATGCGCTGTCGGCCGACCATCTCGAATATCTGGACGAGGCGGGCGCGGAGGCGATGGCCGAGGCGGGGACCGTGGCGGTTCTCTTGCCCGGCGCTTTCTACGCGTTGCAGGAAAGCCAGAAGCCGCCCGTCCAATTGCTGCGCGACTATGGCGTGCCGATTGCCGTCGCCACCGACTGCAATCCCGGCACGTCTCCGCTGGTCAACCCGCAGCTGGCCATGAACATGGCCTGCACCCTGTTCAATCTCACACCGGAAGAAGCGCTGGCCGGAATGACGGTCAACGCCGCCCGCGCGCTCGGGCTGGAAGGGGAACTTGGCAGCATCGCTCCGGGCAAGGTCGCGGACCTGTGCGCGTGGGCAATCGACCATCCGGCGGAGCTTGGTTACTGGATCGGGCTGCCCGGGCCGGAGCGGCGAATGCTGGCCGGAGTGGATACGTGGGGCGTGGCGTCGTAGGTTTGACTACATCCTTTGTCATTGCGAGGAGCGCAGCGACGCGGCAATCCACGGCCAGGCGAGAGGGCTGGATTGCTTCCCCCGGCCTCCGCCGGGGTCGCAATGACGAGGACTGACTTGACCGACCAACGCAGAGACAACAGCCGCCGCATCCGCGCTCGCCGAGGGTCCGAGATCGTCGCCAAAAGCTGGCTGACCGAAGCCGCGGTCCGTATGCTGATGAACAACCTCGACGACGAGGTTGCCGAGGACCCGCAGAGCCTGGTCGTCTACGGCGGCATCGGCCGGGCCGCGCGCAACTGGGCCTGCTACGACAAGATCGTCGAGACCCTGGAGCGCCTTGAGAACGACCAGACCCTCCTCGTCCAGTCGGGCAAGCCGGTCGGCGTGTTCCGCACCCACCCCGACGCGCCGCGCGTGCTGATCGCCAATTCCAACCTCGTGCCCAAATGGGCCACCTGGGAGAAGTTCAACGAGCTCGATCGCGCCGGGCTTATGATGTACGGCCAGATGACCGCGGGCTCGTGGATCTACATCGGCACGCAGGGCATCGTCCAAGGGACCTACGAGACCTTCGCCGAGATGGGTCGCCAGCATTATGGCGGGGACCTGAAAGGCAAGTGGATCCTGACCGCCGGCCTCGGCGGCATGGGCGGGGCGCAGCCGCTGGCGGCGGTGATGGCCGGCGCGCACTGCATCGCCATCGAATGCCAGGAAAGCCGCATCGAGAAGCGGCTCGAAACCCGCTACCTCGACCGCCGCGCCGCCACCATCGACGAAGCGCTGGAAATCATCGCCGCCGCCACCGAACCCACCAGCGTCGGCCTGCTCGGCAATGCCGCCGAGATCATCCCAGAGATGCTCGCCCGCGGCATCCGCCCCGACGCGCTCACCGACCAGACCAGCGCCCACGACCCGGCCAACGGCTACCTCCCGATCGGCTGGAGCGTCGCCAAGTGGCAGGAGATGCGCGAGCGCGATCCGCAGGCCGTCGCCGAGGCCGCGCGCATCTCCATCGCCCGCCACGTCGAGGCGATGCTGTCCTACCGGGAGCTGGGCGTTCCCACCTTCGACTATGGCAACAACATCCGCCAGGAAGCGCTCGACACCGGCGTCACCCACGCCTTCGACTTCCCCGGCTTCGTCCCCGCCTATGTCCGCCCGCTGTTCTGCCGCGGCATCGGCCCTTTTCGCTGGTGCGCGCTGAGCGGCGACCCGGAGGATATCTACCGCACCGACAGTCGAGTGAAGGAGCTGATCCCCGACGACCCGCACCTCCATCGCTGGCTCGACATGGCGCGGGAGCGGATCGCCTTCCAGGGCCTCCCCGCGCGCATCTGCTGGGTCGGCCTCGGCCAACGCCACCGCCTCGGCCTCGCCTTCAACGAGATGGTGCGCAGCGGCGAGGTCAGCGCCCCCATCGTCATCGGCCGCGACCACCTCGACAGCGGCAGCGTTGCGTCACCAAACCGCGAGACAGAGGCGATGAAGGACGGCAGCGACGCCGTGTCCGACTGGCCGCTGCTGAACGCGCTGTTGAACACGGCCAGCGGCGCGACCTGGGTCAGCCTCCACCACGGCGGCGGAGTCGGCATGGGCTATTCGCAGCACTCAGGCATGGTGATCGTGGCGGATGGCACCGACGAGGCCGCACGGCGGCTGGAGCGGGTACTGTGGAATGACCCGGCGACGGGCGTGATGCGGCATGCGGATGCGGGGTATGACGAGGCGGTGGACTGCGCGCGGGAGCAGAGGCTCGACCTCCCCATGATCTAACCCAAGAACCTCCCTGTTTCGCGAAGCGGAATGGGGAGGGGGACCGCCGCCAAAGGCGGTGGAGGGGCCAACGCCCTCCCGACAAGAACCTCCCGAAGCCAAACCGTCGCAGGCCCCTCCACCCCTCAGCCTAACGGCTGAGCTTTCCCCTCCCATTGCTGCGCAACGGGGAGGTTCTGGCGAGAGGCAGCGTGAGCTGGCGAAGCAAGCATTGCGCCTCGGAGCGTAGCGGCGCATCATCGCATCGTGGCTAACTCGCTGGACCTCGACCCTGAGTGGGGTGCGATCGACCTGCTTGAAGAGGTCGAGGGCACATTCGGCACCAAGATCGCCGATGAAGAGGCTGAGCGTTGTTCGACAGTTGGAGACTTGTACGACATCCTTGTCGCTCATCTGCCAAACTGGGAGCACCAAAACGGAAGCTGCGGCTCGTCGATGGTGTTCTACCGCCTCAGACGCAGCTTAGCTCCAGGGGACAAGCGCCGAGTGACTCCAGCCACTCCGCTCGCCGCCTATGGTTTGCCGCCGAGCCGCCTGTCCGAGAAGCTCTCGCGTGTTACCGGGCTCCGGCTTCCAGCACACGAACTCACATGGCTCGGAATGACGGGAGGCTTATTGCTGACCTTCGGCATACTGGCTGGCATCGTGGCTCTACTTACTGGTCATTGGATGATCAGCGGTGCAGCGATCCTGATTGCGGCTGCCGGATGGCCGCTCCTGCGAATGGACCCAGGACGCTTTCCGACTGGCACGGCGACTGTTGCGGACTTGGTACGACGAACCGCTCCCCTGAATACAGCCACCCTTCGGACGGCTGGCGCCCGGCCTGCCGATCTCTGGTCAGTTCTTGTTGCCCTCTGTGCCGAGCATGGGAGACTTCCACCCGATCAGATCGGACCAGAAAGTTTCTTCCACAAGAAGAGCTTAGAGCTAGCAACCGCGGGCTAAGGTCGCGGCCGCTGGCCCGGTCTCCGCAAACCCCCTAAACGCCCACCCATGCTCACCCTCAACCCCGAAGCCATCGACCTCGCTACCCTCCGCCAGCTTTGGACCGGCGCGCCGTCTTGCCTCGACGCCGCCAGCATGGACCGCGTGCGCGCGTCTGCCGCCGCCGTCGAGCGCATCGTTGTCGGTGGAGAGACCGTCTACGGCATCAACACCGGCTTCGGCCTGCTCGCCAATGAGCGCATCCCGGCCGGCCGCCTCGCCGAGCTTCAGCGCAACCTGATCCTGTCGCATTCGTGCGGGCTGGGCGACGCGCTGCCGCGGCATGTCACGCGGCTGATGATCGTGCTGAAGCTACTCGGCCTCGGGCGCGGCTATTCGGGGGTGCGGCCGGCGGTGATCGACGCGCTGCAGGCGTTGCTCGACCGTGACGCCATGCCGGTGATCCCGGCGCAGGGCAGCGTCGGCGCGTCCGGCGACCTCGCCCCGCTGGCGCACATGACGGCGGCGCTGATGGGGTTTGGCTGGATCGACCTCGCCGGCGAGCGGGTCGCGGCGGGGGAGGCGTTGCAGCGGCTTGGGATCGCGCCGCTGGAGCTCGGGCCCAAGGAGGGTCTCGCCCTGATCAACGGCACGCAGGCGAGCACCGCCATCGCGCTCGACGCCCTGTTCGCCGCCGAGCGCGTGTTCGGCGCCGCGCTCGCTGCGGGCGCGCTGTCGGTCGACGCGCTGAAGGGCAGCGCCAAGCCGTTCGACCCGCGCATCTCGGCTCTGCGCGGACAGCCCGGCCAGATCCGCGTCGCCGCCGAGATCGCCCGCCTGCTCGACGGGTCTCAGATCGTCGAAAGCCACCATCGCTGCGGCCGGGTGCAGGACCCCTACAGCTTCCGCTGCCAGCCGCAGGTGATGGGCGCTGCGCTCGACCTGCTGGAGAACGCCGCCCGCACCCTCACCATCGAGGCGGCGGCAGTTACCGACAATCCGATCGTGTTCGAGGACGAGGACACGGCGATCAGCGGCGGCAACTTCCACGCCCAGCCGGTCGCCTTCGCCGCCGACACCATCGCCATGGCCCTGTGCGAGGTCGGCAGCCTGTCCGAGCGCCGCACCTCCGTCCTGGTCGACCCCAAGATGAGCGGGCTTCCGGCGTTCCTGGTCGACGACGGCGGGGTCAACTCAGGCCTGATGATCCCCCAGGTCACCGCCGCTGCACTGGTCAGCGAGAACAAGAGCCTTGCCTTTCCCGCTTCCGTCGACTCGATCCCGACCAGCGCAGGCCAGGAAGACCATGTATCCATGGCCCCGATCGCCGCGCGGAAAGCGGGGACCATCGTCCGCAACGCGGCCGGCGTGATCGCGATCGAACTAATCGCCGCGGCGCAAGGGGTGGATTATCACGCGCCGCTGAAGACCTCCGAACCCCTCCGGGCGCTGCACTCGAAAGTTCGTGCGCTCAGTCCCCACCTGGAGGCAGACCGTTATTGGGCGGACGAGATGGCGGCGCTGCAGGCCGCCGTCCTGGGGGGTGAACTGGCGGAGTTCGCGCTCAGCTGACCCGCACCCAAGCCTGGCTCTTGCACAGCAGGCCGGCAACGCAGCCCTGTACTGTCAGCTGATTGCGGCCGTTCAACGTCAGATGGCCGCCGACGTGCCGGCCCAGCTTGGGCACGAACACCTGGCTTTTCCACTTGTTGGGACCGGTCTGGTGAATGCTGTTCAGCACCGTCTTGCCGACGATATTGGGTGCGCCCTGCTTGGCGGCCTTGCGCTGCACCTTTTCCGACGCGTCGACCATACGGCCGCACAGCTGCGCACCGCACTGGGCGATGCGCACCGTCGCAGTGCCTTTTGGCGTCCGCCACAGGCCCTCCAGCGGCGATTTCGCCATGGCAGAGGACGGCACCAGCAGCAGTGCGCCGGCGAGGGCGAAAGCAAGCTTCTTCATGAGGCCCTTTTAGCAATGAAATCTGACCCTAAGCTTGCGCAACAAGGGCGAAAATGTGGCATCTCGTTCGCCCGGCCAAAGCCTAGCTGTCCCACGTGCCGCAACCCGGCTACATGGACGCCATGGCCGAAGCCGCACCAGCCCCAAGCGAGTATCGCACCGGTTCCGACCCACGCACCCTGCGTGACGCGCTTGGCTGTTTCGCGACCGGGGTCACGGTGGTCACCTGCCTGGACGAACAGGGGGATCCGGTCGGGCTTACCGCCAATAGCTTTACCTCCGTCAGCCTCGATCCGCCCCTGCTGCTGGTCTGCGTCGGGCGCGCCACGGCGAGCGCATCGGCGCTAACCCGTGCCAATCACTTCGCGGTGAACGTGCTGCAGACCGGGCAGCAACCCGCCTCCATCCGCTTCGCCACCAAGGATCAGGACCGGTTCGGTACCACCCCCTGGAGCCCCGGCGAGTTCGGACCCCCGGTGCTGCGCGATTCGCTCGGCGTGTTCGAATGCGCCGCCCATGCCGTGCACGAAGGGGGCGATCATCATATCGTGGTGGGTGAGGTGCTGCGGGCAAGCTTCGACCCGACGCTGGACCCCCTGCTCTACTTTCGCGGCCGCTACCGCCGCCTTCATTTCGACTAGCGGCTGAGCGCCAGCCCGGCGAACACGGCGGCCAACGACAGGAAAACACTGGCCGCCGAATAGCCTATCGCCGTCCATGGCTGGTCCCGCCACAGCAAGGCGAAGTCCAGCGCAAAGGCGGAAAAGGTCGTGAAGCCGCCCAGCAGGCCGACGCCCAGCAGCAGCCGCCAGCTCTCGCCCTGGGCCCGTCCGATCAGCCAGCCCGCGAGCAGGCCCATGAGAAGACAGCCGACGACATTCACCAGCAACGTCGCGATGGGGCCGCCCAGCGTTCGGCTGAAGCCCCACCGCAGGATTGCGCCCGCACCGCCGCCGACGAAGACCAGCACCGCGTTCAGTGGGCCGCGCCTTCTGCCTCGGCCACGTCCGCGCCGCGGCGCAGCAACTTGACGAGGTGCAGTGCCCCCACGATCGCGCCCCCGACGATGATTCCGGCGATTGCTCCGCCTAGGGCATTGAGCAGCCACTCCCACACCGGCACCCAGAAGCCGATCGCTTCTGCGCCGGCATGGGCCCCGTCATGGACCAGGTGCGGGATCGTGCCGAAGCCGAGCTCCTCCATCCCGTGCAGAAGGATTTGCCCACCGACCCACAGCATGGCGGCGGTGCCGATGATCGCCAGGGCGGACAACAGCTTGGGGACACCCCGCACAAGGAGACGCCCGAAGGACCGGGCGACGCTCGGTCCGCGCGTGGACAGGTGCAGGCCGATATCGTCCAGCTTTACGATGACGCCCACCAGACCATAGACGGCGACGGTGATACCGATCGCGACCGCGGCCAGGGCGCCGGCCTGCAGTGCGAAACTGCTCGTCTCGACCTCGGCCAGCGCGATCGCCATGATCTCGGCCGACAGGATGAAGTCGGTCCGGATCGCGCCCTTGACCTGCCGCTCTTCCAGCTCGCCGGGGTCGGCCGCTTCCATCAGATCCTCGGCCGTATGGTCGTGACCGCTGAGCTTCTCCCAGATCTTGTGCGTCGCCTCATAGGCCAGGAACGCGCCGCCGATCATCAGCAGCGGCACGATCGCCCAGGCCGCGAAGGCGCTCAGCAACAGCGCGACCGGCAGCAGGATCAGCATCTTGTTCTTGAGGCTGCCCCAGGCGATCTTCGCGATGATCGGCAGTTCGCGCTGCGGGCTCAGGCCCGTCACGTAGCGCGGCGTCACGGCGGTATCGTCGATGACGACGCCCGCAGCCTTCATGCCCGCACGCCCCGCGGCGGCGCCGACATCGTCGACAGAGGCCGCCGCCAGCTTGGTCAGCGTGGCGACATCGTCGAGCAGGGCAACAAGTCCGGACGGCATTCTTTTTCGATCCTCAACGGCGTTCGATGGAAATGGTCGGGCTGGTCTTCGCATTCGCCAACCGGTCGGCGGCCGCTTGATCGTCCGCCAGCACGGCCGCGAGAAAATCGCGACTCAGCGCCGCAACGACCCGGAAGCCGGTGGCCGAAGGGGTGGACGCCAGGAAGTGGTCGCCGCCCGACACCGTCACCAGCGTCTTGCGGCCCGCCGCCGCTTCCTCGAACGGGAGGCGGTGTGTTTGCGGGTCGGGCACGAAGCCCGGCACCACGTCCTTGTCGCCAGTCACCAACAGCATGGGCAGCTTAACGTCCGCAAACGCGCCTGGAGCCACGACTCCCGGAATTGCACCCGGCGAGGAGAACAGCAGCAGCCCGGCGACCGGGGGTCCGGCAAGCGGCCCGGCCGGCGTCTTCGCCCCCGCGCCCATCAACGCGAACAACGAGCCGTAGCTGTGCCCGGCCAGAACGACCTTGTGGCCGGGATAGCGGCTCGCGACGAAGCCGCGCGTAATCATCAGGTCCTCGGCCCGGGCCCCGAACCCCGCCACCTGGTCAAATTCCGCCCGACGCGGATGCGCCCGGCTGTCCACCGCCAGAGGCGCCACCACCGTGAAGCCGGCCTTGCGCCAATTTTCGATGAGGTCGGCGTAGGTGCTGGGCTGCGCCCCCATGCCATGCCCGAACAGCACCACGCCGCGCGTGCGCTCCGCCGGGTGGACGAATAGCGATACCGTCCTCCCCTTGCTCGCCTGCAGCTCGATCCGCTCCGCCGGCGCGACGACTGTCGCGACCGGTCTAGCCGGGGCAAGCGCCGTTGGCGCCGCCAGTTGGAGCAGCAGAAAAGCACTGACGAACATTCTGAAATCCCCCGAAAGTTGCATTCCGCTCGCTCTAGCGACGGGTCCACCCCCTTGCCAGCACCTTGATGATGCCGCATCGGACCGCGCCATGCTGAGCCTAGAGCAAGTCCGCCACGACCGCGCCACAGTGGAGCGCGCCATCGCCGCCAAGGGGGTCGATCTCGATCTCGACGCGCTGCTGCGACTGGACGGCGAGGCCCGCGCGCTGAAGACCGAGATCGATGGCTTGCGCGCCACCCGCAACGCCATCTCCGCCGGCTTCAAAAGCGCCGCGCCGGAGGAGAAGGCCGAACTCGGCCGCCGCGCCAAGGAAGCCGGGACCAAAGCCGGGGAGCTCGAGACGGAGCTGTCGATCAAGGAAACCGAATTGAAGGAGCTTATGCTCCGGCTGCCCGGCATTCCGTGGGACGGGGCGCCGGTCGGTCCGGACGAGAGCTTCAACACAGTCATTCGCACCGAGGGCGCCGTGCCCGACTTCGCGTTCGAGCCGCTCGATCATGTCGCGCTGATCGAGAAGAACGACTGGGCGGACCTCACCCGCATCGTGCAGGTGTCTGGCAGCCGGACATATTGCCTGAAGGGCCGCCTGGCGCTGCTGGAAGGCGTGCTGATGAATTGGGCGCTGCAGAAGATCGCTACTGCCGGCTTCACGCCGATCACCGTCCCCGCCATCACTCGCGAGGACGCCTTCCTCCGCCAAGGCCAATTCCCAGGTCATCGCGAGGAGACCTACCAGCTCCCGAACGACGATCTGTGGCTCGCCGGGACGGCAGAGGTGGCGCTGACGTCGCTGCACTCGGGCGAGATCCTCGACCTGTCGAACGGACCGGTGCTTTATGCGGGCTATTCCCCCTGCTTCCGACGCGAGGCGGGCAGCGCCGGGCGCGACGTGCGCGGACTGCTTCGCGTCCACCAGTTCCTGAAGGTCGAGCAATATGTCATCTGCGAGGCGGACGAGGCTGTGTCAGCCGAATGGCACGCCAAGCTGCTGGGGCTGGCCGAGCAGCTGCTGACCGAGCTCGAAATCCCCTACCAGGTCATCGAAACCTCGACCGGCGACATGGGCCTCGGCAAATATCGCATGAACGATATCGAAAGCTGGGTGCCTAGCCTCGGCAAGTATCGCGAGACGCACAGCTGCTCGACCCTGCACGATTGGCAAGCCCGCCGGGCCAACCTCCGCTACCGTGACGCCGACAGCAAAGTGCGCTTCGCCCACACGCTCAACAACACCGCGCTCGCCAGCCCGCGCATCCTGGTTCCGCTGCTCGAGAACCATCAGACGGAGGACGGCCGGGTTCGGCTACCCGCCGCAATCCGCCCGCTGATGGGCGGGGCTGAGTATCTGTGATCGCCACGCCGGCCTTGAGCCGGGGTCGGCCTTGCTCCATCGTGACCACATGACAGAAAAAGGGCGGGCGTCGGATCAAGTTCGGCCTGACGAACAGGATACCCGTCCGCCGCCGCCCAGCGCCCGAGTTCGCGAAATCGCGGCATTCATTCCGCGCGCATGGAAAGCGATGGCGCCCGTTCGGCCGCTCGGACCGGAAGGCGGACCCAAATGCCTGGTTCTTCCCGGCTTCCTCGCCAGCGACAGCTCGACCGCTGCTCTGCGTCTGGCATTTGCCCGGGCCGGCTGGCGAACCGAAGGTTGGGACCTCGGTCTCAATACCGGCGCCAAGGCCGATACCCTCATGCGGCTGCGTCACCGGTTCGACGCCTTCGGTCAGGGCGAAAAGATACTGATCGTAGGCTGGAGCCTGGGCGGCGTCTTCGCCCGCGAATTGGCCCGGGAGGTGCCGGACCACGCACTGGCGGTGGTCACGCTTGGTTCGCCCTTCTCCGGCGATCCGCACTGGAACAATGTCTGGCGGCTCTACGAATGGGTGGCCGGACACAAGGTGGACCAGCCGCCCATCATGCGCGATCATTCCAAGCCGCCGGTGCCCACGCTTGCTCTATGGTCGCGGAAAGACGGCATCGTCGCCCCACGCGCGGCCTACGGCCTGCCGGAAGAATGTGACGAGGCTGCCGAGCTTGGGTGCAGCCACATGGGCTTCGCGGTATCCGATCGCGGCACCCGCGCGGTTGTCGACAGGACCACGCGATTCCTCGACGAACGCGGGATCTTGCCCCACCAACGACCGGCGGCGTCGCCGTCGCGCTCCTTGTTGCCCCGCGCCTGACTTCCCACCTCTCTCATCAACAAAGAGGAGACAGGCATGACCGACGAAGGCAAGCGCATGGCAAAATATGCGGCGGTAGGCGCGATCATCGCCATTCCCGTTCCGATCGTCGGCCCGATTATCGGCGGTCTGGTGGGGGCCTATCTCGGCCACCGCAAGAACGAGCGGATGGCGCGCGGCGTTTATTGAGCTGAGGCTTGGGCGAGGGCGTCGATCGCCTTCGCAAGCCCCCGGTCGCGGTCGGTGACCTGGCCCGCGTCATGGCTCGTCAGGCGGAAGTCCACCCTGTTCCAGACGGAGGTGAACTCCGGATGATGGTCGACCTTTTCCGCGTGCAGCGCGACACGCGTCAGGAAGGCGAACGCCTCGCTGAAGTCCTTGAAGCGAAAACTGCGATGCAGCGCGCCATCTCGCTCACTCCACTCATCCATGCCATTTCTCCTATCCTGCAATGCCGTACGCTACTAGGCGCAACAGTACCGTGGGTTGGTGATTGATGGGGTCAGCCTGACATGCCTGACAACCCCGCCTTTCACAGCCGGACACATGTCTGGCAGCGACTTGAAATGGCGCTCGGGCGAGAGCAGGGGAGGGGCGAACAAGGAGTATTTGATCATGGCCACCGCGACCGCTGAACTCTCGCCCCTGGGGCTTGAGAACCCGATGGGAACCGACGGTTTTGAATTCGTCGAATATGCCGCGCCAGATCCGGAGCTGCTTCGCTCGCTTTTCGCCAAGCTCGGCTTTCCCGCCATCGCCCGTCACAAGCGGCGCGATCTGACCCTGCATCGGCAGGGCGACATTAACTTCCTGATTAATGCTCAAGACGACACCCACGGCGCGGGCTTCGCCTCCGAACACGGCCCATCCGCCAATGCCATGGCCTTTCGGGTCAAGGACGCCCCTGCCGCCCACAAGCGCGCCCTGGAGCTTGGCGCCAGTGATGCCACCGCTCAAGGGCACGGCTGGCCGGCGATCGAGGGCATCGGCGGTTCGTTGCTCTACCTCATCGACCGCTATGGCGACGAAGCATCCGTCTACAGCGAAGATGAATGGACCTATGAGCCTGGCTGGCAGGAGCGGGTGGCTGAGGCCAACGCGCACCTCGTCTATCTCGATCATCTGACCCACAACGTTCACCGCGGCCGGATGGCTTTCTGGGCCGAATTTTACGAGCGGCTCTTCAACTTCCGTGAGATCCGCTACTTCGACATCGAGGGGAAGGTCACCGGCCTCTTTTCCAAGGCGATGACCTCGCCCTGCGGCAAGATCCGCATTCCACTGAATGAGAGCCAGGACGACAAGAGCCAGATCGAGGAGTTCCTGCGCGAGTACAAAGGCGAGGGCATCCAGCACATCGCCCTTGGATCTGACGATATCTACAAGTCGGTCGACATCCTATCGGAGCGCGGCATTCCGTTCCAGGACACCATCGACACCTATTACGACCTGCTCGACGATCGCGTGAAGGATCATGGCGAGCCGCTGGCGGAGTTGAAGAAGCGCAAGATTCTCGTCGACGGTGCGCCGACCGAAGGGCAGGGCCTGCTGCTGCAGATCTTCACCCAAAACGTGATCGGTCCGATCTTCTACGAGATCATCCAGCGCAAGGGGAATGAAGGCTTCGGCGAAGGCAACTTCAAGGCGCTGTTCGAGTCGATCGAGCTCGATCAGATCCGCCGTGGGGTAATCTCGGCGGAATGACCGAAGCCTATATCTGCGACGCGGTTCGCACCCCCATCGGGCGCTACGGCGGGGCGCTCTCCAGCATTCGCGCCGACGACCTTGCCGCAATTCCGATCCGCGCCCTGATCGACCGCAACCCGGGCGTGGACTGGGCGGAGCTCGACGACGTCATTCTGGGTTGCGCCAATCAGGCGGGAGAGGACAATCGCAACCTCGCGCGCATGGCCGGTCTGCTTGCCGGCCTGCCCGACAGCAGTGGCGGCGTGACGCTGAACCGGCTGTGCGGCTCCGGGTTGGATGCGGTCGCGATGGCCGCCCGCGCAATCCGCGGCGGGGAAAGCGACCTCGTCATCGCAGGCGGCAGCGAGAGCATGAGCCGCGCGCCCTTCGTGATGCCAAAGGCGACCGCCGCCTTCGACCGCACCGCCGAAATCTATGACACCACCATCGGCTGGCGCTTCGTCAATCCCAAGATGAAGGACGCATATGGCGACGACACGATGCCAAGCACGGCGGAAAATGTCGCCGACGAGTTTGCCATCAGCCGCGAGGACCAGGACGCCTTCGCGCTCCGCAGCCAGCAGAAGACGGCAGCCGCCCAGGCGAACGGGCGGTTCGATGCGGAAATCGTCAGTGTCACCATCCCCAGCCGCAAGGGTGAAGCGACCGTCGTCGACAAAGACGAACACCCCCGCTTGACCAGTCTCGACAAGCTGTCCGCTTTGAAGCCGATTGTCCGCAAGGACGGCACGGTCACCGCGGGCAACGCGTCGGGAGTGAACGATGGCGCGGCGGCGCTGATCATCGCGTCCGAAGACGCAGCGCGCCGCAACGGCCTGACACCGCGTGCCCGCATTCTAGGCGGAGCCGTCGCCGGAGTGCCGCCGCGCATCATGGGAATCGGCCCGGCTCCCGCCTCACAAAAGCTGCTGAAGCGGCTTAGGCTATCCTTCGTTGAGCTCGCGGTCATCGAGCTCAACGAAGCGTTCGCCGCGCAAGGATTGGCGGTTCTGCGCGAGCTTGGTCTTCCGGATGACGACGCCCGCGTGAACCCCAATGGCGGCGCGATCGCGCTTGGCCATCCGCTCGGCATGTCCGGCGCCCGGCTGGCGCTCACCGCAACAGAGGAGCTGGCACGAACCGGCGGCCGCTACGCGCTTGCAACCATGTGCATTGGCGTCGGGCAAGGCATCGCTCTCGCGATCGAGCGCGTCTGATGAAGGCACTCTGGGACGTCCTGAATGAAGTCCCGGACCCGGAAATTCCGGTCGTCTCGGTCGTCGACCTTGGCATCGTCCGCGCGGCTGACGAGGAAAGGGTGGTCATCACCCCCACCTACAGCGGATGCCCGGCCACTGCGGCGATCGAGAAGAGCGTCCGCGAAGCTCTCGACGCAGCGGGATATCGAAACGTCCGGATCGACACGGTCATCGCGCCGCCCTGGACCACCAAGTGGATCACGGCGGAGGGACGGGAGAAGCTTCGCCGCTACGGCATCGCTCCGCCAGAACCCTCCGGTGAGGTTCTGTGTCCGCAGTGCGGTTCAGCAGATGTCGAAGAAGTCAGCCGCTTCGGTTCGACGCCGTGCAAGAGCCAGTTTCGCTGCAAGAATTGTCTTGAGCCGTTCGACCGCTTCAAGTGCCACTAATCAGCCGCACTGGGCGCGGTGCAGCAACTTGTGGTCCGCCAGCACGAACGCGACCATCGCCTCGACGACAGGCGCGCCGCGAATTCCGACACAAGGGTCGTGCCGCCCCCCGATGCCGATGCTGGAGGTCGGCTTGAATGCCACCCGCAGCACGATCGTCTGTCCGGTCGAGATGCCACCATCGATTCCGCTCTTTTTCATTGCGTCGAGGCTGGCTCGACCGCTCGCCCTTCCAGCAGCGAAACCCTCGCCGATCTCGACCGCTTTGACCGCATTGATCCCCATCATCGCTCCGGCGAGGTCGGCGTCCAGCTTGGCATAGACCGGCGCCCCCCAGCCGGCCGGAACGCCACTTGCAGCGCACTCGATTACCGCACCGAGGCTGTCCTGCTCCGAGCGGGCCTGATCGAGCAGTTGTTCCCACCTGGCACTGTCGGCTTCCCCGCCGATTTCCGCCACCTGGGCCACAACGGTCACCTCGGGGATGACCAACCGGGCTATCGCCCCCGCCGCGACCCGTGCTGCCGTTTCCCGAGCGGAGGCTCGGCCCCCGCCGCGCGGATCGCGGACACCGTATTTCGCCTCGTAGGCTGCATCGGCATGACCGACTCGGTGCGGCAGCCCGGCATAATCTTTGGGCCGCGCATCGACATTCTCGATCATCAGGCTGATCGGCGTACCGGTTGTCCGGCCCTCATAGACGCCAGATAGAATGCGGACCCGGTCCGGTTCCTGTCTCGGCGAGACATTCCGGCCGGTCCCAGGTCGCCGCTGGTCGAGCCACTGCTGCACCCATGCCTCGTCCAGCGCGAGACCCGGCGGACAGCCGTCAACCACCGCACCGATCGCCGGTCCGTGGCTTTCACCCCAGGTTGTGAAGCGCAACAGGCGTCCGAAGCCGTTCCAGCTCATACTACTTCCTCGATCCGGGCTCCGATCCCACGCATTGCTTCTCGGAAGCCGGGAAAGCTGGTGGCGATCATGGCGGCCTCGTCGATCTCGACCGGTTGAGTGGCAGCGAGCCCAAGCACGAGATGCGCCATGCCGATACGATGGTCGCCCTCGGTACGGACGGCAGCACCACCCGGCACTCCGCCACCCTGGATCACCAGCGCATCACCGTCCGTCCGGGCATCGACGCCGCACGCCTGCAAACCCTCTGCCATCAACGCGAGCCGGTCGCTTTCCTTGTGGCGCAGTTCGTCCAGTCCCTCGATCCGCGTTTCCCCGCGGGCAAAGGCGGCCACGACCGCCAATGCGGGAATCTCGTCGACCATCGAAGGGATCTCCTCGGCCGTGAATTCCGCGCCGAAGATCGGCCCATAGCGCACCCGGACATCGCCGATCGTCTCTCCGGCAGAGCCCCGCACATTGTCCAGCCGGACATCCGCACCCATCCGCTGCAGCGCCATGATGAAGCCGGAGCGCAGAGGGTTGAGTAGCACGCCGGTGGCATGAACCTCGCTATCGGGGACGATCGCTGCCGCTGCCCAGGCGAAGGCTGCGGAGGAGGGGTCGCCGGGCACGTCGACAAGTTGTCCCTGCAGCGTTCGCCGCTGCCCAAGCTCGGTCACGGTACCGTGCCGCCGCACCTCGGCACCGAAATGCCGGAGCATGATCTCGGTATGGTCGCGGCTCGGCAAAGGCTCCGCCACCGCCACCCGTTCCTCCGAGCCCAGGCCTGCCAGCAGGACTGCGGATTTCACCTGGGCCGACGCGGGTGTGTTGAGATGATCGATGCCGCGCAGCTTCCCACCATGCAGCGTCAGCGGCAGCGTGTCCCCGCCCTCGAAACGGACTCCCATCGCCTCGAGCGGACGCCGAACGCGCGCCATCGGGCGGCGGCTCAGAGAGGCGTCGCCTGTGATCCGAACCGTGAGGTCGAACCTCGCGGCCGCGCCCATCAGCAAGCGCGCAGCCGTTCCGCTGTTGCCACATTCGATCGGTCCGGCGGGCGACTGCCATGGCGCTCCGAGGACTCGCCACCGGCCCGGACCAAAACGCTCAACTCGCGGACCGAAAGCGCGCACGGCCGCCGCAGTGGCGAGTACGTCGTCGCTCTCCAGTAATCCGGAAACAATCGTCTCACCCTCGGCCAGCCCGCCGAGGATCAGCGCCCGATGCGAGACCGATTTGTCGCCGGGAACGGCGAAGCGGCCAGACAAGCCACCGCCCGGATGAGCACGCAGTTTCAGGCGGCCTCCGCCGTGCCGGCCAACCGAGCCACATCGGCTGCAAAGGCGAGCGCCTGGTCGCGGTTGAGGCGGGGGTCGCAGGCGCTCCGCCAATTCACCAGTTGCGCCGGATCGAAAAGCTCGCCGCCCAGGCACTCGGTCACCCCTTCGGCCGTGATTTCGAGATGAAGCCCGCCCGGCCACAGACCTTCTGCCTGAAGCAGCGTCGAAAACCGCTTCGCCTCGGCAAGCATGGTCTCGTATCGCCGAAGCTTGCGTGGGCCGCCGCGCTCCGTGTTGCCATGCATCGGATCGCAAACCCACAACGGCCTGCGCCCGGCCGCCTTGATGGCTCTCAACCAGCCCGGCAATATCGCCTCGATCCGATCCGCGCCCAGTCGCACGATGAGCGTCAGCCGGCCCGGCTCGCGCTGTGGATCGAGCAAATCGCACAGACGCAGCAATTCGTCCGCGGCGAGCGTCGGACCGCATTTCACCCCAACCGGGTTGGCGATGCCGCGAAGAAACTCGACATGCGCCCCGTCAACCTGACGCGTGCGATCCCCTACCCACAGGAAGTGACCGGATACCGACCAGTGCCGCCCGTCTGCCGCATCGCGCCGCACCAGCGGTTCCTCGTAGGGCAGCAGCAAAGCCTCGTGGCTGACGAACAGCGGTTCAGCCAGCCGGCGGACCAGGCGCTGTGTGGCGAGCGCATGCGCATGGCCGCGCAGCATTCGCGATGGCTCGGCGCGCCGCTCCATCGGGGTATGCCCACGACCGTTGATCAGATCGCCGCGATAGATCGGCAGGGTGGTGCCTTCGCGTTGCTCAGTGCTGCTGCCGCGCGGCTTGGCGAATTGCCCAGCGATGCGGGCGAGGTGAATGACTGGGCCACCCGTGGCGATTGCCAGTGGCTTTGCCATTTCGTCGAACAGCTTGGCAAGGTCGGCAATCCGCTGAGTGGTCCCGTCGTCAAAGGTTTCCGCGCAATCTCCGCCCTGCAGCAAGAAGGCGCGACCCGCCGCGGCTTGGCCCAGCAGTCCTTTTAAATTCTCGCTTTCCCCAATTGCCGCGATCGGGGCTGCCTGGGACAGCGTCCGTTCCGCCTCCAGCAGGGCATCCGGGTCGGCATAAAGCGGCATCTGCGCGGCCGGGCGGTCCCGCCAGCTTCCAGGATGCCACTTTACCGTATTCATGCCCTAAGAGCCTAGCGCCTTGCCGAGTTCGATCTGGCCCTGCTCCAGCCCCGACGCCGGGATCGTCGCGGTGGCCGGGTCGCCGATCTCCGCCAGCCGATCGAGGATTGCCTGCGCCGCGTCGAGATCGTCCATCCCCTTGATCGAGATGCCCCTGGTGAGGGTGACGTGCGCCTGTTCGACACCCTGCGCCCCGGCAGCGAGGATCGTCCGATTGGGCGCGTCTTCCGCCACCAGCGCGAGCAGCGCCGGGCTGACATAGTCGGGCTTGAGTAGTTCCAGCGCCGGCGGAGGCAAAAGGTTCTCGGTCATCGCGGTGCGAGCCGTGGGCGCAAGGCAGTTCACCCGCACATTGTTCTTCGCGCCTTCGAGGCTCAGCGTCTGCATCAGGCCAACAAGTGCCATCTTGGCCGCGCCGTAGTTGGACTGGCCGAAATTTCCGTACAACCCGCTGGAGGAGGTCGTCATGACGATGCGACCGTAATTGCGCGCACGCATGCCGTCCCAGACCGCCTTCGTGCAGATGACGCTGCCCATCAGGTGGACCTCGACGACCAGCCGGAAGTCGGCCAACTCCATCTTGGCGAAGCTTTTGTCGCGGAGGATGCCGGCGTTGTTGACGAGGATGTCGACCTCGCCTGCCGCGGCGACCATCTCCGCCACTGCAGTTTCATCGGTGACCGAGGCGCCGGCCGCCTGGGCCTGGCCGCCGGCGGACCGAATTTCCTCCACTACTGCGTCGGCGTTGGCGAGATTTTCAGGAATGTCGTTGACGACGACCCGGGCGCCGGCCCGGGCGAGCAACAGCGCATGGGCGCGGCCTAGCCCGCCTCCGGCGCCGGTGACGATCGCGGTCCTGCCCTCAAGCGAAATGGCCATGGTGCTCCCTTTGTGCGGTCGTCAGCGCAGTAGCGCGCTTCATGGCCGAGACAAGATTGCGCAGCGCATCGCCATCAGCCCCCAGCTTCACCAGGGCCGATCCGGCGATCACGCCCCGCGCGCCCGCCCGCATCGCCTCTGCAACATGGTTCGCCGTCGAGATGCCGAATCCAAGCACGGGCGGCGGCGCACCTACGTCTGCAAGCATGGCAAATAGCTGGTCGTGATCCAGCGTCAGTGCATCGCGCGTGCCGGTCACGCCGGGCCGAGCGACGCAATAGGTGTAACCGGAAGAAAGCTCGGCGATCCGGTGCACGACCGGCTCCGGCGTATTGGGGGCGGCGATCATCACCAGGTCGAGGCCGGCAGAGCGCGCGGCAACGGCATAGGGTGCGGCTTCGATGCTCGGAACGTCGGCAACCAGGATCGAGTCGGCCCCGGCGGCGGCGGCATCGGCCATGAACCGATCCCGTCCGCGGGCGGCGAGGAGATTGGCATAGGTCAGGATGCCGAGCGGAACGTCTGGATGGCGGGAACGGAAGCCTGCGATCAGTGCGAAGCAGTCGTCGACCCTCACTCCGGCGCGCAACGCCCGGTCGGCTGCTGTCTGGATGACGGGGCCATCGGCGACCGGATCGGAGAAGGGGATGCCGACCTCGACCATGTCGGCCCCGCCCTCGACCACCGCATCAAGCAGCCGGCTGCAGGTTTCGAGATCGGGATCGCCGAGCATCAGAAATCCGCCGAACGCGCCTTCCCCCTGCGCCCGGAGCCGTTCGAACATTGGCGCGTATCGGCTCATGCGGCATCCTTCAGCGGCCTGACTGCCTGATCTGCTCCCTTGCCCGTCCCCAGCAGCCGGACGGCCTGCGATATGTCCTTGTCGCCCCGACCGGAGAGATTGACGACGAACACCTGGTCGCGACGGCTTTCCCCCGCCATCTTCACGGCATGGGCGATGGCATGTGCGCTTTCAAAGGCCGGGATGATCCCCTCATTGCGCGCCAGTTCCTGAAAGGCAACCAGCGCGTCCGTGTCCTCGACCCCGACGTAGGTCGCCCGACCACTTTCCCGGAGATGGGCGTGCTCCGGTCCGACGGCGGGATAGTCCAGCCCGGCCGAGATCGACCAGCTGTCGGATACCTGCCCGTCGCTGTCCTGCAGCACCAGCGTCTCGGTTCCATGAAGGATGCCGGGCGAGCCGCGAAGGATCGTGGCGCCATGTTCATGGCCGGCCAGGCCCTTGCCCGCCGCCTCGACGCCAATCAGCTCGACCCCGGCATCGCCGATGAAGTCGCTGAACATGCCGATGGCGTTGGAGCCGCCGCCGACGCACGCGATCACCGCGTCCGGCAAGCGTCCCTCGGCCTCAAGGACCTGGGCCCGCGCTTCCTTGCCGATGACCCGCTGGAACTGGCGAACCATGGTCGGGAAGGGGTGCGGACCGGCTGCGGTGCCAAGCAGATAGTGGGTGTCGGCAAAGCTGGCCGTCCAGTCGCGCAATGCCTCGTTGACGGCATCCTTCAAGGTTCGTCCGCCGGCAGTCACGGGGATCACCCGGGCGCCCATCAGCTCCATCCGAAACACGTTCAGCTGCTGCCGCTCCACATCGTCCGCGCCCATGTAGATTTCGGTGTGCAGCCCAAACAGCGCGCCGGCGAGCGCGGTCGCAACCCCATGCTGACCGGCGCCGGTTTCCGCGATCAGCCGCCGCTTTCCCATGCGCCGTGCCAACAGGGTCTGGGCGAGCACCTGGTTGGTCTTGTGCGCGCCCCCGTGCAGCAGGTCCTCGCGCTTGAGATAGATTCGGGAAGTCGTGCCGGCCGCGAGGTTGCGGCACAGGGTGAGCGGCGTCGGCCGACCGGCATAAGTGGTGAGCAGCTGCTGGAGCTCCTCGTGGAAGACCGGGTCTGTCTCCGCTTCGAGGAAGGCGGCCTCCAGTTGCTCGAGCGCCGGGACCAGGATTTCCGGAACGAAGCAGCCGCCGAACCGGCCGAAGCGACCGTCGCTCTTCATGCCCCCACCGTGCGGTCGGGAAGCCGCAGCGCGGCGAACAGGTCTTGCATGGCAAATATATCCTTGCGGCCGGGATGGAGTTCGATGCGGGAGCCGACGTCGATACCGTAAACGCCGGTGCGCTGCGCCGCGCGGGCGTTGTCGGGACCGATCCCGCCTGCGAGGAACGCGTCCGAAAGACGAGGTTCGCCGATCAACTGCGACCAGTCGAACGGCTGGCCAGTGCCGCCCTGGCCATTGTCGTACAACGGCCGGTCGCCGCCGCGATCATGGCCCGGCGTGCTCGCCGTCCAGACCTCGCCGCCGAAGCCGGCCTTGATCGCCGCGATCCGTTCGGGGGCTTCCGACCCGTGCAGCTGAACGGCAGCCAGTTCCAGCTCGTTCGCGGCCGCGATCACATAGGGCGCGGGCGCATCGCGGAAGACGCCGACCGGTCGCATGCCGGCGTTGCGGGCGGCCTCCACCAACGGCAGCGAATGGCGCGCCTCAAGCGCTCGGGGCGTACGGGGAACGAACACGAAGCCTGCATGCGTCGCGCCAGCGAGACTTGCGGCCCAGATGTCGTCGAGATGGGTGAGACCGCAGATCTTGACGTGCCCGTACACCAACGCGCGGGTGGCGTCGGCTATGTCGCGCGCGGCCATCAGCGACGAACCGACCAGAAAACCATCGCAAAAGGGCGCGAGCCGTTCCGTGTCCGCCCGCGATCCGACCCCGGATTCGCTGATCAGCAGCACATCGTCCGGTACCCGCCGAGCCAGCCGCTCCGTTACGGCGAGATCGGTTTTCAGGGACTTGAGATCGCGATTGTTGATCCCGACGATCGCTGCTCCAAGAGCCAGCGCACGGTCGAGTTCGGTCTCGTTGTGTACTTCGACGATCGCGTCCATGTCCAACCGATCAGCCTCGGCAAGGACTTGAGCGGCCGTCTCATCGTCCAGGACGGACAGCATGCACAGGACCGCGTCGGCGCCATGCAGGCGCGCCTCCGCCACCTGGCGCGGATCGACGATGAAGTCCTTGGCCAGGATCGGTCCGTCGAAGGCGGCGCGGACGCTGGCCAAGTCGTCCAGAGAACCCTGAAAGAACGGTCCGTCGGTCAACACGCTGATCGCATCGGCAACCGGAGCGTAGGCCCGTACTGCCGTTCCCAGCGAATGGCGCGCGGCGTGTCCGGAGGGGGAGGCACGCTTCACTTCGGTGATGAAACGTACGCCAGGTTTCCGCAGAGCGTCCCGCAGGCTTCGCTTGGTCGGCGCGGCCGCGGCGGGATCGACGGCCGCCAGCCGCTGGACGACATCCGCCCGTTTCCGCTCGACAATGGTCGACAAAACGTCAGTCACGGCTTGCCTCGATGAATTGCGCGAGCACCTTGCCGGCGCGGCCATCAAGCAACGCTTCCCGCGCGTGTCCGGCTCCATCGCGCAGATCTGAGCATTTGCCGGCCGTGTACAACAGCGCGGCAGTGTTCAGCACGACGATGTCCTGTTCTGCTGGCGCGCCGGCCCCATTCAAAAGCCCGCGCAGCCGGTCGGCATTCTCCACGGCGTTGCCGCCCACGACGCCACCCAGCGCGGCCCGCTCAAGCCCGGCCTGCTCGGGGGTGATCACCATCTCGGTCAATTCTCCGTCCGAAATCCGTACCGCCCGGGTTTCCGCGTGGAGGGCTACCTCGTCGAGGCCGCCGCCATGCACCACCATCGCCCGCTCAACGCCTAGCGCCTGCAGGGTTTGCGCAATTCGACGCAACATCCTGGGGTCCGCGACGCCCAGCAGTTGCACCGACGGGCGCGCCGGATTGATGCACGGACCGAGCAGGTTCATCACCGTCCGCACGCTCAGTTGCCGCCGCACCAGCCCTGCATGTTTCATGCCCGGGTGATAGGCGGGCGCGAAGAGGAAGCAGAAGCCGGTCTGGTCGAGCAGCCGCCGGGCCCGGCCGGGCTCCAGCTCGATTGCCGCGCCCAGCGCCTCCAGCACATCGGCCGAGCCGCATTTGCTGCTTACCGAGCGATTGCCGTGCTTGGCGATCGGCAGGCCGCACGCCGCCGCCACAAATGCCGTCGCAGTTGATACGTTGATCAGCCCGGAACCGTCGCCGCCGGTCCCGCAGCAGTCTGCGTAAAGATAGGATGGCCGCTCGAACGGCAGGGCAGCGGCGGACAGCGCATGGGCGGCGCCGATCATTTCCTCCGCTGTTTCGCCCTTCATCCTAAGCGCGATCAGCATGCCGGCGATCTCCGCCGGTTCGAGCCGGCCGAGCACGAGCCGCTCAAACAGGTGCCGCGCTTCGTCGGTACTCAGATCCTCCCCGCCGAGCAATCGAGGCAGGGGATTGGGAACCGGACCGTGATCCACGGGCGGTGGGAAAGCCGACGGAAGGGGGGCAAGCGCGACATTGTTCATCAGGGACCTCGGGCAAAAAGAAACCCGCCGTGAGGCGGGTCGATGAAGCAGAACTGGAAGGGAGTGGTCGTGGGGTGCGATCAGCTCACCGCCAGCGCCATCGCGCCGCCGAGGTCATGGGCCGCCACCAGCGCCAATTGGCGCCGTCCGTCGAATGGATCGGAAGAGGGGTGCGGGTCATCGTGGCCGGATGTCGACAGTTCGCCGTAGCTTGTCAATGGCTTTGGATACGGTCCATCTGCGGTAATGGATCGGCCACGGATCGTGATTGCGGGTGCAGGCAGCATCGGCTGCTATGTCGGCGGACTGCTGATCGCAGGGGGCGCGGACGTGATCCTGCTCGCCCGGCAGCGGATCGCGGACGAAATTGGCCGACATGGCCTCCGCCTCACCAGTCTCGACGGTGTCGACATCAAGCTTCCCGCCAGTCGCGTTCGGATTGCGACCGATCCGGCAGTGCTGGACATGGCCGATATCATTCTGGTCACGGTGAAAAGCGGTGCAACCGAAGAGATGGCTCATCTCATCGGGGCGCACGCGCCGTCGCCAGCGGTGGTGGTCAGCCTCCAGAACGGGATCGGCAACGCCGATATGCTGCGACGCGGACTGCCGGGGCGGACGATCCTTGCCGGAATGGTGCCCTTCAATGTCGTGCATCTTGCGGAAGGCCATTTTCACCGCGGCACGTCGGGCAAGCTGATCATTCAGAAAGCGAGGGGGGACGCGGTTGCGGCGCTGGCCGTACCGCATCTTTCAGTCGAGACCGCGGACGATATGCAGGCCGTGCTGTGGGGCAAGCTGCTGCTTAATCTCAACAATGCGCTGAACGCCCTGTCCGGCCTGACCCTATACGAGCAGCTGCAGGATCGCGGTTGGCGGACCATCCTCGCCCGACAGCAGGCGGAGGCTTTAGGCTTGCTCAAGCCTGTCGGCATCAAGCCGTGGAGCATGGGACCACTTCCCGTAAGGTTGTTGCCAACCGTCCTGCGCCTGCCCACGCCCTTGTTCCGCTTGCTGGCGCGCTCGGCCGTCACGATCGATCGCCGCGCCCGATCCTCCATGTGGGAGGACCTCGAACGACGCCGCCCGACGGAGATCGACCAGTTGCAAGGTGCGGTGGTCAGGCTCGCTGCAAGCGTTGGGAGGGAGGCGCCGGTCAACGCCCGCGTCCTGCGATTGGTGCGCGAGGCAGAGGCGAAGGGCACCGGCTCACCCGGTCTTGGTCCAGACACGATCGGGTGAAGGAGGAAATGGCGGAGCGGGAGGGATTCGAACCCTCGATACGGTTTTGCCGTATACTCACTTTCCAGGCGAGCGCCTTCGACCACTCGGCCACCGCTCCGCACGACAGCTGCTCGTCGAGAACGCATTTCGACGCGCATCAGCTGCTCAACCAGACGCCTGGAACGCGACCATCTAGTCGGGAGATCGGCCCGGGGCAAGGACGTGCGCTTGGCGCGGGGGAACGGCTGCCCTATGCGCCAAGGACATCATGCGCAGCTTCGGTCCGCCCCCATCCGCCGACGAGATCGAGGCCGTCGCCCGCAAGGCAATGGAGCGGCTGCCCGAGCCGTTCGCAACACATCTCCGCTCGGTGGTCCTGCAGGTGCAGGACTTCGCCGACGCCCGGACGCTGGCGGAATTCGGCCTGGAAAGCCCGTTCGAGCTGACCGGCCTCTATTCCGGTCGGCCGCTGACCGAGAAAAGCGTCGAGGAGTCCGGCGCCCTTCCCGACCACGTCTTTCTCTACCGGCGGCCGATCCTGGACGAATGGGCGGAAGAGGGCGAGGAACTGGAGCATCTGGTGGCGCATATCCTGATCCATGAGGTCGGCCATCATTTCGGCTTTTCCGACGAGGACATGCACGCGCTGGAAGCAGAGGCGCGTTGAGCGAGCTGCTGCGGTTCGACCAGGTCGCCTGCGTGCGCGGTGGAAGACTGCTGTTCGAACGGCTGAGCTTTGTGCTTGCCGCCGGAGAGATGCTGTGGGTTCGCGGACCCAATGGGGCCGGAAAGTCGAGCCTGCTTCGGCTGGCGGCCGGATTGCTGAAGCCAGCCACCGGCGTCGTCGCTGCTTCGTCCGCAGCCCTGGCCGACGACGCCCTGGCACTCGACCGCGAGCAGCCTCTGGGCAGAGCGTTGGGCTGGTGGGCGGAGCTGGACGGTGGGTCGGCCACCGAGGCGATGATCCTGTTCGGGCTGGAAAACTTGCGCGAAGTCCCCGTTCGCATGCTGTCCACCGGCCAGGCGCGGCGCGCCCGGCTGGCGCGGGTCGCGGCATCGGGCGCGCCGCTGTGGCTGCTCGACGAACCGGTGAACGGACTGGACACCGCCAGTGTCGAGTTGTTCGGACGCGCGGTGGAGCGACACCGAGCAGGTGGTGGCGCGGTCGTCGCCGTATCGCACATCGGCCTGCCGGCTCCGGGACTGCGCAGCCTGGAGTTGGGCGAGTGATCGGTCGCCTGATCGTGCGGGAAGTCCGCCGCTCGCTTCGGGGTGGGGCATGGCTGCCGGTGATCTTTTTCCTGTTGGTGGCGACCGCCGTGCCCTTCGCGGTAGGCCCCGACGCGGCGCTGCTCGGAAGGGTCGGCGGGGGAGCTTTGTGGATCGCCGCCCTGACCGCCGCCCTGCTGCCGATCGAACGACTCGTCGAGCCCGACTGGGCCGACGGCGTGATCGATCAACTGGCCGTGCGCGGGATCAGCGGAGAGGAGGTGGCCTTCGCCAAGATCGTCGGTCACTGGCTGACATTCGGCCCGCCTTTGATGACTGCAGCCATTCCCGGCGCCGCGCTGCTGGGATTGGACGGTAACGCGCTTGTTCGAACCCTCGCCACGCTGGCGATCGGGACGCCCGCCCTGGCGGCCTTGGCGGTCGCGGTGGCAAGCCTGACGGCGGGTTTGCGCGGCAATGCGGCGCTTGGAGGGCTGCTGCTCGTCCCGCTCGCCGTCCCTTTGTTGATTTTTGCCGCATCGGCCACCGGCGACGGGGAAGCCGGCGCCATGAAACTGGAGGCTGCCGTCGCGCTGTTCACCATTGCGGGAGCACCGTTCGTCAGCGGCGCTGCCATCCGTGCGCTGCGGACCTAGCGCCTAGTCGCGACTCCAGCGGGCGAAGATCGCGGTCGGCAGCAGCAATCCGCGGGCTTCTTCGCGCACTGCCATTTCCCCGCACTCGACCGATCCGCCGAGTTCCGCCAGCGTCTGCCGAACCAGTTCGCCGATCGCCAGTGCCGACATGCGCACCGCATAGACGGTTAGCACCAGGAATCGGCTGTCGGCATCCAGCAGCTTGCGACAGTCGGCCAGAAGGGGGGCGAGATGCTCTTCCAATCGCCATACCTCGCCGGTCGGACCGCGCCCGAACTTCGGGGGGTCGAGCAGGATGCCATCGTAGCGGCGGCCCCGTCGGACCTCACGCGCGGTGAACTTGGCCGCATCGTCGATCATCCAGCGGATCGGGCGACCGCTCAGACCTGACAGGGCGGCGTTGGCCTTGCCGCCCTCAACGCTTTTTTTGGAAGCATCGACATGGGTCAGTCGCGCTCCCGCCTCGCTGAGGAGGAGGGTGCCCACGCCGGTGTAGCCGAACAAATTCATGATCTCGGCGCCGTCGGCGCGATCACGCATCCAATCCCACTGCGGGGCCATGTCGGGGAAAAAGCCGAGATGCCGGAACGGGGTCAGGGACGCGTGGAAGCGGACCCCGCCACGGGACAGCGCCCAATTTGGCGGTATCCGCCGATGTACCATCCAGCGTCCGCCACCCTCTTCGTCGCTGCCCGGCACAAACTCCGCATCGGCCTGCCAGTCGGCGGCTGCGGGCGCCCACATCGCCTGGGGCTCCGGCCGGATGACCCGCACATCGCCATAGCGCTCGTACTTGCGGCCATCACCGCAGTCGATGAGCCCCCAATCGGCCCATGGCTCGGCGATCAAAGTCTCAAGGTCGCTCATGCGGCAAGTGCGAGCGGTCCGCCGCCGACCGAGGCCAGCGCAACTGCCCCGGCCAGCATCTGCTGGCCAGCGGCACGGGCCGCTGTCAGGTTGACCGACCGAAGTTCGGCAAGCTGTTCTTCGACGGGCACGAGCCGACCGAACAATTCGATCGAGCGAGCGTGTTGGTCGGCGCGGCCCTGCACGGTTTCCAGCGTCATCAACAACGCCGCTTCGACCTGCGCCCGGGCGCGGGTGAGTTCTGCCTCGGTCAAGGTTGCGGCGGTCGCCCCAACGATGTCGCGGGTTAACTGCAACGCCGCTGACGCATCCTTGCAATCGGTGGCGGCGCTGACCGCCAAAAGGCCGCAGTCGGCAAATCCCTGGGTCCAGGCGTAGACCGAATAGCATAGCCCCCGGTCTTCGCGCAGCTGTTGGAACAGCCGGGACGACATGCCACCGCCAAGAGCCTGCGCGAAGAGCGTCACGGCGGGCATGGTCGGGTCGACCGCCGCGACGGTTGGAAAGGCGAGATTCCAGTGGGCCTGTTCGCATTTGCGCCGGTCGATCCGCTGGCCGCCGGTGAATCGCGCTCCGGCGATCGGCGAATACGCGCTGCCGGCCATGTCGCCGAAGCGCTTCTCGGCAAGGTGCAGCAGCTGGTTCTCGTCGACGGCGCCGGTGGCAATCAGGACCAGCCGGTCGGGGGTAAGCTGTCCCTCCACCCAGGTTCGCAGATCGCTGGCCGAAAAGGCTGCGATCGCCCTTTCCGTCCCGATGACCGGATGACCCAGCGCCTGACCGTCGAAGGCCGCTTCGAACAGCAAGTCGCCAGCCAGATCCTCCGGATTGTCCGCGATCTCGCCGAGCTCCGACAGGATGACGCCCTTCTCCCGCTCCAGATCGTCCGGGTCGAAATGCGGAGCGCGCACGAGGTCTGCGATCAGGTCTAGCGCGAGTGGGACATCGCCCCCGAGGGTCCGCGCATGAAACGCCGTTTGGTCGCGCGACGTCCAGGCATTGAGATGGCCGCCGACATCCTCGATGGCCTCGGCAATGGTGCGGGCATCGCGCGATCCGGCCCCTTTGAAGACCATGTGCTCGACCATGTGCGCAAGGCCGCCCTTGCCATGGGGCTCGGAGCGGGAGCCCACTCCAGCGTAGAGGCCGACCGCCGCCGACAGCGCGCCTGGCATTGGGTCCACGACCAGCGTCAGGCCATTGGGCAGCCGGTGCAGGACGGCGCTCATTTCCGCATCTCCGTCTCGCGGCCGCGAAGCGCCAGCAGGTAGATGCCGACTGCGAGCGCGGCGAACAGGAACCACTGGATCGCGTAGGACCGGTGGTTGTTGGGGATGTTCTCCGGAGTTGGCGGCGCGCTGGCCTGGAGTCCGGAGAGGCCCTGCGCCGACACCAGCTTCATCCGCAGCTCGCTGTCCGGGGCGATCACCCCCGCGACCAGCCCGCCGCGCCAGTCGGACTTGGCGCGAGGATCCTTGGACCATCCAATGTCGACCCGCATACCTGGCCCTTCGGCGCCGGTCCGGCAATCGACGAGGTGGCTGTAGCCGCTTTCGCCCTGAAGGTTGCGCCCGGCGACGACTTTCATGTTCATCGGCTGCAGGCACATGCCGGACGCGCGCCGGAAGAGCGGTAGCTGGTCGTCCCTTGTCAGGCTTCCCGGCCATGCGGCGGGGGGCTGCCCCGCGGCGGCTTCGTACCGGGCAAGCAGCGCTTCCTTCTGGGCGGCTCGCTGCAACTGCCAGATGCCGAGGCCGACCATGACGACAGCGGCCGCAAGCACGATCAGGGTCGGAACGAGGGGAAGGCGACGGATCATGAGCTTAGCCGTCCCTCGCGTGCCCGATGGCGGTACTCCGCACCAAGCAGCCAGGCCTTGGCGAGGCGAAGTCCGCCGCCGGTCAGCAGCAAGCCCACCGGGATCCACACAAGGTGCACCCACCAGGCAGGCTCCGCCGCTGCATCGAGGACCAGGGCAGAGATGACCAGCACCGCTCCGACGATGAGAATCAGGAAGGCCGCCGGGCCATCCCCGACATTGAATTGTCCATAGTCGAGGCCGCAGATCCGGCATCCACTGCGAAAGCGGACCGCGCCGAGGAACAGCGGCCCCTCACCGCAGCGGGGGCAGCGGCCAGCCAGCGTCGTTCGGAGCGCGGACGGCTGCTGCCCGGAGCCTTGGTCTTGCACTAGTGGACCGGTGCGCCCCACCCGCCCCACAGGTAGATGGAAACGAACAGGAACAACCACACCACGTCAACGAAGTGCCAATACCAGGCGGCCGCCTCGAAGCCGAAGTGCTTCTGCGGCGTGAAGTCGCCCCTCACGGCGCGGATGTAGCAGACGATCAGGAAGATCGTACCAATGAGGACATGGGCGCCGTGGAAGCCCGTCGCCATGAAAAAGGTCGAGGTGTAGATGTTGGCGGGATGCTCGGCATCCGCGCCGGTCGAGCTGAAGGAGAAAGGCGCGACAGCGTATTCATACGCCTGGATGAACGAGAAAATGATGCCCAGCGCGATGGTCAGCAGCAAGCCGGTCTTCAGGCCCTTGCGGTCGCCGTTGATCAGGCAATGGTGCGCCCAGGTGATGGTCGTGCCCGAGCAGAGCAGGATCAGCGTGTTGAGCAGCGGGTAGCCCAGCGGATTGAGAACCTCCATGCCCTTGGGCGGCCATTGGGCGCCGACGGCGTCGACTGCGCTGGGGAACAGGGCATTATCGAAGAAGGCCCAGAACCAGGCGACGAAGAACATCACTTCCGACGCAATGAACAGAATCATCCCGTAGCGCAGATGAAGCTGGACGATCGGCGTGTGGTCGCCGGCGCGGCTTTCATGAACGACATCGCGCCACCAGCTGAACATGGTGAACAGCACGCCCGCCAGGCCAAGCAGCGTGACAAACTTGCCGTAGGGATTCTCATGCATCCACAGGACGCCGCCACCGGTCAGCAAAAGTGCCGAGAAGCTGCCCACCAGCGGCCAGAGGCTGGGCGGCAGGATATGGTAAGGATGGTTCTTGGTAGCGGCCATCGTGCTGCGGTTTCCTGTTGAGTTTGCGCGAGGGGCTTAGCCGGGCTGTCCCGGCTTTTCCACTGGGAAGAAGGTATAGGACAGGGTGATTTCGTCGATGTCGCGCGTAGCCTCGTCCTCCCGAATTTTCGGGTCGACGAAGAACACCACCGGCATCTCGACCCGCTGACCGGGCCGAAGCGTCTGCTCGGTGAAGCAGAAACACTCTATCTTGTTGAAATACTGTCCGGCCTTGGCGGGGGTGACGTTGAAGATCGCCCGTCCCGTCGTGCTGCGCGCGGTTAGATTGTGGGCAACGTAATTGGTCACCATCCGCTCGCCCGGGTGGATCTTGATTACCGTTTCCTGCGGTTTGAAGGTCCACGGAAGGGCGGGATTGATATTGGCGTCGAAGCGGACGCCCACCTGCCCCGCAACCGCGCCGGGTGCCGCATCGGCGCGCATCGGGGTGCCGCCAAATCCGGTCACCTGGCAGAAGATGCGGTAGAGCGGCACCGAGGCGAAGGCGAGTCCGACCATGAACAGCACGAAGAGCACTGCCCGAAGCGCGACGGTCCGATTCTTGTCCGCCAGCGTCGTCACTGGTTCAGCGACAGCTTCGCAATGGTGATGGCGAAAACCAGAACGACGAAGCCGATCAGCAGCAGGGCGGTGACCCGGGAGCCGCTTTTCTGGCGTGCGCGCACCAGATCTTCGTCGGGACGGGGAGCGGTCATCTGCCTACAGCCAGCGATCGACAACCAGCGCGCCGAAAAGCCCGAACAGATAAAGGATCGAGAAGGCGAACAGCTTCTTCTCGGGCTTCATCTCGGCGGGTTCGGTAGCTTTGTTTGCCAGCACGGCAACGGCAAGAACCATAAAGACTGCCGATAGCAAAGTTGCCGACAGGCCGTAGATCGCGCCGGTCAGTCCGAGTGGCCACGGGACGATCGCAGCGGCGACCATTGGCAAGGTGTAAAGGAACACCTGGCGACGGGTCGTCTCGATCCCGGACACGACCGGCAGCATCGGCACTCCGGCAGAGGCATAGTCGGTTCGCACGAACAGGCTAAGCGCCCAGAAATGCGGCGGCGTCCACAGGAATATGATCAGGAACAGGAGGACGGGCAGGGTGGCGATCTCGCCGGTCACGGCGACCCAGCCGATCAGCGGCGGAAAGGCCCCCGCGGCGCCCCCGATGACGATATTTTGGGCGGTGCGGCGCTTCAGCCAGACGGTGTAGATCACCGCATAAAAGAAAATGGAGAAGGCCAGGATCGCGGCCGCCAGATAATTGGCGGCCAGCATCATCAGCACGACGGACGCACCCGAAAGGCCGATCCCGAAATGCAGCGCTGTCTGGCGGCTGACTCGCCCGGTCGGAAGCGGTCGGTTGCGCGTCCGCTTCATATGGGCATCGAGGTCGGCCTCGTACCACATGTTGAGCGCCGCTGCCCCACCCGCGCCCAGCGCGATGCACAGCACCGACGCGAAGCCGAGCACCGGGTCGATCGGCCCCGGCGCTGCCAGCAGGCCGCACAGCGCGGTGAAGACGACCAGCGTCATAACCCGCGGCTTCGTCAGCGCGAACAGGTCCCGCCAGTCGGCAGGCAGGGCAGGGTTGGCAGCGAGCGTGGTCATGACTCGAGTGGGCGTATAGTGACGTTCATCCGGAGGCGCTAGGCTTCGCGGATGATCACGCGATTCGCCTTAGCGCTCAGCCTTTTCAACGCCATGCCGGCTGTCGCCCAGACGGTCCCTCCAGCACCTTCGGAGGCGCCTCGGGACGACCTCGTCGAGGTGGCTCTCGACACGGAAAAAGGCCGGATCGTGCTGGCGCTCGATCGCGGGCGCGCGCCTGCCACGACCGCCAATTTCCTGCGCTACGTGGAATCGAAGCGGTTCGACGGGATCGGCTTCTATCGTGCCATGCCCTACGGAAAGAGCGGCCTCGTTCAGGCGGGCATTACCAAGGATGCGCGCCTGCTGTATCCGCCGGTCAAGCATGAGCCGCCCTCCGAGACCGGATTGAAGATGGCGGCTGGCGCGGTGGCCATGGCCAATGTCGGACCAGGCACGGCGCGGTCCGATTTTTTCATCCTGGTCGATCCGATCACCACGTTCGGCGACAGCTTTGCGGTGTTCGGGCGGGTCGTCGAGGGAATGGACGTGGTGAAAGCGATCCTCGCCTCCCCGGTAAGCGCGACGAAAGGCGAGGGGTCGATGAAAGGTCAGATGCTGGATCCGCCAGTGACTATCCGGACGGTTCGCAAGTTGGCGGAATAAGCGGGCTCAGCTGCCCATGATCGACGCGATCTCCTGATTGCGGCCGAGATAGGTGTCGCGCCGGCATCGATCGGAGCCACAGCCGCCAAGGCGGGCAAGGAAACTGTTCCGGCTGCTGATCAGCAGGGCGCGCTTGCGGGCGTCGGCCGCCAGATAGCTTTGCTGGTAGAGAATGGTCTGGTGCCGCTCGAGCGCCGACAGGTCGATCCGCGGCTCATTCGCGGCGGTGGCCGGCATGGCCCCTGGCCGGGCCACCTGCTGCCGAGCCGTCCGTGGAGGGGCCGGTCTAGGGATCGAACGGGTTTCCGGAGGAATGCGCGGTGGTTCGGATACGGCGGTCGGCGCGGACCCAATGGGCGATGATCCGGTCGGCGGCTCAAGCACGAGAGGTTCGGCCGCTGCGAGTTGGACGGCCCGGCCGAGGGTGGTCAGTGCTTGCGACACCGCGTCATCGGTCTCCAGATCCAGCGGCAGGTCGCTGTCAGAAGTCGCCGGGTGAAACCAGACGTCCGCAAGCAGGCTGTGCGATCCGTTGGCGGTTGAGATGCCATCGGGCAAGCGCAGCGCGACGGTAGCTCGGCACCGCACGTTGCCGAGCAACTCCGACCCTTCGGCATGGATCGGCGATAGCTGGATTTCGGCCGACGCCGCGGCGATGCGAAAAGCGTCGGGATCGGCCAGCTCGTCGCGGCGCGCTGTGCGGAACAAGGCGCGGCGAACATCCTTGGGATCAGCCTGGTCCGGACAGCCGCGTTCAGCATCCTGGGTTGCGCGGTCGGTCGCAGCTGGACGCGGGGCCGACGGGGTTTGCGAGATGCCGGTTGGCCGGGTCGCGGCGAAAGCCAGCAGTCCCGCCGCCGCTACCACCATCATGGCGAAGGCGCCTCGACCCCGGGGCGCCGGACGGGCAGGCGCCCAGACCTGCGGCACGGCCCGGGCGGCCAGTTGCCGGTCATAGGCGGCGCGCCTCGCCGGGTCACTTAGCACCGCGTAGGCGCCAGACACGCGCTTGGCTTGTTCCGCAGCGTCCGCATCCCGGTTCTGGTCGGGATGATAGCGCCGCATGAGCGCAAGGTAAGCGACACGGATCGCGCCGTCCTCGGCAGTGGGCGACACGCCCAAGGTGCGATAATGGTCGGTCATCGTCGCTTCACGCTGCAGGCCATTCTGGCCCCGAACGTCAATCCTTAAACGGTCCGGGACAATTGCGCGACCTGTGCCGATGTCGGCTTTCACTGGAGAGCGGACGAAGCGTTCAGCCGATCGGCGTTGACAACGCAAAAGACCCGCCTCGCTGCCGCAAGGCGGGTCTTCAGTGTTTGCCGGCCCTGATTGAGCGCGCCGGGCTCAATCAATCTTCGGCAGTGTCTCGAATTGGTGGTAGGGCGGCGGGCTTGGGAGGGTCCATTCCAGCGTCGTCGCGCCTTCGCCCCAGGGATTGTCCGGCGCCTTCTTGCCGGCCGCGAGCGACCAGAACAGGTTGACGAAGAAGACTCCCATTCCCGCAATGGTGATCATGTAACCGATGGTCGAGATGTTGTTCCAATATTGGAAGGCGTCCGGATAGTCCGGGTACCGCCGCGGCATGCCATCAAGACCAAGGAAGTGCTGCGGGAAGAAAATCACGTTCACGCCGATGAACATCACAAAGAAGTGAAGTTTGCCGAGGAACTCGTTGTACATCTTTCCCGACATCTTCGGGAACCAGTAATAGAAGCCCGCGAACAGGCCGAACACGGCACCAAGCGACAGCACATAGTGGAAGTGCGCCACCACATAATAAGTGTCGTGCATGTAGGTGTCGACGCCGCCGTTGGCGAGCACGACCCCGGTCACGCCGCCGACCGTGAACAGGAAGATGAAGCCGATCGCCCACAGCATCGGCGTTTCGAACGAAATGGACCCGCCCCACATGGTCGCGATCCAGCTGAAGATCTTCACGCCCGTCGGGACCGCGATGATCATGGTGGCCGCAGTGAAGTACATCTTCACATTCACGTCGAGGCCGACGGTGAACATGTGGTGGGCCCAGACGACGAACCCGACCACGCCGATCGCGACCATGGCGTAGGCCATGCCGAGGTAGCCGAACACCGGCTTCCGGCTGAACGTCGCGACGATCTGGCTGACGATTCCGAATGCGGGAAGGATCATGATGTAGACTTCGGGGTGACCGAAGAACCAGAACAGATGCTGGTAAAGCAGCGGATCGCCGCCGCCGCTGGCGTCGAAGAAGCTGGTGCCGAAGTTGCGGTCGGTCAGCAGCATGGTGATAGCGCCGGCCAGCACCGGCAGCGCGAGCAGCAGCAGGAAGGCGGTGACCAGCACCGACCATACGAACAGCGGCATCTTGTGCAGGGTCATTCCCGGCGCACGCATGTTGAAGATGGTGGTGATGAAGTTGATCGCGCCCAGGATCGAACTGGCGCCGGCAAGGTGGAGGGCGAAGATCGCCATGTCCACCGCCGGACCGGCCGAGCCACTGGTCGACAACGGGGCGTAGACGGTCCAGCCGGTGCCAGCACCGATGCCGGTCCCGCCCGGCACGAAGGCCGAGCCGAGGAGAAGGATGAAGGCGGGGACGATCAGCCAGAAGCTGACGTTGTTCATGCGCGGGAACGCCATGTCGGGGGCCCCGATCATGATCGGCACGAACCAGTTGGCGAAGCCGCCGATCAGCGCGGGCATGACCATGAAAAACACCATGATCAGGCCGTGGGCGGTAATCAGCACGTTCCAGTGATGCAGCGCTTCATCGAAGTTCGCGCTGCCCGCGCCGATCGGCCAACCCTGCGTCAGGATCTGGATGCCCGGCTGAGCGAGCTCGGCCCGCATGATGCCGGAGATCGCGCCGCCGATGATCCCCGCGATGATCGCGAAGATCAGGTAAAGCGTGCCGATATCCTTGTGGTTGGTGGACATGAACCAGCGGGCAAAGAAGCCCGGCTTGTGGTCCGCGTCGTGGCTGTGGGCATCATGGGCCTCGTGGGCCGTGAGCGGGAGAGTGTCTGCGGTGGTGGCCATGGTTCTGTTGCTCGTCCGCTCTTAATTCGTGTTGCTGCTGTCGGTGGCGCGATTGGCGACGCCGGCCTGCCCATTGCCTGCGACGGGCTGTGCCCCTTCGGCAGTGTTACCGACCGCTGCGGTCGGCGCGGGGCCGGCCGTGACGCTGGTGAGCGTGACCGTGGTTGCCGCCGTGCTGTCCGCTACGGGGGCGGGACGCGCACCCGGCATGGTGCCGCCCTTGGTCGAAACCCACTGTGCAAAGCGCTCGGGCGTCACAACCTCGACGCCGATCGGCATATAGGCGTGGCGGGCGCCGCATAGCTCGGAACATTGGCCGAAGTAGACGCCCGGACGGTCGACCTTGACCCAGGTCTCGTTGAGGATGCCGGGATTGGCGTCGATCTTGGTCCAGAACGCCGGCACGGCGAAGCTGTGGATGACGTCGTTGGACGTGACGATGAACTTCACCACGGCGCCGGCCGGGATCACCAGCCGCTCATCCACCGCCAGCAGGCGCGGGCCATCGCGGTCGGTGCGGGCACGGGCGCCGCCGGTGACCTCATTCGCTTCCTTCAGCATGTTGGAGACGATCTCGAACCCGCCGTTGTCCGGATACTGGTAGGTCCAGTACCACTGGTTGCCGATCACCTTGATCGTGAGGTCCGCGGGCGGCGGCGTGTACTGATGCCGAATGAGGCGGATCGAGGGGATTGCGATCGCCACCAGGACCAGCACTGGGACGAGGGTCCAGACGACCTCGACAAAGGTGTTGTGGCTGGTGCGCGACGGCGTCGGGTTCGCGCCGCGGCGGTAGCGCAGCATGGTGTAGGCGAGCAGGCCCAACACGAATAGGCTGATCGCGGCGCAAAGGAGCAGCAGCCAGTTGTTGTGGAACGCGGCACCCTCCTCGCCGATCGGCGTGAACTGCGGCTGGGTGCCCATCGCGCCGCGCGGCATGCCGACGCCCGGAGTCGGCGCGGCATGGTCAAAGGCCGGCGTAGCCGATGCTCCCGGCGATGCAGGCGCGACTGCACTGGCCTGCGGGGTTGGATCGGTCGCGGCGCCCGGCGCCGTAGTGTTGGGTTGCGCCTCCGCCGGAGCGGCGGTGGTCGCGGTGGTGCTGGCAGCGCTGCCCTGGGCCCCAACTTCCGGCGGAGTTTGGGCACTTAAAGGAGTGAGCCCGGCCGCGGCAAAGGCGATAACCCATCCGGAAAACTTCATTGCAACCCCAAAGACAGCGAACGGTGACGCGACAGGACGAAGGTGCCGCCTGCGACAAGTGGCGGCCTTGTAGCGGGGGACTGCCCCTCTCTCAAGCGCTTGTCTCCGCCTGATGCCTGAACGGTTGATGACCCTTTGTCCGGGTCCTATCAACATGGGCAAAAGGGCAGATGGGTTGCAATGACGAACGAAGAAGTCCTGGCGGAATTCCGCGCCGCGGGTGCGTTACTGGAAGGGCATTTCATCCTGTCCTCGGGCCTTCGAAGCTCGCGCTATCTCCAGTGTGCACGCGTACTGATGGACGGGAAAAGGGCCGAACGCCTGGCGCGGGCGCTGGCAGCCAGGCTGCCGGAGGACCTGCGCGGTGCGGTCGATCTGGTGATCTCGCCGGCGATGGGGGGCGTGATCATCGGCCATGAGATGGGACGGTCGCTGGGCAGGCCGGCGCTGTTCGTGGAGCGGCCGAGAGGAACGTTCGAACTGCGCCGCGGCTTCGCGATCGAGCCGGGCCAGAACGTCCTGCTGGTCGAAGACGTGGTAACCACCGGCCTGTCCTCACGCGAGGCGATCAAGGCAGTGGAAGCGGCCGGCGGCCGCGTTATCGGCGCGGCGGCGCTGGTTGATCGATCGAACGGCTCGGCCGAGTTCGGAGTGCCGTTCACCTCGCTGATCCGACTCGATGTGCCCACCTACCAGCCTGATTCGCTCCCGCCCGAACTCGCGGCCATGCCTGCGGTGAAGCCGGGAAGCCGGGCGGAGGCATGACGGACCAGCTGCGCCTTGGGGTCAACATCGATCATGTCGCCACCATCCGCAACGCGCGAGGCGGCGACTTTCCCGATCCGGTGCGGGCCGCGCACCTTGCTGAAGAGGCGGGAGCGGACGGGATCACGGCGCACCTGCGCGAGGATCGGCGGCACATCACCGATGGCGATATCGAGCGCTTGATGCGCGAGATCCGGTTGCCGCTGAACCTGGAGATGGCGGCAACCGACGAGATGCTTGCAATCGCGCTGCGACACCGGCCGCACGCGGCCTGCATCGTTCCCGAAAAGCGGGAGGAGCGCACCACGGAGGGTGGACTCGACGCCGAGCGGCAGTTCGACCTGCTGGCGCCGATGGTGGGGCGGCTGGTCGATGCCGGGGTGCGGGTCAGCCTGTTCATCGAGCCGGACCCGCGGCAGATCGAGGCGGCCATGCGGCTCGGCGCACCGGTCGTGGAACTGCACACCGGGCGGTATGCGCATTTGTCGGGCGAGGAACGGGCCGTGGAGCTGACGCGGCTGGCCGACGCGGCGGCGCTGGCCGCGAAAAACGGGATCGAGGTCCACGCAGGACATGGCCTGACCTACGACAATGTCGTGCCGGTCGCGGCCATCCCGCAGGTGCGGGAGCTGAACATCGGACATTTCCTGGTGGGTGAAGCCATCTTCACCGGGCTCGACGCAAGCGTCCGGCGGATGCGCGAACTGATGGATTCGGCGCGTTGATCGTCGGCCTGGGGTCGGACCTGTGCAATATCGAGCGGATCGAAAGGTCGCTCGATCGCTGGGGAGAGCGCTTCCTGCGGCGCGTCTTCACCGAGGTGGAGCAGGCCAAGGCCGCGCGGCGGCCGTTCACCGCGGCGGGCACGCTGGCCAAGCGCTTCGCGGCGAAGGAGGCCTTTTCCAAGGCGGTCGGCACCGGCTTCAAGCGCGGAGTGTTCATGAAGGATATCGGCGTCGTTAATCTTCCGTCCGGTAAGCCGACGCTCGCGCTGACCGGGGGCGCGCGGGCGAGGCTTGACGCGCTCACCCCTCCGGGCCACGCGATGGAGGTCCACCTGACCATGACCGACGATCATCCCTGGGCGCAGGCGTTCGTCATTCTGGAAGCCCGCACGCTGGAGAGCTGATTGCCTGACGACACGATGACCGCGGACCCGAATGCCGTGCCGCCGAAGGCCGAGCCGATCGCGACCACGAACCCGTCACCGAAGGAATCCGCGCTGTGGCGCGAGATCAAGGGGTTGTTCTGGGTCCTGCTGGCGGTGCTGCTGTTTCACAGCTTCGTTGCCAAGCCGTTCTACATTCCCAGCGAATCGATGATGCCGGCGCTGCTAAAAGGCGACCGGCTGGTGGTGAGCAAATATCCCTACGGTTGGTCGTGGGTCAGTCCGAGCTTTCACCTGGCCCCGCAAATGGAGGGTCGCCTGCTGGGCAGGATGCCGACGCCGGGTGACGTGGTGATCGTCACTCCACCGGGCGCGCGTGAGGACTATATCAAGCGCGTGGTCGCAGTGGCCGGCGACACGGTCGAGGTCGAGGATGGTCGCCTGATCATCAACGGCCAGCCGGTTGCTCGAGAAGTACGGCCGCCGGCAATGGTGCCGGTGGACGCCAATGCGCCCTGCGGGATCGAGTTTGCCGGGTTCCAGGTCCAGGCGGAGGACGGGAAGCGCTACTGCCGGCTGCCGATCGTGCGCGAAACGCTGCCCAACGGCGCGAGCTACGACACCATCGACCTCGGCAATAGCCCGGGGGACGACTACGGACCCGTCACGGTCCCGGCAAAGCACGTCTTCCTGATGGGCGACAATCGCGACCGCAGCGCGGATAGCCGCTTCGAGGCGGGCGAGCTGGAGCATGGCCTAGGCGGCCCGGTGCCGTGGGAAAATATCGGTGGCCGGGCCGAATTCATCACCTTCAGCCTGGACGGTTCCACCCAGCTGTTGAATCCGGTCAGCTGGTTCCAGGCCCTTCGCTCGGGCCGGGCCGGAGCAAGTCTGCGCCCGGAGGTCCGCGAATAACCTCCGCTTTTTTCCGGAAATCCTGGCGGTGGTCCGCGACCGGGCCGCAATCCTGGAATTGCCGCGCGATTGACGATCGGCGCAGGGGCTGACTGCAAGGCGGCTGAGTCCGCCAGGCTTCAGCGGCGGCACTCACCGAAGACGGACCAGCAAGACCGGTCAGTCAGTTCTTCGAAAACCGGGTCTTGATGGCGGCAAGCAATCGGCGAAGACATGCCTTCACGGGCCGATTGCGGCCCGCCGGTTGCGTCGGCGAGCTCGCGCCCGGCAAGGCCTTACTGGCCGGGCTGCCCCGGGACGGGCGGACCGTCGGCGCCTGGCGGCGGCATCTGGCTCATCATCTGCGCGGCGTTGGGAACCACCTGCACGACCTCGACATCGAATTCGAGATCCGCGTTCGGCGGAATCGGACCACCCGGCGGCGGGTTGGCGCCATAGGCCAGGGTCGAGGGAATGCGAATCTTGTAGCTGCCGCCCTTCTGCATCTTCTGCAGCGCTTCAGCAAAGCCGGGGATCACTTGACCGGCGATCATTGGGGCCGGGCCCTTGCCCTCGGTCGTGTCGAACACGGTGCCGTCCAGAAGGCGGCCCTCATATTCAATGACCACGCCGTCGTTGGCCGTTACCAGCGGCCCTTCACCGGCCTGCACCGTTCGGAACTGCAGCCCGCTGGCGGTGGTCTCACCGCGCAGGGCGCCGGCGCCGAACCAGGCCAGCAGGACGCCCGCGAGAACCAGGAGCAACAGACCGCCGAAGGTGCGAATGCGAGTCGCCCCGGCAACGGGACGGATCGGAACCTGGGTGACGCTCATCGGAGTTCCTCGAAGCGGACTGGCAGCTTGAAAGCAAAAGGCCGCCCGGTTTCGAGCGGCCCCTTGGATATGAAAGTGATTTAGCGGGCGCCTTCGCGCTCCGCCCGCTTGCGCTCCAGTTTGCGTGCGCGGCGGATGGCGGCCGCACGCTCACGAGCGCGCTTCTCGGACGGCTTTTCGTAGTGACGGCGAAGCTTCATCTCGCGATAGACGCCCTCGCGCTGCAGCTTCTTCTTGAGCGCGCGCAGCGCCTGGTCGACATTGTTGTCGCGAACGATGATTTGCATAAAAAGGCCGTCCAACTCCCATCCAAATTGCGTGCCGGTTCGCCGGCGGGCGGCACTGCGGACAACCGAATCGGCCATCGCTTCGCAAATGCCAATGAATATTGTTCGTCGCGAGTCAGACCCACGCCGGTGGTGCGCCCCTTAACAGCGGTCATCGTGGGTTTCAAGCTTCCGCGAGCCGGTCGACCTGCGACGAAAAGAACAGGAGTCAGGGCGGACCGCTCGTTACGGGCAATATCGTTATCGGCCATTAACCCTTTGACATGTATAAGACGTCTTTCCGTCAGGAGGGTCGTGAATGAGCGTGAATCGCCGGGAAATGCTGCGTTGGGGCACGATTGGAGCGGGGGCCGCGATGGTTTCCAGCGCCGCGACTCCTGCCGGTCTGCCGGCGGTCGTCTTCGCCGCGCCCACACCTCCGCCGGTTCCACCTGCTCCCGTGCCCGCGGCCCCGGCCACCCCGTTGGGGGTCAATCCGCAGCTGTTCGCCCGCGCCAAGGCTGCGCTGGACCAGCACAGCCGCCGCGGGGCCGCGCGCTACCGGGATAATCTTGGCATCGTGGATTTCAACATGGCCAGCCGTGAAGCGCGGTTCCACATCGTGGACCTGGCGAACGGTCGGACGGACAGCCACCTGGTCGCTCACGGCCGGGGTTCGGACCGTGCACATTCCGGCTGGCTGGAGCAGTTCTCGAACGACTTCGGCAGCCTCGCGACATCCAACGGCGCTTATTCGACCGCGGAATATTATCACGGCAAGTACGGGCTTTCGATGAAGCTGCATGGACTGGACTGGTCCAACAACAACGCGCTGGAACGCGCGATCGTGGTGCATCAGGCCTGGTATGCCGAGCCCGACATGATCGACATTCACGGCAAGCTTGGCCGCTCGGAGGGCTGCTTCGCCTTCTCGGCCAAGAGCCATTACGAAGTGATGCAGCGGCTGGGCGGCGGGCGCATGATCTTCGCTGACAAGATCGCCTGACGAAAACCGGTTTCGCGAGGGGGTGAAGGGCCGGTGCCGCGTTGCAGCGGTGCCGGCCCTTCCTGTTTCAAGGGGTTTAGCGGGCTGCGGTCTTGGCCGGCTTCGGCGCCAGCTTGTCGACTCCGTTTCGGTCGTTCAATGCCGACAGCACCCGCCCGTCACGGCCGTAGAGATCCTTGTACTGGACCAGCTTGCCATCGGTCAGTGCAGCGGTGCTGAAATAGACGATGTACACCGGCACCGGCTTCACGAAATTGGCCTGGACCGTTTTACCGCTGTCGAGGATTCCGTCGATCCGGGCACGGTCGTACTGCCCGCCGTCGTCGCTCAACAACTCGGTGGCTAGGTCGAGGATATTCTCGGTCCGGATACAGCCGTGACTGAGGAACCGCGCCTGACGATCGAACAACCCGCGATTATTGGTGTCGTGGAGGTAGATGGCTTCGGAGTTCGGCATCACGAACTTGATCTTGCCAAGCGCGTTGCCCGGACCCGGCGGCTGGCGCCAGCGCTGAACCTTTCCATCCTTGCCGCGCACGGCGACGTAGCCCCTCTTCCCACCGACTTCGCCGGCGAGGCTTTTGGGCACTTCCCACCAGGGATTGAGGATCACGCCCGTGGCATTGACCGACAGCTGGGGGGTCGGGGTCTTCACCGCCCCGGCAATCGCCCGATGCTTCCAGCGCGTGACGCTGTTTTCGACGAGGGTGGCGTGTTCCCCGGGGACGTTGACGATGATGTAGCGCGCGCCGAGGTCGCGGGGGAGCCAGCGCCAGCGGTCCATGTTGAGGCGGACCTTGCCGATCGCCGTCGCGTCGGCCGGATCGGCGAGGGACAGGGCGTTCTTGAGCGCGCCATATTGTGGATGCGTCGGCAGCAGGCCGTTCAGCGTGTCGGCGACGCGCATGGTGCCGACCGCTTGCATCAGCAACTGTCGGGGCCGGTCGCCGTCCATGTCCGGGTCCTTGACGAACCATTGATGCCGCGCCGAGCCGCGCACATGGCCAAGCGCCAGATCGCCCGCCAGCTTGTTGAAGCTGTCGGTCGCGGCGCGCGAAATGGTCATCGGGTCGCGGCCCCGCAGCGCCATGTCCAGCACCTCGGGATTATAATCGCGCGGGTCGAGCCCTTCGCGTCCGACCTGACGGATGTAGGCGAGCAGTTCCTGCGCGGCACCGACCTGCCACAAGGGCGGCGGAAGGTCGACCGGCGGGGTCGGAGTGGCCGGAGCGGCGGCCGTCGGGGGCACCGGTTGCGGCGCGGCAACCGGGGCGGACTGCGCCCAGGCCACGGCCGAAGATCCGACTGCGGCGGAGGCCAGCAGAGGCAGAAGGAAATCACGCGCTTTCATGGCACCCCAACCCATTGTTCAATCCGCAAGCGGGCACCTTTGACGCGCACCCGACCCGTCTTTCTTGGGTGAGGTCACCAATACACCGGATGAACCGCGCCCGCCAAGTGTCGGCAGAGCCACAGTGACGTGCGACGATGCCGCCGCTAATGGCATTGCCCGACTCATGACCAAGAACCGCCAGGAACCTTCACAGGAGCGAGACGCTAACGCCGCGAGCGCGCACGACGCGCGCGCGCCGGAGACGTATGGCGTGGAGATCGAAGCCCGCATTCAGGGCCAGGAGGAAGCCGGTGAGCGGCGGCGTGCCGAACGCGAACCGGTCGAGGTCGACGCCCGCCTGCGCGAGCTTGGCAGCGAAGGCTGCGAAGCACGGGTGCTGAACATCTCGTCGACCGGGTTCATGGCCGAGGCGGTCGAGGAGTTCGCCGTCGGCGCGCGGGTGTGGCTGATCCTGCCGGGCCGCGAGCGCGCCAATGCGGTCATCCGCTGGGCCGAGGGCAAGCGGATCGGCGCCGAGTTCGCGGAACCGATCGATACGGACGGGCTGCTCGGCCGCTAGGGGCGGGCGGGACGGGCCAACGCGCGCCGGACGCTCGGCAGGATGCCGGTGACGATCCGCTTCACCCCTTCGAAGTTCGGGTGCACCCCGTCCTGCAGCAGCAGCGCCCGGTTGAGCGCCACCCCCTGCAGGAAGAAGGGATAAAGCTCCGCGTCATATTTGCGCGCCATTCGCGGAAAGATGCTTTCGAAGTTGCGGCGATAATTCGGCGGCAGGTTGGGCGGTGCGAGCATCCCGCCGATGAGGACAGGAATGCCGCGCCGGTCCAGCTCGGCCACGATGGCGTCGAGGTTCTGTTCGGTCACCTTCGGGTCGACGCCGCGCAACATGTCGTTGGCGCCCAGTTCGACGATGGCGAGATCCGGGGTGCGCTCCAGCCGTTGCAGCGTCCAGCCGAGCCGGGCCCGGCCGCCGGAGGTGGTGTCACCGGACACTCCCGCGTCATGGACGGTGGCCTTGATGCCGTGGCGGCGCAGCGCTGCCTGCAGCTGAGGCGCGAAACCGAGGCCACGGCCAAGTCCGTAACCGGCAGTCAGGCTGTCGCCGAACGCCAGGATATAGGGCTCGGCCGCGCGGGGCTGTTGAGCGGCGGCGGGGATGGCGAGAGAGGCGGCAAGCGCGGCCGCGGCAGCTTTCAGGAACATATACCTTCATCTAGGCCGTTGCGGCGCGGCTTCAATCGCCCCATCTGCGCCTGAGCATGGCAGACCCCCTGATCGACCTTTCCGACATTCGCCTGACCCTTGGCACCGGCGCGGCCCGGACCGAGATCCTGCGCGGCATCGATTTTCAGCTGGCCGAGGGCGAGACCGTCGCCATCCTGGGCGCGTCCGGATCGGGCAAGAGCAGCCTGATGGCGGTGATCGCCGGGCTGGAGCGGGCGAGCGGCGGGTCGGCGAAGGTGCTCGGCCAGGATGTGAGCGCGCTGGGTGAGGACGATCTGGCCCGGCTGCGCGGCCGGAGCATCGGGGTCGTGTTGCAGGCGTTTCACCTGCTGCCGACCATGACCGCGTCCGAGAACGTCATGGTGCCGATGGAACTGGCCGGCGTCGATGATGTCCGGGGGCGGGCGGAAGCCGAGCTTGAGGCGGTCGGCCTGGGCGGGCGGCTGACCCATTATCCCGCGCAACTGTCGGGAGGCGAGCAGCAGCGCGTGGCGATCGCGCGGGCGACCGCATCCCGGCCGCGCCTGCTGCTGGCCGACGAGCCGACCGGCAATCTTGATGCAACAACCGGCGCAGGGATCATCGACCTGCTGTTCGAGCGGGTGGCGGCTTCGGGCGCGGGCCTTCTGGTCATTACCCATGATCCGGCGGTGGCCGAACGGGCGAGCCGGATCGTGCGCATCGCCGACGGACGGATCGCCGCCTGATGAATGGCTGGGCGCTCGCCCGAAGGGACCTGCGGGGTGGGGTCGGCGGACTGTGGCTGCTGCTGGTCTGCCTGGCGATCGCGGTTGGTGGCTTGGCGGCGGTAACGAGCGTCGCTTCGTCTATTCGCGCAACCATTGAAAACAATGGCCGCGAACTGCTGGGTGCCGACCTGCTGCTGAGCACGTCGCAGCGCGATGCGACGCCGGAAGAACGGGCGGCGATGACCGCGCTCGGGCCGGTGTCCGAAAGCACGACGCTGCGATCGAACATCGTCACGGCCGGCGGAAGCGCACTCGTCGAGCTGTCGGGCGTCGAAGCTGGCTGGCCACCCGCCGGCGCGGTCCGCTTTGCCGCGGGACGAATGCCCAATGCCGGGGAAGCGGCGGTGGGGCGCGAACTGGCCGACCGGTTCGGACTGCGGGTCGGATCGGGAGTACGGCTCGGCTTTGCGAACTTTCGGGTCAGCGGGGTGGTGACCGAGCTGCCGGCGGTCGGCGGTTTCGCGCTGGCGCCGCCGGTGCTGGTCAGCCGCGAGGGCCTGGCCCGCACCGGCCTGGTTCAGCCCGGCAGCCTTTACACCAGCAGCTATCGCCTGCTGCTTCCGGGAGGAGCAGACGCTAAAGCCACCGGGGAAGCGTTTCAGCAGCGCTTTCCCGACGGGGGCTGGCGGGCGCTGGAGAGCGACGATGCCGCGGGTGGGACGCGGCGCTTCGTCGATCGCGTCGGCCAGCTTCTGCTGCTGATCGCGCTTGGCGCGCTGGGGATCGGAAGCATCGGCATCGCAAGCGCCGCGGCCGCCTTCGCCGCGTCCCGCCAGCGGACCATCGCCGTCTTGAAGGTCCACGGGGCGTCGCGCCGCGACCTCGGTCTGATGCTGGGTTGGAGCGTCGCGCTGCTGGCCCTGATCGCGATCGTCATCGGCCTGGCGCTGGGCGCCGTTGCTCCGGCGCTGGTCGCGCGGGCGGCGGAAGGCCTGTTGCCGGTCCAGCCGGAGCGCGGGGTGCAGTGGGGAGCGTTGGCCCTGTCGGCCGTGTTCGGGGGGCTGGTGACAATAGCGGCCAGCTGGTCGCCGCTGGCGAAGGCGGTGGACGAACGACCGGCGGCCGTCCTGCGCGGGGACGTCGACGAGCGGCGCGGCGTGCGGTGGCGGAACCTGGCCGTTCCCGCGGTGGCCGGACTGGCGGCGGCGGCCTTGGCCCTGTGGAGTGCCGACGATCGCCGCCTGACCTTGTGGGCGTTCGGTGGAGCGATGGTGCTGGTAGTGGCCTTCGTGGCCCTGGGCTGGCTGGTTGCGCGGGTCGCACGTCTGGCCAGCGGGCGCGGTGGGCCGATCACCCGATTGGGCGTTGCTGCACTGCATCGGCCCGGGGCCGCGACGATTCGGTTGAGCGTCGCGTTGGGGCTTGGCCTTTCGCTGCTGGTCGCCTTGGCCGGGATCGGATCGAGCGTTTCTGCCGAATTGACTGGAACGTTGCCACGCAAGGCGCCCGCCCTGTTCATGCTCGACATCCCGGCGGCGGAGGAAGCGCGGTTACGGTCGCTTGCGGCACGCCACCTGCCGGACGCCGATTTGCGGTTGGTGCCATCGCTGCGGGGGCCGGTGACGGCGCTCAACGGCCAGCCGGTCAGCGCGATGCGGGCCATCCCCGAGGGCGCCTGGATTCTGCGCGGCGATCGCGGTCTGACCTTTGCGCGCGATCTGCCGGAGGGCAATCGGGTGGTGGCGGGCGAGTGGTGGCCGGCCGATTATCGCGGGCCACCGCTGATCTCGCTCGACCTCGAAGCGGCAGAAGCGCTGGGACTGAAGGTCGGCGACACCATGACGGTCGCGGTCCTGGGGGCGCCCATTGAAGCGCGGATCGCCAATTTGCGGAGCATCGACTGGCGCAGCTTCGGCTTCAATTTCGCGATCATCTTCGCGCCGGGAGCGCTGGAAGGCGCGCCCTACACGCTGATGGCGACGGCCGCGCCCGATCCGGGCCGGTCAACGCTGGCGCTGGAACGGGCGCTGTCGGCCGAATTGCCGATGGTCAGCGTGATCCGGGTGGCGGAAGTGGTGGAGCGGGTGAGCGCCATCCTGATCGCCATGAACGCGGCGATCACCCTGGCGACAGCAGTCGCGATCCTGATCGGGGTGGCGGTGCTGGCCGGCGCGGTGGCCGCGACCCGGGCCAAGCGGTCGCGCGAAAGCGTGCTGCTGAAACTGGTCGGAGCGACGCGGGGCCAGGTGCTGCGCGCGCAATTGATCGAGTTTCTGGCAATGTCCGGAGCAATCGCTGCGACGGCCTTCGCCCTGGGCACCGCGGCGGCCTGGGCGGCGACCACGCAATTGTTCGAGCTTGCGTTTCGACCCGACTGGCCGGCGCTGGTGGCGCTTCCGCTCGCGGGGATCGGCGTGGCGGTTGCGACCGCCTTACTGGCCGCCTGGCCGGCCCTTGCCGCACGCCCGGCGGCAGCCCTCAGGGCTGTCTGACGGCGGACATGGTTTCCAAATTGAACCGAATCGGCGGGTTGGTCGTTGTGCCCCTCCGAAAGGATTTTTGTGATGTCGAATTTCCCGAGCCTTGGCGATCTAGGTCTGAAGCACGACCCAGCCGGCCGCGGTTATCATGCGGTCTACCGGGAGCATGAAGTCAACCATTGCCCCGGCTGCGGCCGCACCCATTGGCTGATCGGGCGGGTTTCCGCCGAGTGTGCCTTCTGCGCCACGGCCCTGCCGCTGGCCGAAGCGAGCATGCGTCACCATAATCCGCCGGTGGTCATCCAGCACCGCAACCGGAATAATCAGGATCACGCCTGGGCGGCGTAACGAAACTCCCCTCCGGCAACCGACACAGGGCATAGGCGAGGACCGCGAGCAACGCGGTCGCGCGACCGCCGGCAGGGGAGACTAATTCCCCAAGGGGCGACGGCCGGAAGCTTAGCGCGCCGGTGTCCGACGAACGGGCACCGGCGCATTGCACAAGTCCACGCCGCCAGCCGGAACGCGATAGAAGTCGTCCTGCCGATTGGCCCGGGCGCGAAGATAGGCAGCAAAGCTGGGACTGGTTTCCATCAGGTACTGGAACGCTGGACGTTCCGCGGGCGAGAGCGCAGAGGCCAGGCGAACGGCGCGGATCCGCTTCGCCACCGTCCCTTCCTTGTAGAAGCCGAGCGCCTCGGTCCCGCGTGGCAGTGCGCTGAGGTGCTCGATGCCTTCGACAACCCGGCCGACGATGGCGATATTGCGATCAAGATGGCGCGGGCCGTGGCCGATGACGGCGTAAAGTTCGCCGCCCATTCCGGTGTCCGGATCGAGATCGCGACCGACCCCGACCGTCCCGTAGCAATGCGTGAGGCTGACCTGCCCGTTCCGATAGCGTGCCACCGGCCAGCCGCCGCTGTGGCCGGTGCCGGCGGCATAGGGGTCGGACCAGGGGAAGGGCCGGATCGCCAGGCCCCGCGGTGAGCGGGTGTATTCGGCCGGCGGCTTGCGCACGACGGCGGCGGGCAGCGGCTTCTTGTCGTCGTTGGTGCCCCATTGCGCGACATAATTGTCCTGCACCCGGTAGACCGAAGCGCCGTTCCAGTAATCGGCGCCGGCCAGCGCCCGGATATTCGCGACGTGGACCGGCGCGAAGGCCGGGGCGAGCTGGATGACGGTCCGGCCGCCTCCGTCATAGTCGATCAGCAGCAGGTCTTCGGCCGGGATCGTCCGCCAGGCCGAGGCCGGGGCCTGTGCGACGATCTCAGTGGGTGTGAGCGGCTTGGGCGGCGCGGCGGCGAGCAGCAGCAGGGCGGATACGGCGGCGGCAAGGCGCATGAAAACAATCCCCCGGATATACAGATGGTCCGCAGCCTTGCTAACGCGCCGTCATGTTCATCGCCAGACTGATGCTGCTGGGATCCGGCGAACTGGGCCGGGAATTCGCGATCGCCGCCAAACGATTGGGGTGCGAGGTGGTCGCGTGCGACCGGTATCCCCGCGCGCCGGCGATGCAAGTGGCCGACGCGTGCGAAGTCTTTTCCATGCTGGACGGCGCGGCGCTGCGGTCCGCGGTGGAGAAGCACCGGCCGGACTTCATCGTGCCGGAGATCGAGGCGATCGACACCGCCACCCTGGCCGAGCTGGAAAGGGAAGGCTGGTGCGTGGTGCCGTCGGCCAAAGCGGCCCAGCTCACCATGAACCGTGATGGCATCCGGGAATTCGCGGCGGGCGAGCTGGGACTGGAAACCAGTCGCTACCGCTTTGCGGAAAGCCGAGAGGAGGCATTGGCTGCGGCGACATTCACCGGGCTGCCATGCGTGGTGAAGCCGGTCATGTCGAGCAGCGGCAAGGGGCAGAGCACGGCGCAGACGCTGGATGAGGTCGGGGCGGCCTACGATTACGCCGTCGCCAACATGCGCGGCGACCGGCCGCGAGTGATCGTCGAGGAGTTCATCCGCTTCGACACCGAGATCACGCTGCTGACGGTCAGCGCCGTCGATGGAATCCACTTCTGCGCACCCATCGGACACCGGCAGGAAGCCGGCGACTATCGTGAAAGCTGGCAGCCGGCGGCGATGAGCGAGGCGACACTGCGGTCCGCGCAGGATCAAGCGGCCAGGGTCGTCGAAGCGCTGGGCGGGCGCGGCATCTTCGGCGTCGAATTCTTCATTGCGGGGACCCGAGCGATCTTTTCCGAGCTCAGCCCCAGGCCGCACGACACCGGCATGGTGACGCTGGTCGGCCAGAGCCCCAATGAGTTCGAGCTGCACCTGCGCGCAATTCTGGGGTTGCCGGTCGGACCGATCGTCCCGGCCGGTCCGTCGGCCTCGGCGGTGATCCTGGCCGACCGGGACAGCGCAACATTCGCCTTCGACGGTGTCGCCGAAGCGCTTCGTGCCGCCGATGACCTCCGGCTGTTCGGCAAGCCCAGGACATTGCCGAATCGCCGCATGGGCGTGACGCTGGCACGGGGCGAAAGCGTCACTGCGGCAAGAAAGCGCGCGGTCGATGCAGCGTCCCGGGTTCGTATCCGTTATGACGGCGAAGAGGTGAGATGATGCGCTGGATGATGATCGCAGGTCTGGGTGCGATGGCGGCGGCATGCGGCCAGGGCGGCGGCGGCGGCGCCGCGCGTGACGGAGCAGTGGCGGTGAACCTGCCGCAGGATCAGCAGATCGCCGTGCGCAGCGCCGAGCAGGACCAATTGCACGAATTGGACGCGATGAACCGCGACATCGGCCTGAAGCGGGCGATCCTGGCCAGCGGTCTGCGCTGTCGCCGTGTCACCAAGTCGGGCTATGTGCAGGAATACACCAAGCTGTCGATGTGGTCGGCGAGCTGCGATGACGGGCGCGACTGGGCGATCTTCGTCGGGCCCGATGGCAGCGCGCAGGTGCGGGCGTGCAAGGACGTCGGCACGCTGGGCCTGCCCGGTTGCACCATCGCGGCCGACCCGACCGGCCGCACCGCCCGCGCGGCGGCCCGGGCGCAAAGAAGCGGCGGCCAATAGCGTAGAGCGAACGCCGGAGCGCTCCCTGCGCCGCGGTCATCTCGACAATTCGCTCCAGCGAGCCAGATCCTCGGGCCGGTCGCAGTCGGCAAGGGTCGGAAGCAGTGCAGGAACGATCCCTCTGCTGCGAAGCCGCTCCATCGTGAGGCGAAACACCTGATCCGTTCCCCAGGGCATGGCGTCGAACAGGAAATCCGCCGGGTCATTGAGGCCCAGCGCCCAATAGCCCCCGTCCTCGGCCGGTCCGATCACTGCCTGATGGGAGCGCATGAGATTTGCCGCGTCGACGAGATGCGCGGCGGTGAGGTCGGGAAGGTCGGAGCCGATGAACAGCACCGGCGTAGGGATGGCGGCCCGTCGCAGACGTTGCCCGAGATCGCCATCGCCCTGATCCGCGAATGCCAGGTCATCACCCAGCCAGTCGGCGAACGCACGGCGGGAATTGCCGGTGGTGCGGACCTCGATCGCAAGGCGCGAGGCCTTGGCGGCGGACACGGTCCGTTCGGTCAGCCGGCGATGAAGCGCAGCGGCACCCTCGGCGCCGAGCGTCGGGATGAGGCGGGTCTTGGCGCGTCCGGGCTCCGGATACCGGGTGAAGACGACAAGTCGGATCGGGCTCATCACGCGGCTGCTAGATCAACCGGGACCATGGGGCGAATGAATAGTCGCTGGAATCATGGCATGAGCGACAGGTGAGCTCTCCCTCGCACCTCGAGCCCTGGATCCGCCTCGGAGCCTTCGCCGGCGTCCTGTTGCTGCTGGCGGCGGCCGAATTGCTGGCCCCGCGCCGGCGGCAGTCCGTCGGCCGTTGGCAGCGCTGGCCCGGCAATCTTGGCGTGGTCGCGCTCGATACGATCATCGTCCGGATCCTCTTCCCCTTGGGGGCGATGGGCGCGGCGCTGCTGGCGGAGACTCGTGGCTGGGGCATATTCAATGTGATCGAACCGCCCTTGTGGCTGGAGGTCGGACTGGCGGTGATCCTGCTCGACCTTCTGATCTACGGCCAACATGTGCTGTTCCATGCGGCCCCCTGGCTGTGGCGCGTGCATCGGGTGCATCATGCCGACCTGGAATTCGACGTCACCACAGGCCTTCGCTTCCATCCGGTCGAAATCCTGATTTCCATGGTAATCAAGATCGCGGCGGTCGTCATTCTGGGTGCGGCAGCGCTGGCCGTGCTGATCTTCGAAGTCGTCCTGAACGCGACCTCGATGTGGAGCCATTCCAATATCCGATTGCCGGGCTGGATCGACCGGCCACTGCGCCTGTTGATCGTCACACCCGATATGCACCGGACCCACCATTCGGTGGTGCCGCGCGAAACGCACAGCAATTTCGGGTTCAATCTCGCGTGCTGGGACAGGGTGTTCGGCACCTATCGGGATCAGCCGGAGGCGGGGCATGAAGGAATGACGATCGGCGTGCCGCACTATCGGTCCGCGCGCGAGCTACGGCTCGTCAGCATGTTGCTGCAGCCGTTCGGCGAGGCGCGAGAGGGGGACAGGCGATGACGGACGAAATGGCGAACCACGGCTGGGGAAGGCGCTTGTCGATCCTTGCGCTGGTCCTCAGCGTCGGTGGCGTGGGAACGGCCCTGATCGCGGGGCTTGGGACCGGTGCGGGGTGGTGGACGTACGGGGCCGGTCTTGGCGCATTGCGCTACGCCCTGATCGGGGCGGTGGCGGGTGGCCTGCTGGCGATCGTCGCCTGGTTCATCGCACGCCGGAGGGGGGCCAGGACGGGTTGGCTGAACGCATTGGCCCTGCTTACCGCGCTGCTGTTCGTGGGCTATCTCGGCAATCTGATCGTCACTGCGCGGAGCGTGCCCGCAATCCACGACGTGACGACGAATCTGGACGACATGCCGCAGTTCGCCCGCCTGACAGTCAGGGACGACAACCTGAAGAATATCCCCGACGAGGGAAATCCGGAGCTGGCCGCAATGCCGCCCGAGCAGCGGTGGAGGGCACTGCACCGCCGGGCGTACGGCGACATCCGTCCGCTTCGGCTGGCAGCGCCGCCCGAACAAGTGCTGCGGAGCGCGGAACGGCTGGCCCGTGATCGCGGGTGGGAGGTTGCGGCGGTCGATCCGCGCCGCGGTACGATGGAAGCGACCGCCACCACCCTGTTCTTCCGCTTCAAGGACGATGTCGTGGTGCGGGTACGGCCCGATCCCGAGCGCGCCGGCGGTTCGGTCGTGGACATGCGCTCCATCAGCCGGGTCGGGGTCAGCGACGTCGGAGTCAACGCCAAGCGCATCCGTGGCTTTCTGGCGGATCTGGCGGAGGCCGGGCGATGAGCGAATGGACGGTCGGCATCATCGGCGGTTCGGGCCTCTATGCCATGGACGCACTCGAGGATGCGGTCTGGATCGCCGTCGATACGCCGTGGGGCGCCCCGTCCGATCAACTGCTGACAGGGCGGATCGGGGCGGTCCGCCTGGTCTTCCTGCCCCGGCACGGCCGCGGTCACCGCATACCGCCGAGTGAGGTCAACGCCCGCGCCAATATCCACGCGCTGAAGGCCGCGGGGTGCACGGACATTGTCTCGATCTCCGCCGTCGGCTCCCTGCGCGAGGAACTGCCGCCCGGGCAGTTTGTGGTGGTCGATCAATTCATCGACCGCACGGTGGCCCGGCCGGCAAGCTTCTTCGGCCCCGGCCTCGTCGCCCACGTCAGCATGGCCGACCCGACCTGCGCACGCCTGTCGGGACTGTGCGCCGACGCGGCGGTGGCGGCCGGGGCGAGCGTCACGCGGGGGGGCACCTACCTGGCGATGGAAGGACCGCAATTCTCGTCGCGCGCGGAAAGCCGGCTGTTCCGGCAGTGGGGCTGCGACGTTATCGGCATGACCGCCATGCCCGAAGCGCGGCTCGCGCGGGAAGCGGAGCTTCCCTACGCATTGGTCGGCATGGTCACCGACTATGATTGCTGGCGAAGCGAAGGTGAAAGGGTGGAAGTGGCGGCGGTGATCGCCCAGCTCGCCGCCAATGCCGATCTTGGCCGCCGACTGGTGGTCGAACTTGCCCGATCCCTGCCTGAGCAACGGGCGCCGTCGGCAGTCGACAAGGTGCTCGACATGGCGTTGATCACCGCTCCGGATGCCCGCGATCCGGCCATGATCGCCAAGCTCGACATCATCCTTGCGCGGACGCTCGGGTCTCAGTCGTAGAAGCGGGCGATGCGGTTCGGGTCGAGGCCGAGGAAATAGGCGGCAAGGCATGACAGGTTGCGCACCGAGCGCTTGGCCCACCCGTCCCGACGCCACCGCTCGGCGGAGGTCGTGGCCGGGATGGCGAGATGCCGAAGCCGTTTTCGACCGACGCGACGGATGAGGTCGACATCCTCCATTAACGACAGGGCGCGATAGCCGCCGATCCCGTCGTACAGGCTGCGCGAGATCAACAGCCCCTGATCGCCGTAAGGCAAGGCGAGCGCCCGGGCGCGCAGCGTGGCGCCCCGCTCCACCAGTCTCGCCTGCCATTGGGAATCGTCCAGCCGGAAGCCGAAACAGGCAGCCTCGCCCGGCCGATCGTCCATATGCCGCCGGACCGCTTGCAGCCACCCTTCGCCCAACAGGGTGTCGGCATGAAGAAACAACAGCCAGTCGCCCCGAGCCGCCGCCGCCCCTGTTGCAAGCTGTCGGCCCCGCCCGCGCGGCGCGTGGATCACCCGGGCGCCACATTCCACGGCAAGCTGCTCGGTCCCGTCGATCGATCCGCCATCGACGACGATTAGCTCGTCCGCGCCTGCCAGAGGCGCGAGGCAGGCACGCAGGCCGGCCGCCGCGTTCAAGGTCGGAATGACGACCGACAGCGATGCGCCGGCCGTGCTCAGGCCGAGCAGCTCGCGCCGCCCAGCACGCAAAAGCGCGCGCAATGGGGATGGTTGAGCGCGACTGGCCGATCCGCTTCGGCCAGGGTCTCCCCCATGGTGAAGGCGGGGTCGTAGGGAATGAGGGTACAAGCAACGACCGTGGCCCGCGGCTCGCCCTTGCGCTTCACCACCATCCGGCTCGACGCGCACATGATCGAGGCCGGCGATTTGCCGAGGATGTCCCAGCAGGTCTCGGTGATTTCGGGCACGTCGGCGGTCGCGTCCATCTCGGGAAACAGCACCAGCGCCGCCGGGTCATCGGCGTCGACCGACAAGCCGCTTGCCGCAAACAGCGCGGAATAACCGGCCCGGGCACGCGCTTCGTCCTCGCCGGGAAGCTGGCGGCCGGCGATCGCCAGCCGAAAGCCCTGATCCGACAGCCACCGGCACCCGGCGATTGCCTTGTACCACGTGCCGGCGCCGCGCTCAGCTTCGTGGACCGGCCGGCTGTAATGGTCGAGGCTGACGCGCATCGTCAGCCGGTCGCTGCGAAGCGCAAGCAGCGCGTCCTCGAAACGGCGCATCGGGCGCATGGCGTTGGTCAAGATCAGGACATCGAAGCCGCGGGCGAGCGCGGCCTCCATCATCCTGGGCATGTCCGGGTTCATGAAGGGCTCGCCGCCGGTGAAGCCGATCTCGCGGGTACCAATCGCCTGGGCTTCGTCGAGGTAGCATTCGACCTCGGCCAAGGTGAGATAGACCAGCGCGTCGTTGCGCGGACTGCTTTCGATGTAGCAGGTCCGGCAGGCGAGGTTGCACAGCGTACCGGTGTTGATCCACAGCGTGGCGAGACCCGTCGGCGCCACCATCGCCCGCCGCTCCCCGGAAGCGGTCACCAAAGGATCGCGGAACTTGCCCGGATCGAGTGCACGGGCACCGGCCACGACAAAGGGGCTGAGGTCGTTCACCGGCGCGGACCCTAGCGGCCGCCCCACACTTCGGCCAGGCGCGCGTCTCGCCCGCAGCGTGAGCGATAGAAGCGATAGCGGATCGGGTTCTTCTTGTAATAGTCCTGATGATACTCCTCGGCCGGCGTGAAGGCCGACGCCGGAAGCACCAGGGTCGCGACCGGCTTGCCTAGTAGCTGCGCGCTACGGGCCTTGGCCGCCTCGGCGACCCGCCGCTCGGCCGCGTTGGCGACGAAAAAGGCGGAACGGTACTGATAGCCGCGATCGCAGAAGCTTCCGCCCGCATCCAGCGGGTCGATCGTCCGCATGAAGCGGGCCGCCAGCTGGCCGTAGCTGACCTTCGCCGGATCGTAGGTCACCCGCACCGCCTCGATATGCCCGGTATCGCCGGCCGATACCTGCTCATAGGTCGGATTGCGGGTCCGGCCCCCGGTGTAGCCCGAGACGGTGGACACCACGCCGGGGATTTTGTCGAAGTCGCTTTCGGTGCACCAGAAGCAGCCGCCCGCGAAAATCGCGGTCGCCCGCTGTCCGCTCGGCGCGGACTCCGCCGGCGCCGGCTCGCTTCCGCATGCCGACAAGGAAGCGACAAGGGCGGCCGCGGCCAGGCGTCCGGCCGTCACGGTGCGCCGGCTATGCCGCACGGAACGTCATCGCGGCGCCGTTCATGCAGTATCGCTTGCCGGTCGGCGGCGGCCCATCGTCGAAGACATGGCCGAGGTGCCCACCGCAGCGGCGGCAATGGACCTCCGTGCGCTTGAACGGTCCGAAGCCGTCGGGCCGGGTCCGGACTGCGCTGGGGATGGGCGCGAAGAAGCTCGGCCAGCCGGTACCGCTCTCATACTTGCTCTCGGACCGGTAGAGCGGCAGCGCGCAGCCGGCGCAGGCGTAGATTCCGCGCCGCTTTTCCGCATTCAGCGGGCTCGAACGGGGCCGTTCGGTCTGCTCCTCGCGAAGAACCGCGAAGGCCGCGGGCGACAAGGTGCGTCGCCATTCGTCGGTCGACCGGGTGACCTCGAACGTCGGCTTGGCCTCGGACGAGCCGCAGCCCGCAAGCAGGCCGCCAAGCGCCGTCAAGGAACCGCCCAGAAAGCCTCGCTTCGTCATGTGCGTGTCCATACTGCCCTTCAGCCTTGCTTGACCCGGGCAGGCTTCGATGCCCTACGCGAGAGCATGGAGAGTGCGGCGGCCGGGTTCGCGCCAGGCAGCGAAGATGGGGAGCGGTAGTGCCGATGCCAAGCCACAGGGGACGCGGCGCGCTGGCGGGCAGGCTTGGCCTCCTCATGATCCTGGTCGGGGCGATCGCAGCCTTTTTCCTGTTCGACCTTCATACCTACCTGACGCTCGACAGCCTCAAGGCGCGGCAGGCCGGCCTTGCCGACTTGCTCAGCGAACGCCCGCTGATGGTGATTGGTGGTTTCTTTCTTCTCTATGTCGCGGCGACCGCATTATCGCTTCCGGGCGCGGCAATCCTGACCCTGGCGGCGGGCGCGATCTTTGGACTGTGGCTCGGCACCCTGATCGTGTCGTTTGCAAGCGCCATCGGGGCGAGCCTGGCGTTTCTGTCCTCCCGCTACCTGCTACGCGACTGGGTGACGGCGCGCTTCGGCCGGCGAACGGCCGGAATCGATCGCGGCATCCAGCAGGACGGCGCCTTTTATCTCCTGACCCTGCGGCTGATCCCCGCCTTTCCCTTTTTCCTCATCAACCTGGCGATGGGGCTGACGGCGATCCGGCTGCCGGTCTTCTACCTGGTCAGCCAGATTGGGATGCTGCCGGGCACGATCGTTTACGTGAATGCCGGGACGCAGCTCGCCAGGATCAAGGGTACGTCCGACATCCTGTCGCCCGCGCTGATCGGCTCCTTCGTCCTTCTCGGGCTGTTTCCACTCGTCGCCAAATGGCTGATCGGGCTGGTCAAGCGTCGCCGCATCTACACGGCATGGCAAAAGCCCAGGCGTTTCGACCGCAACTTGGTGGTGATCGGCGCCGGAGCAGGGGGACTGGTGACCGCCTTCATCGGTGCGACCGTCCGGGCCAAGGTGACGCTGGTCGAAGCGCACCGGATGGGGGGCGACTGCCTCAACACCGGCTGCGTGCCCTCGAAGGCGCTGATCCGCAGCGCACGTGCCGCCCACGACCTGCGCCGCGCGGGAGACTTCGGGATCCTGTCCGTTGAGCCGACCGTCGACTTTCCGGCGGTCATGCGGCGCATCCGGGACGTGATCACCACCATTGAGCCCGCCGACAGCGTCGAGCGTTTCACCGGCCTGGGCGTCGACGTGCGCATCGGTCATGCGACGATCGTCGACCCGTGGACGGTGGAGATTGCGGAGCAGGGCGGCGGCAAGTCGCGACTTACGACCCGCGCGATCGTGATCGCTGCCGGTGGTGAGCCGGTCCTGCCCGACATCCCCGGCCTCGAGGCGTCGGGCGCGCTGACCAGCGAAACGCTGTGGGACGCCATGGCCACGCGCGACCGGGTGCCAGATCGGCTGGTGATCGTCGGTGGCGGTCCGATCGGGGCCGAGCTGGCGCAATCCTTTGCGCGCCTTGGATCAGCGGTCACCCTGGTCGAGGGCGGCCCGCGCATCCTGCCGAAGGACGATGTCGAGGCTTCGGAATTGATTCGAGACGCGCTCCGCCAAGACGGCGTGACCGTACTGACCGGACACCAGGCGCACCGCTGCGAAGGCAAGACCCTGATCGTTCAAAGCGACGAAGGGGAGGTCGCGCTGCCGTTCGATGACATCGTCGTTGCCGTCGGCCGCCACCCGAGGCTCAAGGGATACGGGCTCGAAACGCTCGGCATCGACACCGACCGCCCGCTTGCACTGAACGAGCGGCTGCAGACGGTCTTTCCCAACATCTATGCCTGCGGCGATGTCGCCGGCCCCTACCAGTTCACGCATTTCGCCGCCCACCAGGCCTGGTACGCCGCGGTCAACGCCCTGTTCGGCACCTTCCGCAGCTTCCGAGCCGATTACCGGGTCATCCCTTGGACCACCTTCACCGATCCCGAGGTCGCGCATGTCGGCCTTACCGAGGCAAGCGCGGCCGAGGAGAATGTGCCGTTCGAGGTGGTGCGCTTTGACATCGGCCACCTCGACCGGGCCGTAGCGGAAGGCGCCCGGGCAGGATTCGTCAAATTGCTCGTCCAGCCCGGCAAGGACCGCATCCTCGGGGCGACGATCGTCGCGTCAGGGGCGGGCGAGATGCTGGCCGAATATGTCCTCGCGATGAAGCATGGCATTGGCCTCAACAAGCTGCTCGGCACGATCCACGCCTATCCGACGATGACCGAGGCGAACAAATATGCCGCCGGCGAGTGGAAGAAAGCCCACAAGCCGGAGACGCTTTTAAAGTGGGTGGAGAAATTCCATCGCTGGCGGCGGGGCGGCGATACGGGACGGTGATCTTCCGGATTTGCGGGCCGAAGAGTCCCGTCTGTTGGAACAATCAAATATCCGTCCGGTTCAGCCAGGAGATGCCCTCTCCCCTCCAAGCCAAGCCCCTGCGGATCGCCGTGATCGCGCACCTTCGCCACCCCATAGCCGCCCCCTTCATGGGAGGCATGGAGGCGCATTGCGAAACCCTGACCCGCGGCCTGGTGGCGGCGGGGCACGATGTCACGCTGTTTGCCAGCGGGGACAGTGCGGGTGACCTTCCCGTTCGCGCCGTCGCCGATGCTTCGTACGAAAAGGAGCTGCCCTGGGCGGTGTGGCATGGCACTTCGACGCTACGCGAATGGCTGGGCCGCGCGTATCGCCGCTGCTGGGATGACATTCTCACGGGCGGGTTCGACCTCGTCCATAACAATTCCCTGTTTCCGGACCTGCTCGATTGGGCGACCCGCGACGGCATCGCCATGGTGACGTCGCTGCACATCCCTCCGTTCGAAGTCCTTGCTGACGCCGTCGCCCGCAATGCCGCGACGCCCTGGCAGCAATTCACAATATGCTCGGAGCAGCAAAGGCATCTCTGGCCGGCAGTCGAGCCCCGCGTCGCCTGGAACGGCATCGCTATCGATCGCTGGCCCTTTGCGCCAGCAAGCGAGGGACGTGCCATCTGGGTAGGACGGATCACCCCGACCAAGGGGACGCTGGAGGCCATCGCCGCCGCAGAGGAGGCCGGCGTGCCGCTGGACATCATCGGGCCAATCGACTGCCGCGACTATTGGGCCGAGGTGCGGGTCCGCCTGCGCGGCCCGCATCGCTACCTCGGCCACCTGTCAGGCGCGGCATTGACGACGGCGGTTCAGCAGGCCTCCGTGATGATCGCCACGCCGATGTGGGACGAACCGTTCGGCCTGACGATGGTCGAGGCCATGGCGTGCGGGGTGCCCGTAGCCGGCCTCGCCCGGGGAGCGATTCCCGAAGTGGTTGGAGAGGCCGGCGCCGTCGTCGACAGCGTGGCCGCCCTGCCGGGAGCGGTTTGCCGGGCGGTGAAGGTCGCCCGCACAGTGCCCCGCCAGCGGGTGGAGCGGCATTTCACCGTCCAGGCCATGATCGCCCGGTACGGCGCGGCCTACGCCTCGGCGACCGCAGGCTTGGCCGCCGCCTCGAGTTGCGCCAGGACCCGCGAACTGCTGGCATAGGGCTGGTCGGCCTGCTGCCTGGTCAAAGCCAGGTCGGCCTCCACCGGATCGCGCCGCCGGACGAAGTTTTCGCCCTGTTGTTCGACGAGGCCCATCAGCGTGAACGCTTTCAGCCAATGGTCCATGGTCACATGCCCCCATTTGTCGCGAAAGCGATGGGCATTGGCCAGCACGCTGTCGAGGTGATGCACCGGCGGCATGTGGTGGGGGTGATATTGATGATAGGCACGGGCGCCCCGTGTCCAGTGAAAGGGGAGGCCAGCTTCGGCCGCAGTGCGACCGAAGTCGGTGTCTTCACCGCCATACCCGACATAGCCTTCGTCGAACCCGCCAAGGCCCAGGAATTCGGATCGCCTCATGGCGAAGTTGAGCGACCAGAAGCAGCGATAGTCGGTGCAGACACCGATCGGCGTATCGGGAGGGCCCGATCGCTCGCTATGCTTCACCCCCAGCCTGGAAAATGCCGCGAAATCCAAGCCATGATCGGTCGCGCCTTTCGGCAGGTAGAGCACCTCGCCCATCAGAATGCCGTCGGCGCAATCCATCCGCGCCTGATAATCGGCGACCAGCGAGGGGTCGGGGATGCAATCGATATCAAGAAAGATCAGCCGATCGTTCTCGGCCTCGGTGGCTGCCCGGTTGCGGGCCGCCGCCAACGTCAGCCTGCCGCTACCCAGCACATATTGGCGAACGGGGAAGGGCGTGTCCGGCAGACTGTAGGGCTCCTCCTGCATCACCCCGATCACCAGTTCGGCAGGTTGCAGGCGGCTTGAGGCCAGTCCTGCCACCAGGTTGCGGAGATGCGCGTCGCGCCCGGATCCAAGCGTGCAAACGCTGATCGGTGCGCTCACGAGGCCGTCACCGCGCGCAACAGCGGTTCGGATCGCGGTTCGGCCCCCCACGATCGGACCATCAGGCGACGCAGCCACGCGGCTGTGCGATTGGCCGCCTGCGGGTCGACCAGCGCCTTTTGTCGCCTGAGATCGAGGCCGCGAGCCTGCTCCCATAGCCTGCTCCAGGCGGCGGCACTGGCCGGCCAGCCGTCGGCGAAGACGGCCGCCCCGGCCTCGCCAAGCATCCGCGCTTTCCAGCGCTGCTCGTCGAAATAGCGCCATTCGGGGACCACGATCCATGGCCGGCCGGCCGCGGCGACCATGTGAACGGTGGTATTGCCGGCAGACGATACGATCCGGTCGGCGGCCGCGACCCAGCGGCTTGCATCCTCTACCCAGCCCTGGTGCCGCAGATTGGCGGGGGGTGTGTCGTGCCAGGCCTCGGTGACGGATCCGATGGTGATCCACAGACTGTCCGGCTCGGCCCGCGCCCCCAGGCTGAGCGGCGGCGCCGGGGTGCCCTCGCCACCGCCGCCGGCAATGACGAGCACCATTTCCCGATCGTCTGCGATGCCAAGCGCGGCCCGCGCCGCGGCCTTGTCGATCGCCTTCGCTTCCACCCCCAGCCCGCCGGCATGGAAGATGAGGTCCCGCATCCAGTCGGGGCGGCCCGGCTGTTCCAGTTCGGCGGCATAAGGGGCCAATATGCCGATCGCGCTCTCATACGCTGCCATGTGGCCGGTATCGTCACGATCGCCATGCTGCAATACCGGCACGCAGGGGATCGAGGCGATGCGGGAAAGCTGGGCCAGCTCGGCCGAGACGTCGCTGATGAATAGCGCCGGGCGTGCGTCGTGGAACCAGTGCGTCAGCGTCGCGACTGCATCGGTAATCTGGGTCCAGCCGAGCGGGGCACAATGAAGTGTCGGCGGTGTTCGAACATGGGCAAGACCATTCGGCACATCCGTGGCCGCTTCGAACAAGGACGGCAGACGCTGCACATGCGCCCAGTTGGGCAAAGGCGGAAAGATGTCGTCACGCGCTGAGAAGAGGGTCACCGGCGTGTCGGGACCAAGCGCGTGAACCAGCGCTGCCGCGCGTTCGGCGTGACCGCGACCCTGATGATGGACGAAATATCCGATCGCGTTCCTCATGCCGCAAGCAATCCCTGCGCGTCGGCGCGGTCGAATCGTTCGAGCGCTTCCACGATACCGCCTGCGTGGGACGCGCCGGCGAGGTAGACATTGGTCCGCCCGGCGAGGTCGGCGATCGTCGGGCAGTGATTGGCGACCAAAATCGCACGCGGACAGTGTTCGAGCATGTCCCGGTCGTTTCCGCTGTCGCCCGCTGCGAACACGGCTGTTAGCGGCAAGCCCAGTTGCTCGGCGACCCAGCGCATCGCCGCGGCCTTGCCACCTCGACGGGGAAGCACGTCGAGAAGGTTGCCGTGGCTGTGAATCACCCGGGCCGCGAGACCTTGGCTGGCAAGGCGCCGCTCGACGTTCGTGGCAATGTCAGCGCCGGTCGCGAAATAGCTGATCTTGTGACGCCGCTGCTCCACCGGAGGCTGTGGGGTCAGCCCGTCGAGGTCAGCCAGCGCCCTGCGCACCAGTTCCGGCTTCCAGCCATCAGAAAGATATCCGGCGAAGCATTCGTCGAACGCAAGGCGATGGCCATGCCGCCAGTAGATTTCCGAACCGACCGACGTGATCAGGACCGTCGGATCAGGGTAATGCCATTCGCGCAGGATCCGCTGTGCTTCCTGGAGCGAACGGCCGGTTGCGATTCCGAACAGGCGCTGCGGATCGCGGGCTAGGGCTTCCTGCAGGCGCTTCGCGCCGTCACGGCATCCCGTCAGCGTTCCGTCGATATCCGAAAGCAGCAGGTCGCGGCCGCGACGAACCACGCCCAGAGGAGCGCGGACGCCCCTGGCGATGGTCACGAACTGCTCGGCATAACGTTCCCAGCTATGGGCCTGGACGCGAGCCTGGCCGGACCTCGCTGCGGCGATCCAGGCCGCGCGGTCGCCAAGCATGGTCTGCATTGCCTCGACAAAGCCTTGCCCGTCGGCCGGATCGGCGCTGATCCCGTGGCCGAGTTCCGCAACAATGTCGGCTGCACCGCCATGGCAGGTTGCTACCACCGGCACGCCGTGCAGCGCCGCCTCCGTCAAGGTCAGCCCGTAAGGCTCGGTCACCGCCGGGTTTACGAACAGGCCGCGGCTTTCGCGGGCATAGGCATAGAAGGAGGCAATGTCGGATTGCTCATGCCGTTTGGGCAAGGCGAGCATCCCGTGGAGATCGTAGCGATCGAGACCGTCGAGCAGCCCGGCGATAACCTCACGCTGCTCCCGTTCCCCGCTGTCCGGCGCGTCGCGCAGCCCGGCAACGATCACGAGATTGGCCGTCTCGCGAAGGGCCGGGGAACGACCGTAGAGCTCGACCAGTCGGCCGAGGTTCTTTTTGTGGACGGGGCGGGCAATCGCCAGGATGATCGGCTTGGTGGGGTCGCGGAGGAAGGGCGCGGTCAGTGCCATTGCCCGTGCAGGGTCGGCCACACGGGGATGATGCAGCCCAGCCCCGGGCGAGACGCGATGAATCTTCGACGCGTCGGCGGACGGATAGCGCATGAGCTGCCGTTCCACCTCGTCGCGAGACGAGGCGATGATCGCATCGGCGCTGGCAATGGCCCGGTCCTCGAACCCGATCCGAGAATGCAGGTCGGCGCCTGCCGCGACATGGTCGGCCTTGTCGATGCCCAGCGAATGCGCGGTATAGATGAAAGGAATGCCGAAGCGGTCGCGGATCGCGATGGCCGCTTCTGCGGCATCGGCGAAATGGGCGTGAACGATGTCGGGCAGGACCTCGCGCGCCGAAAGGTCGGCGAGCAATGCGGCGATGAATGCGGGACGATCGGCGGTCGCGGCATCCTTGGACAGGTACCGGCGGTCCCCGCTGTCGATCCGGCGAATCCGCAACTTGTCCCCGCAGGCCTGCAGCGGCTGGGTGTAATCCGCGCCAAGACGGGGATCGTCGAACAGGCGGGTGACCAACTCGACATCGACGACATCGTCGCGTGCGGCCAGCGCCTCGGCCGCGCCCCACAGATAAGTGAGGTGGCCGCCGCTGTCCTCGGTGATCCCGAGCGGTATCGGCGGCGGGCGCAGGCATCCGCCGAGTGCAATGGACATGATTCGCAAAACCCGGCTCCCGGATTGAGACGTGTGGGGAACAAGAGAAGCGAACGGTCTCGCGATTGGTTGCTACGGACGAAGGTCGGTGTGCGCGGAGGTGGCGCCAAAAGACGCGGCCTTCCCCGGCCGGATCGATCGTCCCATCGCGGGACGCTTAACCCAAATTCTTAACATTCCGTAAAAACTACGGGTAGCGAATCGATGTTCCCATCCCTTAACCGTTTGTTAACCGCCGCTTCTGGGGCAGAGGCGGTTCGGGGGGAGGAAAACTCTCGTCGGGCATATTCCATGCCGCTGCTCCGGTCTCACACACGGAACGGAAATTCATTCATGAAGAAGCTTCTCATCGGCGCAGCCGCGCTGTCGTTCGTCTCGACCCCCGCGCTGGCCGACAACACGCTGACCTATAACCTGGACGCCGACGTCGGTTCGATCTGCGGCGTGTTCAACTACCAGGGCAACACCGTTGCCGTGCCGTTCGGCGACCTCGCTACGGTCGCAGACACTGCGCAGGTTGTTGTGCCCGCCGGCAGCGCGTCCTACCGCTGCAACTCGGCCGCCGGGTTCACCCGCACGATCAGCTCGGCCAATCAGGGCAAGCTGGTTCGCGCTGGTTCGAACGGCGATGCCAATAACTCGATCGGGTTCGAGATGACGCATGGCGGCGGCAACGGGCTGGGCTTCGCCTATCAGAGCCTCGCTTCGAGCAAAGTCCAGAGCTTTGGTGGTTCGCCGGCGTTCCTCAGCGGCCAGACCGGCGGCGTGACCTTCCGCGTCAACGGCGTGTACAACGTCAATGCGAACGCCAACAATGCGCCGGGCACCACCGTGTTCGCAGGCGAATATACGGATACCGTGACGATCTCGGTAACCGCTAACTAATCGGTCATTTTTCCAACAGAGAAGGGCGGGGCATCTGGTCCCGCCCTTTTTGCAGGACTGAACTGCTGGCCACTGGCCAAGCCATTACGCGTACCGGGGGACGACATGCGACATCTGCTGACCTGCCTGGCTGCGGCCCTGGCCGCATTGCTGCTGCCTAACGCTGCTCATGCTTACGAAGTCAGCCCGCTGCGGATCTTTCTTTCGCCCTCGCAGGGACGGCTCTCCTCGACCATCTCGGTCAATAACACCCGCGACGAGGAACTCTTGTTTGAGGTGAAGACGTTCCGCCGCAAAGTGGCCCGAGACGGAAGCCAGACGCTTGAGCCGGTCGATAGCGATTTCACCGCCTTTCCACTGCAGGGCCGGGTCGCACCCAAGCGATCACAGGCCGTGCGCATTCAATATCGCGGCGCGCCGGTGACCTCCGTTAGCGACTCCTATGTGATTCAGATCGCAGAAGTGCCGGTGATCAAGTCCGGCTTTTCGGGGGTCCGCTTTGCCTATAACTTCGGGGTCGCAGTCTACGTCGACCCCCCCCGGGCCGAGCCGCGCCTGCAGGTTCAACAGCCCGCCTCCTTGCCGAACGAGCTCCGCTTCTCCCTCGTGAACAGCGGAAACGCCTACGGCTTCACAACGGGCCGCGCGCTCCGCTACCGCACAGCCGACGGCGCCACCAAGACCATCGAGCCCGACGAACTGGCAAAGTTGATCGACAAGCCGATCGTGCCGCCAAACAGCACGCGCGACTTCGTGGTGCCGCTGCAAGGGCTAAGCGCGGGTTCGGTCCAGTCCGTCGAATTGATCGACCGCACCCGCTGAGATCGAACATGACTCGCCGGCGTCTTCTCGCGGCCTGCCCGCTGCTGCTTTGCACGTCCGCGCTGGCGTCCGCCGCCGACGCCTCGACCATAGCTGCGAGCGGTCTTGCCGCGACTGACGTGACGCGTATCGACCTGCCCGCGGTGATCGACTCTCGACCGGGTGCCACGATCGATGCGCAAATCAGTGGCGAGACGCTGATCGCCATCGACTCGGCCGACCTGGCGCAGGCACTGACCGGCCTCGCGCGGCCCGAAATCATTGAAGCGCTGCGCTCACGGGGTGGCGCCGATGTTCCCGTTGCCGAACTTGCCAACCTGGGCGTTGCGGCGCGGTTCGATCTTTCCAGGCTCGCAATCGCCATCGACCTGTCGGTCTCGAGCCGCGCCGCAGTGCAGGTCGATCTCTCCTCCGGGTCGAGGGAGATGAGTGGGGACCCGGCACCAGCGGCCGGCTTCTCGGCCGGTTTTACTGCCGCTGTCACCCATTTGCGCGATATCGGCACCTCTGACCGCTCGGCGACCGCGATCGAGGGCGCGGGGTTCGCAAACCTGGGCGGTAAGGGCGGCTATTATCTGCTCTACAGCGGCGCGCTTCGGCTGTCCGGGGAAGATCGGCAGTTCGAGCGCGGTCGGGTGATCGCATTCAAGGACGACCTGAAGCGGGTGCTCCGCTATTCGGCGGGTGACCTGCTCCCCGCGGTGCCGCGCCTGATTGGGGATGTGCAACTGGCCGGCTTCGGGATCGATCGCCGCTACGAAGATCTCCAGCCGCTTCGGAACGTGCGTCCGACCGGCAGCCGCTCTTTTGTCGTCGAGCGTCCGTCGCGGATCGAGATTTACTCCAATGGCGCCCTTGTCCGGACGCTGGACGTGCAACCCGGACCGGTCGATCTGCGCGACATTCCCGCCCTGTCCCTGTCGTCGAACATCAGCATCATCATCGAGGACAGCTTTGGACGCCGGGAACTCGACAGCTTCTCGCTCGGCAACGACCTGGAACTGCTAGCAGCAGGGCTGAGCGAGTTTTCGGTCGCGGCCGGGGTTCTGCGCAATGCGGAATTCGGCAACCTCCGCTATTCGCGCAAGCCGGCGCTGGTCGGCAGCTACGCACGAGGAATCACCAATCGGCTGACTGCGGGTGGCCACCTGGCCTTTACCTCGGCCTACCAGAATGCTGGGCTCGACCTTGCGCTTTCGGCGTTCGGTGGTCTCGTCGTCGCCAGCGGCTCGGTTGCTCGAAGCGATGCGGGGACGGGCGGCGCAATCACGCTGGACTATCGTGGCGATCCCTTTGGCCAGTCGGAACGCAACGGTCAGTTCAACCTCCGCGCGGACCTGCGCACGTCCGGTTTTCGGACGCTCTCCACCTTCGGCATCGCCGACCGGACCAAGATCGAGCTGGCGGCCGACTATCGCTTCGACCTGAGCGAAAAGCTTTCGGCCAGCATGGGCGGAAGCCTGTTCCAGCGCTATGGTGAAGGCGGAGCAAGCTGGTCGGCCTTTGCCGGCCTGCAGGCCAACTTCGATCGCTTTTTCGTAACCGCCACCGGCCGCTTCGCCCGCCGCTCGGACGGAAAAAGCGACAGCGGCGTCCTGCTCACCCTGTCTTTGCCGATCGGGCGCAATCACCTGCTCACCGCTGCTGCCGATCCCGCGCAAGGGGTCGGCCGGGCCGAGATCAGGCGCAGGCGCGATCTGGACATTCCCGAGTTCGACTATTCCGCGGCCATTGCCCGCGATCGCCTCGGCACCGACCTGTCCGCCCGGTCCCGTTTTGCCGGGTCACGCTTCGAAGTCGAAGGATCGGCCGCCCGCCTATTCTCGCGCGAAGACGGCAGCCAGACGCGCCTCACCTTGCGCGCGCAAAGTGGCATCGCCTTTGCCGACGGCCGGTTCGGTATCGGCCGCGATCCCGGGCGGGGCTTCGCGCTCGTGTCGCGTCACCAATCGCTCGCTGGAACTCCGATCGATCTGTTCAGCAGCGGCACCGGACGGCGCGTTGCGCAAATCAATGGTTTCGGACCCGGCATCGTGTCGCAGGTCGCACCTTATCGTCCCGACACCATCACCTTCAACATGCTAGACCCGCCAATTGGCTACGACGTCGGCGCGGGGAAATATGCGACCGACACGGGCGCCTACACCGGCCATGCGATCGAGATCGGAACCGACGAGTACCGCAGCGCCCTTGCCAACCTAACCCTCCCGGACGGACGGCCGCTATCGCTCCGATACGGGCGACTTCAAGGAGGCAAGGGGCCGGCAACCGCCATCTTCACCAACGGGGAAGGCCGCGCCGTCCTGAGTAACCTTGGCCCAGGGCAGTACGAGATCCTTTTCGAGGAACGTTACCGGCACCGCTTCACGGTTCCGGAGGACGCGCCGGCTGTGATCGACCTGGGCACCATCAGACTGGAGGAAGCCCCGTGATTCAGAAACTCCTGCCGTTTGCCGCTGTTGCCGTGTTGGGCATCGCATCCGATCCCGCACGGGCCGGCGAGTGCACCTACGGCATCCACGTGGTCCAGACCGGCAGCACTGCTTACGATCCTGCCAACATCGCGGGCGGGATCGTGCGACTTGCCCTTTCCTCCACGACCACTGGCCTTGCCAAGAATTGTCAGAACACGCCCGTTCGCATCCTGTCGGCAGACGGAGCGGACTTCCGCTTCCGCTACGCGGACGCGCAGCTGCAACACACGCTGATCAACAGCAGTCAGGTCGAAGGACCGCGGCCGTCGCGGATCGACCTCAATGGCAATGCTCGCAAGGACATCACGGAGGGCCGCACGGTCAGCGTCGATCTGTTCGCCGCTCCCGCCGGGCAGTTCGTGCGGGCAGGCTCTTACGACGCCAATTTGGTCGTCCAGGTCGGCGATGCGGCGCCCGTCCCGATCGTTGCCCGGCTGATTGTGGAACCATCATTCCGGTTCGCGGCCGAAAATGGCGCAACGACGAAGACCTTGTCCTTTGGCGAGGTTTCACAGGGCGCGGAGCGAAGCAGCAGCATCTATTATCTCACCAACTCCGCAATTCAGATCCGCGCGACGTCCCTGAATCGGGGCGTGCTTGTCCATGAAGACGGGGATGGGCTGGGTGCGATTCCCTATGTGGCGCGATACAACGGCTCGCCGATCAACCTTACCGCGGGGCCGACCAACGTCGCCCGCGGCTATCAAGGGATGTCGACCCAGGTCGACAATCTGAAAGTTACGATCGAGCCACAAACCGGAAAGTTCGCCGGCAAATATCGCGACACGATCGTTCTGGAATTCATTCCCTATTGAGGGACCGCCGGTCAGAAAACTTCCAGGCTGATCCGGTTGAGCAAGGCCGGATCGACATCCCGCCCGAACTTCACGACAGCGGTCTGAAAACCCGGCCGACGCGACTGCACGATGATCGACGCGCCCTTCACCAGAGCGTCCTTCGCGTTCCCCTGAACCGCCTCGATCCGTGCGTTCTCCGGCAAGTCGACGAAGGTCAGCCGGTATGCGTCGGCATTGCATCGGGAGTGCACCACGACGGTCGGCTGACGACCTGCGGACACGGTAACCCGGTCGATGCCGCAAAGCTCCCGAACCTGTGCCGCAAGCGCGAACCCGACATCGGCCCGGCCAGGACTCGCCAGGCCGAGTGCACCAATGAAAGCAACGAACACGATACGCTTCGACATGTAGCCCTCCTGTTGGAGGCGGTACGTCATTACGTCTTAAGCAATTGCGAATAGCATTCGCCGCGCGTGTTTAGTGAACGCTCCAGTGGCGCCTGGCGAAGGCGAAAGGCCGAACGAAACGTCGATTGTCGCAGCGGGTTCTCATGCATCGTCCGTCGGGCGCGGAGACTTGGCTGGCCGATGCAGGCTCAGGGAATGGTGCCGCTTACAGGACTCGAACCTGTGACCCCCTCATTACGAATGAGGTGCTCTACCAACTGAGCTAAAGCGGCGCGGCCACGTGGGCGAGCCGGGCCACTAACAGCGCCGGAGGGCGGGAACAAGGGGGTGCGGGCAGGCGAGCAGGCTGCGCAAAGGTCAGCGAACGCGCAGGCACTTGGAGCGGAGCGCGTCGAGAGCACGAAACGGCGGCCGGCCTGCCCGCTATTGGCGCGACAGGACCGGCGTAGGGGATTGGCTTCCTGGCGGCCTTCGTCAGCGACCAGCCAGAGCGCGGGCAATCGTGTTGAAAATGTTAGCCAGGTTGAGGCCCAGCATTTGGAAAGCCATCAAGCATGCCAATGCGATCAGCGAAGCGATCAACCCGTACTCTATCGCAGTCGCACCAGTTTCATCGTCGATCAGTCGGAGCAAGTGCCGTCCTCCCCCTGCGGAGATCCGGCAAGCGATGTCTAAGTGAAAGACGTTGGTGCTTCGTTAAGACCGGCCTTGCATGTTCGCCGGAATGGCCAAGAAGAAGTGGATCAAGCGGTTTATGCCCGGTTGGTGGCACGCGAAACAGAAGCGCCGAGAGCTTTTGCCCAAGCTGCGGGAGGCCCAGCGCAATCTTTGTTGGCGGTGCGGGCACTCAATGCGGTTCGGTCCACCGCACAACATGAGCAAGGCGGCGACATTCGAGCATGTCCTGCCATTAAGCTCTGGCGGGACGTGGGCGGTCGAGAACCTGCGGCTTTGCCATATCGGATGCAACAGGCACTTGGCGGCGCAGCCACCTGAGCAGAAGGAGCGCATGCGGACGCGCCATGCTCGGGAGGTGCTGCCGTGAGCGAAGAGTCGCGTTCACCGATGGGCAATGGAGAAAGCAGGCGACGGCTTAAAAGTCTGGACGAATGTCGACCCGGAGAGTTGTTCGAGCGGCGACAGGAAGCTGGCCTCCGCGCGGTAGGGAGTACCCGTTGGGCGGGACCGCAGCTGCTCGACTGCGCTCTGCGTCAAAGGAAAGAGAGACCGGAGAACCCCAGCGAGCCGCTCACTGCGACCACCGTCCTTTTCGTGCTCGTAACCGCCGTCTGCGCTGGGGTAGCTGCGGCATTGGTCTAGTGGCGCGCGTTCGTGGTGTCTGGCAAGCGCAGGCGCGGTGGATGGACGACAGCCTGCATTATTCGTCGCTGTTTTTCCTCCCGATGCAGTAGCACTCACAAAGGATCGCTCATCAGCGGTGGTCTTGCGAGGTCACGTGACGAACGGAGCAGTCAGTGACCTCTGACATATTGAACTTTGCGCGAATGGGCGGAGAACAAGTCCCTACTCCGCCGCCACCCCGGCCGCCTCGAACAGACCACCCTCGCCATCGCCCTCGTTGGCGGCCTCGACCCCACCGGCCTTGGCCTTCATGCGGCGGTCGAAGTTGTCCCAGACGCTGTTCCAGTCGCCCTTGGTCGCGGCCTTGGAATATTCCGTGGCGCGGGTTTCGAAGAAGTTGGCGTGCTCGACGCCGTTCAGCAGCGGGGCGAGCCAGGGGAGCGGGTGCTCGTCGACCATGTAGATCGGCTGGAAGCCAAGCTGGCCCAGGCGCCAGTCGGCGATATAGCGGATGTACTTCTTGATCGCCTTGGGGGTCATGCCCTCGACCGGGCCCATTTCGAACGCCAGGTCGATGAAGGCGTCCTCCAGCCGGACCGTCTTCTGGCAGGCCTCGATGATGTCGTCCTTGACCCGCGCGGTCAGACAATCGCGTTCCTTCACGAAGGTGTGAAACATCTTGATGATGCCTTCGCAGTGCAGGCTCTCGTCGCGGACCGACCAGCTGACGATCTGGCCCATGCCCTTCATCTTGTTGAAGCGCGGGAAGTTCATCAGCATGGCGAAGCTGGCGAACAGCTGCAGCCCTTCGGTGAAGCCGCCGAACATGGCCAGCGTCTTGGCAATGTCCTCGTCCGTGTCGACGCCGAAGGTCGACAGATAATCGTGCTTGTCCTTCATCTCCTTGTACTGGAGGAAGGCGCTGTATTCGCTTTCGGGCATGCCGATAGTGTCGAGCAGGTGGCTGTAGGCCGCGATGTGCACCGTTTCCATGTTGGAGAATGCGGTCAGCATCATCTTGATCTCGGTCGGCTTGAACACGCGGCCGTACTTGTCGTGGTAGCAGTCCTGCACCTCGACGTCGGCCTGGGTGAAGAAGCGGAAGATCTGGGTGAGCAGGTTGCGTTCGTGGGGGCTAAGCTTCTGCGCCCAGTCGCGGCAATCCTCGCCCAGCGGCACTTCCTCCGGCATCCAGTGGATCTGCTGCTGCCGCTTCCAGAATTCGAACGCCCAGGGGTATTCGAACGGCTTGTACTGCTTGCGGGCTTCGAGGAGGGACATCAGCGGTCTCCGGTCTTGTCGTCGGTTGAGCGGGTTTCGATGGTGGTAACGCGAGGGCCGCGATTGCGGGTGGCGGCGAAGACGGCGACCAGCGCGCAGAAAATGGCGATCAGGGCCGCGATCAGGGCGATATTCATGCGAGCAGTCCCTTCAGATGGGGATAAAGGACGACGAGGATGGCGGCGGCGAGGATCGCGCCGCTCACCCGCGACCACCACCGATGGCGGCGGCGTTGCTCGGGATCCGCGGGCGTACCGAAGAAAAAGGGAGCGGTAGAGATCAGCAACAGGATGCCGACGAACTGAGCGTCGTCACGGAACGCGTCGCCCAGACCATAGTCGGCGCCAATACTGGTCGAGGCTGTGATCAGCCCCACGGCCAGAGTGAGCAGGACGAGACCGCCGGCGACGCGCATGCGGCTGGGAGGAACCGTAGGTTCTCTGGTCAGCGGATCATAGCTCGACTGCCGATAGCTCACGATGCTGTTCCCTCGTTGAAGTCATAGGGCTCGGTCGTCGCGTAGGCGATTGCGAAACCGGCCAGGACCAGGCCGAAGGCAAGGGCCATCATGCCTGCAATGAGCAGCGCGGTATGCTTGCGCTGGTCGCCGTGGCGATTGCGCAGCGCCGCGGTCAACATCAGCGCGCCGATCAGCGTCGCCAACGCGCCGACGATCAGGAACAGGATGTTGGCGGCGCTCACCCCAACAGCCTTTGCACGAGCCCGGCGGCAACGGCGGCGAACACCGCGCCGGCGAAGAGGAACAGGACGCCCGCCGTGCGGCGGTTGCGGCGGCGCAGCGGATCGGTTGCGCCGACGGGGAGCAGCAGCAGCAGGATGCCGGCGCCGCCGAGCAACACCGCCGCGACCCAATAGAGATTAAAGGCCGAACCGCCGCTCATCGGCCGAGTTCCGCCGCGGTCGGGCGATATTCGAGCCCGCCCAGGGCGACGACCAGGAAAATGATGCCGACTGCCAGCAGCAGCACGCCCGACTGGCTGCCATAGCTGTTGTTCTCCGTGCCGGAGCGGCGGCGATATTGCCAGATGCCAGCGACGATCAGCAGCACGGCGCCAATGAGCTTGAGGATATCGGCGAGGTCGAGGTTCATTGCCTTACCTCTCCGGCGCAGGAGCGAGCCGGCCGGCTTCCGTCACCGGCAGGCCAGTTTCGGTCGGAACGTAGATCAGCGACGCACGGCTGCTCTCGAGTGCCTGGATCTGCAGGTAGCGAAGGTAACCTTCAGGCCCGCCGAGACTATTCTGCAGGACGAGGTTGGCCCGTGCCGCACCCTGCGCTCGGATCACCTCAGCGTCCGCTAAAGCGATCGCGCTTTCTTTCTTGGCGCGGGCTTCAAGAACCGCAACCTGCCGCGAGGACTGCGCCTCGGCCAAGGCGACCTGTCCGGCGAGCCGCTGCGAGTACACGCGATACTGGGGCCACCCAAGCAACAGAATTGCCAGTAACAGCGCGCCACCGACGATTGCTGCCAAAGAGCATCCCGTTTTCTGGTCCATCACTGACACGCCAGACATTCGTCGTAATCCGTCGTCGCCAGCTCAAACTTGGGGGCTTCGGCGGTATTGTCCGCTTCCACTCCGCCCGCAAAGCCGGCGCGCTGCACGGACTTGGAGCGGAGATAATAGAGCGACTTGATGCCCAGCTCCCATGCCCGGAAATGGAGCATCATCAGGTCCCACTTGTCGACGTCGGCCGGGATGAACAGGTTCAGCGACTGAGCCTGGTCGATGTAGGGCGTGCGATCGGCGGCGAGCTCCAGCAGCCAACGCTGGTCGATCTCGAAGCTGGTCTTGAACGTGTCCTTCTCGTCGGGCGTCAGGAAGTCGAGATGCTGGACGGACCCGCCCTGCTCGAGGATCGAGTTCCACACGGCTTCCGAATTCTTCGATTTCTCGACCAGCAGTCGCTCCAAATGCGGGTTGCGGACCGAGAAGCTGCCGGACAGCGTCTTGTGGGTGTAAACGTTGCCGGGGATCGGCTCGATGCAGGCCGAGGTGCCGCCGCAGATGATCGAGATGGATGCGGTCGGCGCGATCGCCATCTTGCAGCTGAAGCGCTCCATCACGCCCATGTCGGCCGCGTCCGGACAGGGCCCACGCTCGTTGGCGAGCATCATGCTGGCTTCGTCGACCTGCGCCTTGATGTGCTTGAAGATCCTGAGGTTCCAGCTCTTGGCCATGGCCCCTTCGAAGGGGAGACCGCGGGCCTGGAGGAAGCTGTGGAAGCCCATTACCCCGAGGCCCACCGAGCGCTCCCGCTCGGCACTGTACTTGGCGCGCGCCATCTCGTCCGGCGCGCGGGCGATATAGTCGCTGAGCACATTGTCGAGGAAGCGCATCACGTCCTCGACGAAGCGCTTGTCGCCGTTCCACTCGTCCCAGGTTTCCAGGTTCATGGACGACAAGCAGCAGACGGCGGTGCGATCGGCGCCCAGATGGTCCTTGCCGGTCGGCAGGGTGATCTCGGAGCAAAGGTTGGAGGTCGAGACCTTTAGGCCCAGGTCGCGGTGATGCTTGGGCATCGACCGGTTCACCTGGTCGATGAAGATGATGTAGGGTTCGCCGGTCGCCAGGCGGGTTTCGACCAGCTTCTGGAACAGCGAGCGGGCGTCGACCTTGCCGCGTTCCGACCCGTCCTTGGGGCTGCGGAGCGTGAATTCGGAACCGTCGCGGACGGCCTCCATGAACTCGTCGGTAATCAGCACGCCGTGGTGGAGGTTCAGCGCCTTGCGATTGAAGTCGCCACTGGGCTTACGGATCTCGAGGAACTCCTCGATCTCCGGGTGCGAAACGTCGAGGTAGCAGGCGGCGGAGCCGCGGCGCAGCGACCCTTGGCTGATCGCGAGGGTCAGTGAGTCCATCACGCGGACGAAGGGAATGATCCCGCTGGTCTTGCCATTGAGGCCGACCGGCTCTCCGATGCCGCGGACACTTCCCCAATAGGTGCCGATGCCGCCGCCCTTGGAGGCCAGCCAGACATTCTCGTTCCAAGTGTTGACGATGCCGTCGAGGCTGTCGGACACGCTGTTGAGGTAGCAGCTGATCGGCAGGCCGCGGCCGGTGCCGCCGTTGGACAGCACGGGCGTCGCCGGCATGAACCACAGCTTGGAGATATAATCGTAGATGCGCTGCGCATGCTCCGCGTCGTCGGCGTAGGCCGCGGCGACGCGGGCGAACAGGTCCTGGTAGGATTCGCCGGGTAGCAGATAGCGGTCGCGCAGCGTTTCCTTGCCGAAATCGGTAAGAAGCGAGTCGCGCGACGAATCGGTCGTCACCGGAAAACGACGCGAGTCGATGGTCTTGCTGGTGGAGGCCGAAGCCGGTGCCACATCGTCCGATCCGACGGTGCTGGAGCTGGAAAAGTCCATCTGCGCTTCCTCCTGCGGCACGATGAGCGGCCGCGATGTTCCCGTTCTGTTCACAAGGGCCTTATGCGGCATCCTTGCCTGATTCGCCAGCCACGAGAGAGGCCTTCAAGCGCTTGTCCCCGCTATCCACAGGGACGCGTCGGCTCTAGGCCGGGGATATGGTTATCCCCAGCGCCAACCACAAGCTTGCGTGTTGGTGCCCCCTCGTTGCTACAAGATGTTGTGCTTGGAACCGCCGACGGACGCAAGCTGCAAAATGATGGTTAACGATTATTTTGCGATGGATTGTTTGCCGGCAACTCCCCGTCAGCCCGATTTGCCGAGCCATCCCGGAGGCGCCGTGCCGTCACGCGGTTCAGCCTTCGGCGCGTCATATTGATGGCGGCCCGGCACGGCGGCGATGATGATGGTCACTGCCATCACGGCAAGCATGGCCATCAACAGCAGGAAAGGCAGAGGACCAAGCGTGAAGCGGGCCCGTTCAGGCTCGGTCCGAGGCTCGAGTCGCTTGCGATTGCGAGATGCGGAGCGACGCCAAAGCCGGGCAAGATCGAGATAATCTTCCGCGCGAGTCCACCGCTCTACCGAGCGCGGCGCGATGTCGTCCTTGTCGCTCATGAGATGCCCAAGGTGGGACACACAAGACTTTAATACAATGAGGGCCTTGGACGGTGCGACGGCCCCTAGCACCAACTCGTCTTGAAGCCGGCATAGCGGCGGGCGAGTCCGCTTGCCCGCATGTCGGCGGCGATCGATTGGGTCGTGCCGTCGGGACGCTCGCGAGAGAGTGCGCGAAGATCCCGGCTGTATTTGTCCTGCATGTCCCCGATCCGGCCCGTCATGACGAATGGGCCCTCGTTGAGGAGCTCCTGCAAACGGACGGTCGATCGTTCGGCCAGCCGGCGCTCCGCCGGGCACTGGCCATTCACCTCGGGCGCATCGATACCGATGATGCGGATGCGGCGCTGGCCGATCTTGAAGGTGTCGCCGTCGACCACGCAGGCCCGGCCACGGCCTCGCCCGCACCGCGTGAAGGTGGCCGACACACGCTCGGGATCGCTGGCAAGTGGGCCAAGCGGCTCAACCAAAGCGGGATCCAGCGCCGGCCATAGCGCCAAAAGCGCCGCAAGCAGTGCAAAGGGACGCGCGCCCGAAAGGAGGCCGAACAGACCGCTGCGTCGGCGAACGGGCGCGCGGCGTCGAAACCGGCGTTGCGGATAAGCCCTCCTCCCCATCGGCCCGGCTTAGAGCGGAGCCGTTGGAGAGGCCAGCCGTGTCGAGCGGATCAGCCGAGCGGCTGGCCGCTTTCTTCTTCCTCGAACATCGTCGCCACGACATCCGCGTTGGCGCTGAGGCGGACCTGATCGCCGTCGACCGCCGCCACCAGGCCGCCGGGAAGGAAATGATGGTGATCGGTATGCGCCATCCCGCTGTCCTTCTTGGTCAGCTTGATGCGTTCGCCCTCGACCTTGTCGACGGTACCAAGGTGAACGCCGTCGGCGCCGATGACTTCCATATGCTCGCGGATGTTGCTGAGGTCGGCCATTCGGTGATGCTCCTTCTGGTTCATGGGCGTAACGCACGAACGGGCGAGTTGACCCATACCTGCGCGAGGCCGCAGAAATGGTTCGGGCGACGTTGGGGGGGGGGGCACGATGTCAGAACCGGGCCAAGCGCAGAAGCAGAGCACGAGCGGGGCGAGCCTGGTCCAACGTCTGGCCCGCAACGTCCGGGCAACCGACTGGTGGGCAGTTGCAGTCGAACTGGCCGTGGTCATCTTGGGAATCCTGATCGCTTTCGAGCTGACCGAATGGGACCAGCGCCGCCAGGACCGTGCGGAGGAATTGCTGGCCTTGCAGCATATCGAGGAGGAAGCCGCCGGCGATCTGGCGGCGCTGGAGAGAATCCGCGGCCAGCATCGGGAAAGCGTCGGCAACTTCGTGCGGCTGATCGCAGCGGCTGGAGAGGACGGCGCGGAATATAACCGTCCAGGCGTCGACAATTGCAACCTGCTGCGCGTGCCGGCGGTGCGGCGGCGATCGGCCGGTTCGGGCGGACTGGCAGGTGCCGACCGGCTGGCGTTGATCAGCGATCATCGATTGCGTGACCTGTTGCGGGGAGCGGAGGCGGAACGATTGTTCGCGGAAAGCCAGATCAACTATTTCCGCGACGCGTTCGGTCGCTACGCCGGCCAGCTCGATCCTTATACGCGATATGCGCTGAGGCTCGATGGGAACAGTTGCTGGATGGACATCGACGGAATCCGTTCGTCGCCTCGACTGATCGCCCTGCTGCCGATGATCGGCCGGGATCAGCAGAAACTGGCGGAGTATCGCGGGCGGGAAGCAGACGCGACTCGTGCCGTGCTGGAGCGGGTGCGCTGCCTTCAGGCCAACAGCTGTCCGGCCGACCGACCCAGCTGAAAGCCCGTATCCGACGGGGCTTGATCCTTGGTCGGGCGCGACTTATCTGCATCGCGCGGACCGGGCCCCTCTGGCGCGCTATAGCCTTGGCGAAAGCGCGTGATGTCGGACCGCATCGGATGACCCGATGGACCTGGCCCGGCGCGAACCCTCCGCCACACGACGGCAAACCGTCTGGTCTCCGATCGAGCAACATGTTCGAGCAAGAGGAGACGACCAGTGAACCCGCGATTGTACCGCCTGATGGAAACGCACAGCCGAATAGACGGCGCGTTGCGTGACGAGCAGCGGCGGCCCGCGCCCGACCCCTTCCGGCTGGGCCAGCTCAAGAAGCTGAAGCTCAGGGTGAAGGACCTGATGCATCGTTTCGCGCTGAAGCAGGCGATGGCCTGACGTCGTCGCAGAAGGTCGGGTCCGACGCGGACGGCCTGTCCGCCGCTGCAACAGGGAAGTGAGCTTACCAAATGGAATTTCTATTCAACGATTGGCTTGGCACGCCCGTCTGGTTCTGGCTGTCGTTCATCGGCATCGTCATTGCCTTGACCGCCTTCGACCTTGGTGTCCTTCACAAGGAAGACCGGGAGATGGGCATCGGCGAGAGCCTGAGGCTGTCGGCGTTCTACATCGGCATCGCGCTGCTGTTCGGCGCATGGGTCTGGTACGCCAAGGGCGCCGACCTGGGCATGAAATATTACACCGGCTTCTTCATCGAAAAGGCGCTGTCGATCGACAACGTCTTCGTGATCAGCCTGATCTTCACCTATTTCGCGATCCCGCGAATGTATCAGTATCGCGCGCTGCTGTGGGGCATCATCGCGGTGATCGTGCTGCGCGGCATCATGATCGGCTTCGGCGCGGCGGTGGTGCAGCAATGGTATTGGGTGCTGTACATCTTTGCCGCGTTCCTGGTGTTCACGGGGATCAAGATGCTTTTCGCCGGCGACAAGCCGATGGACATCGAACACAACCCGGTGGTGCGCTGGATCAGCAGTCACATGCGGGTGACCAAGGAGCTTCACGCCCAGCACTTCTTCGTGAAGGTGCCGGACGAAAAGACCGGCAAGTTGGTGCGGGCGGCAACTCCGCTGTTCCTGGCGCTGGTCGTGATCAACCTTGCCGACCTGGTGTTCGCGGTAGACTCGGTCCCGGCGATCTTCGCGATCACGACCGACACCTTCATCGTCTACACGTCGAACATCATGGCCATCCTGGGCCTGCGTGCGCTCTATTTCGCGCTGGCCGCGATGGTGCACCGTTTCCACTACCTGAAGTACGCGCTGGCCCTGGTGCTGGTCTTTATCGGCTCCAAGATCTTCGTGTCCGACTTCCTGCTGGGCGGCGACAAGTTCCCGCCGGTGCTGAGCCTGGGCGTCACCGCCGCGCTGATCGCGGGCGGCGTGCTCTTCTCACTGTGGAAGACGAAGGGCGAGCCCGAGCCGAACTGGCCGGCGGACGAGGGACCCGAGGGCGCCAAGCGGCACATCGAGCAACTGACCGATGGCAAGGCGATCTAGTGTTTACGACAACAAGGGAGAAGAAGATGCCTGAAGCGAATCGCCGATCGTTCCTGACCATGGGTGCCGCCGGGATCGGTGCTGCGACCATTTTGCCAAATGTGGTCAGCAGCGCGGCGGCAGCGGCCCCTGCTGCGGCCGTACCCAAGACCAATCTTACGGCGCAGCAGGCACTTGCGCGGCTGATGGAGGGTAATCGCCGCTTTGTCGCCGACCAGGACAATTCGTCGGACCTCAGCACCCGTCGCCGGCTTGCGCTGGCCCGCGGCCAAGGTCCGTTCGCGGCACTGGTGGGGTGCGCTGACAGCCGGGTCGGGCCAGAGCATCTGTTCGGTGCCGGTCTGGGCGAGCTGTTTATCGTCCGAACGGCGGGCAACTATGTTGACGACGCGGGCTACGGCTCGCTGGCCTATGCGGTGGCGGCGCTGGGCGTGCCCTTGATCGTGGTTCTCGGTCACGAGCGCTGCGGCGCGGTTGATGCAGCGACCAAGCTGGTGGTGAACAACGAACAGTTGCCGCCATCGCTGACCCGGATGGTGCAGCCGATCCTGCCCGCGGTGGTCGACGCCCGAGCGACCAATCGGGGCGGCGACCTGGTCGACGCGGCGATCCACATGAACGTCCGCCATGTGGCGCGGACGCTGCGCCGGAGCGACGATGCGCTGCTCGCCGAGCCCCTGCGGTCCGGCAAGCTGCTGGTGGTGGGCGCGTATTATGACCTGGACACGGGCCGGGTGGACTTTTTCGACCGCGGGTAGGTTTCTGGGAGGGGAGCCGTTCGTTGTTCGGGCGGCTCCCCTTACTCTTGAGGCTGGATGTTGAACGCCGCCAGCTTGTGGCCGTCGGGATCGCGGAAGTAAGCGAAATAATAGCCGAACTTCGGATCGCCCCGGAAACCGGGCGCGCCTTCGTCCGCGCCGCCCAACTCCAGCGCCTTGGCATGGAAGGCGTCGACCTTGTCGCGGCTATCCATCACCAGCGCCACCATGTTGCCGTTGCCGCAGTCGGCGGGCTGTTTGTCATACGGCTTGGTAATGACCAGCGCAGGCTGGGCCATGCTGGTTCCGTACATGGTGAACCCGCCCGCCTCGTCGCCGAACTGCATCAGCCGGCGCGCGCCGATCGTGCAGAGCAGCTGATCGTAATAGGCCCGTGCCCGGTCGAGGTCGTCGGTGCCCAGCGTGACGTAGCCGATCATGCCGCCGCGTCCGACGCAGCGGTGCATTCCCCGACCCGGCGCCCCGCGATATCCGCCTTCAGCTGATAATCGCCATCGCCGTAAAGCGAGGTGTTGGTGTCAACCGTTCCGGTGATGCCGTCGGCAGTGAACTGGCCGTTGACCTGGGCCATGATGTTGCCGGACGTCCCCGGCCGGGTGCACTTGAGGGTCAGGTCCATGCGGCCGTTGCGGACATAGGGATTTTCGACGGTGCAGCTGTCGCCCTTGGCGGCGAACAGCTCGGCCGGCGGTGTGCCGTCGGCGCCCACGCAAGCGCGGCTGGCGGTCCGTTCGCCCTGCCTGGCGGCGATGATCGGTGTCTTGCCGTCGGTCGAGCGGAAGCTGGCAACCGTCGTGGTCACCTCATATTGTCCCGGCGCAAGCTTGGCAGGCGCTGCAGCGACCGGGTTCTGCGGCGCGTCGTCCGCGCAGGCCACCAACAGCAAGGCGCCGGCGGCGGTCAACATCATACGCATCACTTCATTCTCCCCTGTTGATCGGATCGGTCACGCGTCTTCTGTGCCGGTGCACTCACCCACCCGGCGGGCGGTCACCTGCATCCGCATGGTCATGTTCGACGAGGGCGCGGCATCGGCTCCCCCCTCCGCGCGCATCTGCATCTGCATGGTATAGGCGTCAGGCGTGTAGCTGCCGGTCAACTGCATCGCCTGCCGGCGTCCGTCCGCCGCGCAATTCATCGCTACGTCGACCTTGCCGGCGCCCCAGTTGAAGCGGTCGTAGCGGCAATTCTTGGCATCGCCGGCGAAGAACTCCTCACGCGGGCGCTTGGCTTCTTCCGGGGTGAGGCAAGTGTTGAACGTCTGACCGCCCGCCATGACCTGCTGCATCCGTTCGCGCACCTGTGGCGGCATGCCGGGTACCTCCATTTCAAGCAACGTCATTGTCTGCTCCCAGCGGCCCGGATTGACGAACCGTTCTTCGACCGCGCCCTGCCGGCGCAGTTCCTGCTGGACATCGGCGACCGAGGCGTTCTCCATCGCGACTTCCGGTTCGCGATTGCATGCGGACAGGGCCAGTGATCCGGCCAACAGCAAGGACGCAGCGCGCATGGCTGTTCTCCCCCTAGGACAAGCCGCAGCATGAAGCGCTCGCGCCGGCTTGGCAATCGAGGGTCGCGTCAACCGATGCCGATCAGGCTGATCTGCCGGCCGTAGCTGGGCTCGCCGAGGTGCGTCGCACGGCGATAGCTGTAGAAGTCCCTGGGTCGAGCGTATGTATCCGCGGCAAGCGCTTCCACCCGGCCGATGCCGGCGGCAGCGAGGCGGTGAAGGACATAGGCTTCCAGGTCGAAGTGCGGTTTTCCCGACGGGCCTTCGCCGAAGAATCGATCGTTGCCGCCGTCCGCCTCGTTGAACCGATCGAGGAAGGGGTGATCCACTTCGTAGCTACGCTGTGCGATGCACGGACCAACGGCAGCGACGATGCGCTCTCGCCGAGCGCCCAGCCGCTCCATTGCCGCGATGGTCGCGTCCGTAATTCCGCCCAGCGCTCCTCGCCAGCCCGCGTGCGCAGCGCCGACCACTCGGGCCTCGCGATCGGCGAGCAGGACGGGCGCACAATCCGCGGTGAGGATGCCAAGCAAAACGCCGGTCTGGCCGGTGACCACTGCGTCTGCTGGCGGACGGTCATCATCGGGCCAATCCCCCGCCTCGACCGCGTCGGCGCTGTGTATCTGGTGCGGCGAGACGATCCGCGCGTTCGGGAGCACGGCGTCGGCCGCGAGGCGGCGGTTTTCCATGATCAGCGCCAGATCGTCGCCGCTGCCCCAGCCGCAATTCAGACTGCTCATCGCCCCGGTGCTGACCCCTCCGCGTCGCCCGAGGAAACCATGGGCGACGCCCTCCAGCGTGTTGGCTCGCCACACCGGCGGGGTCACAGCGCGGCCTCCCACACCCGATCGTGATCGGCCTGGTTACCGACCATGAAGTCGTAGCGGCCCCGATCCTCGAAGCCGTATCGGCGGTAAAAGGCCTGCGCGCGCCGATTGCCCTCCCACACCGACAGGGCGAGGCGACGAGCGCCCCGGCGACGTGCTTCGTCCATCACCCAGTCCATCAGCGAGGGACCAAGCCCAGTCCCGTGCGCCTGCCGGAGCAGGTAAAGTTGCTTAAGTTCCAGCGCTCCGTCGGGCTCGACATGCGGCAGCTTGAGCGGCCCCACCTTGGCATAGCCGAGCGGCTCGCCGCCGACCTCTCCGATCTGGAAGGCGTATCCGGGATTGTCGAACTCGGCCTGCCACGCGTCGGGCGTGAACTGGCCGAGAAAGATTGCCAGATCCTGGTCGGAATAAAGGTGCGCGAAGGTATCGCAGAAGCTGGTTCGAAAGATCCGGTCGATTGCGGGCAGATCGGCAGGGGTTGCGGGACGAATGATCATAGCCCCGCCGGGCTTGGCCAATCGGGGTGGTGGATGGCAAGCACCTTGAACAGCGACCCCATCTCGTCCGGCCTGCACAGTCGGGCGCGCGCCGTTTCGATGTCGCCTGCGCGTTCGGGTGCGGCATTGGCCAGCATCCGGGCGCGGGCGATGATGCCAAGCCGCTCCAGCCAGGGGCCCTGCTCGGCGGGGCCGGCCACGCAGGCCCCCGCCTCGCGCGCGACGTCGGCGACGCGTTGGAAATCGACATGGCTGGTCAGATCCTGCTCGCCAGGCTGGACCAGCACCGGGGCGAAGCGGTGGCCCGCCACCGCCTGAAGCGTGTCGCCGGGACCGCTGCGGGTGAAGCCGTAATCGATGATGAGCGCCGCTCCGCCGATCGCCACGATCCCCTCGGCCAGCCCGCCGACCGCCTCGTCGCGCGCCGGGGAGGATTCCACGATCTCGCCGTCACGGTCGAAGGCCAATCCGCCGCCGGCAACCACCACGTGGCGTTCGGCGCCGCCGACGTGCTGGCGGATCGGAAGCGCGTCGAGAAACTCGTTGGCGACGACCAGCAGCGGCTTGTCGCCGGGAAGGTCGTCGATGCGATCGTGCCACTGGGCGTGGGGAACAGCGCGCGCCTGGGCGGCACGAAGCGTCTCGCTGGTCTCTACGAAATGGACCGGCGGCTCCAGCCCAGCCGAGCGCATGACGCGCAGTGCGTCGCCGGCCAGCGTCCCGCGTCCGGGGCCGAGTTCCACATAACGCACGCCCGGTCGGCCGGCTCTCGCCCACACATCGGCCAGCGCGGCACCGATCAGCTCACCGAACATCTGGCTGATCTCTGGCGCGGTGGTGAAGTCACCATTCGTGCCAAGCGGATCGCGGGTCGCATAATAATAGCTGTTGCAGGCCTCCATGAAGGCCTCGACGGTCACCGCGCCCGCGGCCTTGATCCGCTCGCGCAAGGCACGTTCGAGTGGGGTCAGGCCACGCTCTCCGTCCCCGCGATCGGCTCGACGCGCTGCCGGCGACCCTTGGCCGTGGCCATGAGATAGGCGCCGCCAAGGATCATCGGCACGCACAGCCACTGGCCCATGTGGAGGCCGGTCGCCTGCGCGAACTCGACCAGGTGCGCGTCCGGCTCGCGGATGAACTCGACGCCGAAACGGAACAGGCCGTAGAACAGCAGGAAGGCCCCGACCAATTTACCTGGCTCGTAGCGAGAGCGGGTCTTCCAGAACATCCAGGCGAGGATGGCGAACAGAACGATGCCCTCCAGCGCCGCCTCATACAGCTGGCTTGGATGCCGCGGCGGGCCAAGGACGGTGACGCCGCCCACCACCTCGGGAAATCGCACGGCCCAGGGCACGGACGTGGGAGCACCCCACAGCTCGGCATTGACGAAGTTGGCGAGGCGGCCGGTGAACAGGCCGATCGGCACCACGCAGGCGACATAGTCATGGACGCGGAGCCAGTTCAGCTGCTGCTTCCAGGCGAGATACAGGATGCCGACGCTGGTCCCGATGACGCCGCCATGAAAGCTCATGCCGCCATCCCACAGCTTCACGATCTCCAGCGGGTTCTCGAGATAGAAGCCGGGCCGATAGAACAGGACGTAGCCGAGGCGACCGCCGAAGATGACGCCCAGCGCGGCGTAGAACACCAGATCGTCGGCGTGGCGGCGGGCCATCGGCGCGCCGGGCTGCTTCAGCAGTTTCAGCATGTACCAATAGCCGAGGGAGATGCCGGCCAGATAGGCCAGGCTGTACCAGCGCAGCTCGAAGAAGCCGAGGTCCAGCGCCACTGGCGACAGGCCGAGGTCGGTCCAGGCGATGCCGCCGGAAGATGGTGGAATGGTCATCGCTTAAGCTCTTCCCCCTTTGGGCTCGCCGCCTCATAAGAGCGCCCGACGGAAACGCCAAGGAGAGCGACACGATGCCCAGTGAACTCGACCAACGCTACGACGCAGTGTTGGCCGCGGTTACCGGGCCCGGCGGGCGCATAGTCGTCGGCAAGGACGACCAGGCGCGCACCGTCGTCACCAACTTTCCCGCCACCTTGCCGGCGTTCTTCAAGACTTTCTGTGCGGTCAACGGTCAGGTGGAAGGCGTCATCTGCGGCCCCGACCGGCTGACCTTCGCGGAGCTTGATCGCATATCCGACGATCTCGCACGCGCGCTGGTGGCTCATCATGACATTGCGAAAGGCGACCGGCTCGCGATCGCCATGCGCAACTGCCCGAGCTGGATCATCACCTACATGGCCGCGGTCAAGGCGGGGGCGGTCGCGACCCTGCTCAACGGCTGGTGGCAGGCGCACGAAATGCTCCATGCGCTGGAGCTGACGAATCCCAAGCTGATCATTGCCGACGCAGCCCGGGCCCAGCGCATTGCGGCCGCCTGCGGTCCCTGGCCGATCGTGACCCTGCCGGTAGACCAGCACCACGGCGCCGCGCTGCAGCCGCTGCTGAAGGAAGGCGCGCCGCTCGGCACCCATCTGCCTGAGATCGGGCCGGAAGACGACGCGACCATTTTGTTCACGTCGGGCTCCACCGGCGAGGCGAAAGGCGCGCTGTCGAGCCACAAGGCCGTGACCCAAGGGGTCTACACCTATGCTGCGTCGATCATGTGCCTGCTGGGGATCATGCAAAGCCAGGGCCGCGCGCCCGCCAACCCTCCCAAGACGCTGGTCAACGTGCCCCTGTTTCACGTCACCGGCGAAATCCCCGTCATGCTGAACAGCTTTGTCATCGGGCGCGGAATGGTGCTGATGCCCAAGTGGGACGCGGGCGAGGCGCTGCGGCTCATAGAGGCAGAGCGGATCACCTATTTCGTCGGCGTGCCCACCATGAGCCTCGAGCTGATGAATCATCCCGCTCGTGGCCAGTACGACCTGTCGACCCTGACCGACATCGCGGCGGGCGGCGCACCGCGCCCGGTCGCGCATGTGCAGCGGCTGAAGGAAAGTTTCGGGGATGCGCAGCCGGCGCTGGGATATGGGCTGACCGAAACCAACGCGGTCGGCTGCGGCAACTACTGGCAGAATTATACGGAAAAACCGGCTTCGACCGGACGGGCCCTGCCATTCGTCGAGATCGCGATCCTCGGCGCCCATGACGCCCATTTGCCGACCGGCGAACGGGGCGAGGTCGCAATCCGGTCGGCCGCCAATATCAAGGGCTATTGGAAGAACCCGGATGCGACCGCCTCCGCGTTCACCGCCGATGGGTTCTTTCGTACCGGCGATATCGGTTACCTCGACGAGGACGACTATCTGTTCATCGTCGATCGCAAGAAAGACATCATCATCCGCGGCGGCGAGAATATCAGCTCGGCCGAGGTGGAAGCAGCGATCTACGCCTGCGATAGCGTTCGCGAAGCCGCGGTGTTCGGCGCGCCCGACGAGCGCCTGGGCGAGATCCCGGTCGCGGTCGTGCTGCCGGCGGAGGGCGTCGACCTGACGGAGGAGGACCTGCGCGACTTTCTCGCCGCGCGGCTGGCCGGGTTCAAGGTGCCCGGCCGCTTCATCTGGGCATCCGAAGCACTGCCGCGGCTCGGCACCGGCAAGATCGATCGGGTCGCGCTCAAGGCGCAATACGCCGCTTGAAGCTTGACCGGCGAACGCTGCTGGTCGGCGGGGGCGCCGGCGTCGGGCTGGTCGTGGCATGGGGCCTGTGGCCGCGCACCTACGCGCCCGGCCTTAGCGCCGGTCCGGACGAGCAGGTGTTCGGCCATTATCTCAGGATCGGTGCCGACGGTCGGGTGACGGTTGCCGTTCCGCAGGTTGAAACCGGGCAGGGGGTCTGGACCAGCCTGCCGCAACTGCTGGCCGACGAACTCGGCGCGACATGGGAGAGCGTCGGGGTCGAACCGGCGCCGCCCGGACCCCCATACCGTAACGCGCTTGGCAGCGAGTGGGGAGAAGGACGGATTACCGCCGGTGCGACGTCTGTGCGGGCGTTCGGGCCCGTGATGCGCCAGGCAGGAGCAGCAGCCCGAACGCTGCTATGCCGCGCCGCCGCCGAACAATGGGGCGTCGCTGCGGCCGAATGCGATACCGCCAACGGGTTCGTCATGCATGAAGGCAAGCGGCTAGCCTTCGCCAAGGTCGCGGAACGTGCCGCAAGTTTTCGACTGCCGGCCGACACACCGCTGCGTCCCGCTGGCACCGGCCTGCTGTCGAGCCGATCGGTGGCAAGGCTGGATGGGCCGCCAAAGGTGGACGGATCGCTGCGGTTCGCCGCCGATGTGCGTTTGCCCGAAATGATCTATGCCGCGGCTCGTCTCGGCGATGTCGCCGGGCACCGGGGCGGGCGTGAGGTTCATGCCGGTGAAGGCTGGATCGCTGCCGTGGGGCCGACGGGCTGGGCGGCCGAGCAAAGGCTGGCGGCCTCCAACCCTCGCTTCAACGCTCCGCCGGACGGCACCGACGATGCGCTGGATCATGCGCTGGCTCAGGCCCTTGAAGCAGGTCCGGTCGACGTCGGGGTGCGAATCGGCGAGGGGGACCTCTCCGGGCGAACCGTCAGTGCCGAATATCGGATGGCTCCGATGCTGCACCTTGGCCTTGAGCCGATCGCGGCGACAGCCCGGATGCGCAACGGCAGGCTCGAGGTTTGGGCACCGACGCAAGCGCCCGACGAAACCCGTCGAGCGGCTGCCGCGGCCACCGGGCTTAGCGCGGACGAAGTGCTGCTTTATCCCATGCCGGTCGGCGCAGCCGATGGACGCGCCCTCCACGCGGATGCCGCCCCAATCGCGGCAACGCTGGCCGCCAAGCTCGGCAAGCCTGTGCAGGTCAGCATCGCTCCAAACTGGTCGCGGCGGGCGGAGCGGCCTCTTTCGCCCGCGAAAGCCAAGGTGCGGGCGCAACTCGGGCCGGACAATCGATTGCTGGGCTGGCACGGCAAGGCGGTCGGTGCGACGGAAAGCGACTTTCCCTATGAGATTCCGTTGGTCCGGCTTGAGCAGGCGAGTGCCGACCTGCCGCTCCCCCGCGGATATATGCGCGGCGGCGAACATTTCTTTTCCGCGTTCGTCCGCGAAAGCTTCGTGGACGAGCTTGCGCGCCGCAACGGCTTCGAGCCGCTCGCTTTTCGCATCGCCATGCTCGGCCGTGAACCGCAGCTCGCCCGGGTACTGTCCGCCGCCGCGACGATCGGAGGATGGGATGGCGGCGGGCCGGGAAGCAGTATGGGGGTGGCGTGTCACCAGGCCTATGGCAGCTATATCGCGCTGCTTGCGAGCGCGACGGTCGGCGCGGGCGGGCAGGTTCAGGTCGACCGGCTGGTCGCAGCAGTCGATTGCGGGCGAATGATTAATTCCGGAATTGTGCGGCAACAGGTGGAAGGAAACCTGCTCGGCGCACTGGCGCTGGTCACTTCTCCCAAAGCTTCGTTCCGGCATGGCATGCCAATCGGTGGTCCCTCCGCAGCACCAAGATTGCGGGCGACGCCCTCCATCAGCGTCGAACTGATCCCCAGCACTGCTCCGCCGGGCGGTCTGTCAGGCCTCCCCATGGCCGTATTGGCGCCCGCCGTGGCCAACGCCATTGCAGCGGCGACCGGGCGCCGCTTGCGCTCTCTACCCTTCGACCCGATGTCTGCCTGATCAATGATCCCACCGCCCGACCATCCCGCCATCCCGCCGCGCAAGGTGGGAGTGCTGCTCATCAACCTCGGCACGCCCGATGCGCCGGAGGCGCCTGCCGTGCGCCGCTATCTGGCCGAGTTCCTGTCCGACCGTCGCGTGGTCGAAATCTCGGCGATCGCATGGAAGCCGATCCTGCACGGCATCGTCCTCCGCACTCGGCCGGCCAAGTCGGCTCATGCCTACAAGCAGGTCTGGACAGACGAAGGCTCGCCGCTTGCAGCCATCACTGCTCGGCAGGCCCGCGGGTTGCAGGAGCGGCTGGGTGATGCAGCCTTGGTCGAATGGGCGATGCGGTATGGCAATCCCGGGATCCGGCCGGCGATCGACAAGATGGTCGCGGCCGGCGTCGACCGTCTGCTGGTGGCTCCGCTCTACCCGCAATATTGCGCGGCAACGACCGCGACGGCCAACGACACCGTCTTCTCCATGCTTGCGGAAATGCGCTGGCAGCCGGCGCTCAGGACGCTGCCGCCCTACTTCGACGATGCCCCCTACATCGATGCGCTTGCAGCCGATCTCCAGGCCCAGCTCGCCCGTCTGGAATTCGAACCGCAAAGGCTGTTGCTGAGCTTTCACGGCATGCCCCAGCGGACGCTGCGCAAGGGCGATCCCTATCATTGCCATTGCCGGAAGACTGCACGGCTGTTGTCCGAGCGCATGGCAATTCCCATCGACACGGCGTTTCAGTCGCGCTTCGGCCGCGACAAGTGGCTGGAACCCGCCACGGAGGATGTGCTGGCCGCTTATCCTGCCCAGGGTGTGTCCCGGATCGCGATCGCGGCGCCTGGCTTTTCCGCCGATTGCATTGAGACGATCGAGGAACTGGGCATCCGCGGCCGGGAAACCTTTGTCGAAGCGGGCGGAACCCATTTCGCGCGGCTGGAGTGCCTTAACGACCGAGCCGACGGCATGACGATGCTGGAACAGCTGGTGCGCCGCGAACTTGCCGGGTGGGTGGCGCCCGCTTAGGCTTCTCCGTTTTACGGAGGAGAGCATCGCATGGCACGGGTGGCGATCGTTACGGGCGGAACGCGCGGAATTGGCGAGGCGATCAGCGTCGCCCTCAAGGACATGGGAATGACCGTCGCCGCCAATTATGCTGGCAATGACGAGCGCGCGCGTCAGTTCACGGAGCGGACCGGGATCCGTGCATTCAAATGGGACGTCTCGGACTACGAGGCTTGTCAGGCCGGCGTGCGTGACGTCGAAGCAGCGCTCGGGCCAGTGGACATTCTGGTGAACAACGCCGGCATCACCCGCGACACCACCATGAAGCGCATGGATCACCAGAAATGGCAGGATGTGATCGACACCAACCTCGGCGGTTGCTTCAATATGGCCAAGGCGGTGTTCGAGGGGATGCAATCGCGCGGTTACGGCAGAATCGTGAACATCGGATCGATCAATGGCCAAGCCGGCCAATATGGCCAGGTCAATTACGCCGCGGCCAAGTCGGGCATCCACGGCTTCACCAAGGCGCTGGCCCAGGAGGGCGCACGCAGCGGCGTGACCGTGAACGCGATCGCGCCGGGGTACATCGATACGGATATGGTGGCGGCGGTGCCCGAGGACGTTCTCGGCAAGATCGTTGCCCGAATCCCCGTCGGGCGGCTCGGCCGAGCGGACGAGATCGCCCGCGGGGTTGCGTTCCTGGTCGATGAGAATGCCGGTTTCGTGACCGGATCGACACTGTCGATCAACGGCGGCCAGCATATGTACTGATCGGGTGGCGAACCTCGGGCGTTCTGCGACGTTGAGGTGACATAAAGGCGATGCGGAATACCTCCCGTCGCTCACATGGAGCACTTCTTGTCAGAAGCAGTCACCTATTCGCCGCCCGTCAAGCGATCGGTGCTGATTGCGGGTCACCCGACCAGTGTCAGCCTGGAACCCATTTTCTGGAGCGCGCTGGAAATCGCGGCGCGGGATGCGGCCCTTCCGGTCAATGCGCTGGTGGCGGAAATCGATGCCGCGCGGATGAATGTCGCTGAGCCGCCCAACCTGACCAGCGCGATCCGCCAGTGGCTATTTGGCCGCGCGCTCGGCGGCTGAGCAAATCGCCTGGGCAAAGCGCGGCTTGGCCTGTTCGGCGCAGTGCAGAAAGAGGGCGGGCTCGATCAGCTCGAGCTCGATGACTTGCAGCGCATTGTCCAGCCCAACGACCAGGTCCACGCGGGCGTAACTCGTCTGTGCCGGCGCAGCGGCGAGCGCCGCCTGCGCGATCTCGATTGCTTCGGCAGGTGGCTCGCAGGCCTGGGTCTCGCCGCCGAAATTCGGCTGCACGCGAAAGTCGCCATTGCTGGGACGCTTGACCACGCAATGGCTTGGCTCGCCGTCGAACAGGATCAGCGAATATTCGCCGACGTCGGAGATCGAATGCAGGAACGGCTGGATCATCATCCGCTGGCCATGAACATCGGTCGGAACGTGGGCGCCTTCCCCCCGCCGCAAACGATATGTGCCGCTCGCACCGGCCGAAACGGGCGGCTTCACGACCACTTGATCGGATCCCAGAGTGCCGAAGGCGGCGGCCAGCGCGGCTTCGTTGAGATGATCGACCTCCAGCGTCGGGACGGTCGGGATGCCAAGGGCCGCCAGCTCGCGCAGGTACGCCTTGTCGCCATTCCACCGCAGCACGGTCGAAGGGTTCGCAACCGCAACCCGGTCGGTCTCGAACTGATCGAGCAGATCGAGCCATTCGGCATACCGCAGGTGATAACCCCATGCGACGAGCGGGAGCACCAGATCGAAGGGCGACAGGTCGCCGGCGGCAGTCCAGGGCCGCGACGCGACCTCAGCGCCTGCTTCTCGAAGGGCCTCAGCCTGCACATGGAAAGCCCAGGCGAATGGCTCCGGATAGGCCGGGTCCGGCGTCAGGATCAGCAGGTGCATCAGCGCTGAAGCAGAATGCGGGCCTGATTGGCGATCTGTGCGAGCATGGGAATGGTCGGTGTTCCAGCTGCCCGAGCCCGGGCGATCAGGCCGCGGAATTGCTGCAGCCGGTCGGCATGCCGCTCGCTCCACCGTTCCACCGCCTGTTCCAGGTCGTCGCTGCGCGCCCGGCTGATCCAATCGAGCCGAAGCTGCTCATATTCGCGGGCAAGCCCCGACACCAGCAGCCGCTCCCATTGATCGGCAGGCGCAAAGCGGCCGATCTGGCCCATCGCCCAATCGATCCCCAGCGCCTCGCCCAATCGGACATAGGCCTGGGTGAGCTTCAGCTCGTCGCTTCCCTTGCGGGCAGCAAGCGCGGCGATGCCGAACACGCCATCGAGTTCGTATAGCTTGACGAGGCCGCGGACGATCTCGGGACTTGCGCCGAGAGCTTCCAACCGCTCCTTGCGGGCCAGCGCCTCGTGCCGGACCTCCTCGCGAATGATGTAACGGGCGGCCGCGTTGACCTTGGTCATGCCGGGCTCAAGGAGTTCGACCAGCTTGCTGACACTGGTTTCGCCGCCGCTGGCGCGAAGGATGTCCGCCAGATGGGCGCGGACGCTTTGCGCTGCGGTGGCAAACAGCTCCAGCCGTGCCGCTTCCGATACCTGGGCGCCGTCGATCCGGTCCCACAGGACATCGAGCTGCAGCAGCCGTTCGGCCGCAAGGAAGGCGGCGACGACCTGTTGCAGGCTGGCACCCTCCTCCTCGGTCATGTCGAGCGCGATGCTCGGACCCAGGCGGTTGACGAACCGGTTCGCCACTTTCGTGGCCAGGATCTCGTGCCGCAGCCGATGGGCAAGGATCGCTTCCGGGTGCTTGCGACGCATGGGGGCCGGAAATGCGTCGAGCAGCTGCTCGTCCATCAGCGGATCATCGGCGAGGTGGAGGGCGACGGTGGCGTCCTTGAGGTTGATCTTGGTGAGGCTCAAAAGGACGGACAGCTCGGGCCGGGTCAATCCGCGGTTTTCCGAGACGCGGCGCAGAAGCATGTCGCTGGCGTCCAGTCCTTCGACGCGCCGGTCGAGGTTGCCGGCCGCTTCCAGCAGTTCGAGCGTGCGGACCTGCGCTGGAAGCGCTGCGGCCCCGCCGCTTTCGGCCACGGACAGGGCGAGCGTCTGGAGCCGATTATCCTCCAGTACCAGCTCGGACACCTCTTCGGTCATCCGTGCCAGCAGGAGGTTGCGATCCTCAAGACTGAGCCGCCCTTCGCGCATTTCGCGGTTGAGGGGGATTTTGATGTTCACCTCGTTGTCCGAACAGTCGACGCCGGCCGAGTTGTCGATGAAGTCGGTGTTGATGCGGCCGCCGCGGGAGGCGAATTCGATCCGGGCAGGCTGAGTGACGGCAAGGTTGGCGCCTTCGCCGATGACCCGTGCACGCATCTCGGCAGCGTCGACCCGCAGCGCGTCGTTGGCAGGATCGCCGACCTGCGCATGGGACTGCGTCGAGGCTTTGATGTAGGTCCCGATGCCCCCGAACCAGAGCAGATCCACGTCCGCCTTCAGGATGGCATTGATAAGGCTGGTCGGATCAATCTCCGCTGCCTCCAGGCCCAGTAGTTGACGCGCCTGGGGCGTAAGCTCGATCTGCTTCTGGCTGCGCGGGACGATCATCCCGCCCGGGCTGAGCAGCGCGCGGTCGTAATCGTCCCAACTGGAGCGGGACAGTTCGAACAGGCGCTGCCGTTCGGCAAAGCTGCTGGCCGGATCGGGGTCGGGATCGATGAAGATGTGCCGGTGGTCGAAGGCGGCGACCAGTTTCAGGCACTTGCTGAGCAGCATGCCGTTCCCGAAGACATCGCCCGACATGTCGCCGCAGCCGGCCACCCGGATCGATTGCGCCTGCACGTCGATGCCCATTTCACGAAAGTGGCGCTGGACCGAAACCCACGCGCCCTTCGCGGTGATGCCCATCGCCTTGTGGTCGTAACCGTTCGAGCCGCCCGAGGCGAACGCGTCGCCGAGCCAGAAGCCGCGTTCCAGCGCAATCGCGTTGGCGACGTCGGAGAAGGTCGCCGTGCCCTTGTCGGCGGCGACCACGAAATAAGGGTCGTCACCGTCGTGAATAACCACCTTCTCGGGATGGACCACTTGGTCGTCCACGATGTTGTCGGTAACCGACAGCAGAGAGCGGATGAAGATGCGATAGCTTTCCGTGCCTTCTGCCAGCCACGCTTCGCGATCCGTCGGGGCGGGGAGCTGCTTGGCATAGAAGCCGCCCTTGGCTCCAGTCGGCACGATCACAGCGTTCTTGACCAGCTGCGCCTTGACCAGGCCGAGAATTTCGGTGCGGAAATCGTCGCGCCGGTCCGACCAGCGCAGTCCGCCGCGCGCAACCGGTCCGCCGCGCAGGTGGATGCCTTCCACGCGCGGTGAATAGACCCACATTTCCCGATAGGGGATCGGCGCGGGCAGGCCGGGGATCAGCTTGGGATCAAGCTTGAAGGCCAGCGCTTCCTGCGCGGCGGGCGCGAAAGCGTTGGTGCGCAGGGTCGCTTCCACCACCGCCCGGATTCGGCGCAGGATCCGATCGTCGTCGATCCCCTTCACGCCCTCCAGCGCGTCGTCGAGGTCGCGGCGGCAAGCAGCGATGGCCGCGGCCCGGCCATCCACATTGGGCCGATGAGTCGCGGTGAATTGTTCAACGAGGGCCCGCGTTGCGGCAGGCGACCGCCGCAGTGCGTCCACGACGGTCATCAGCCCGTAAGACACGCCGGTCTGGCGCAGGTAGCGGAACCAGGCGCGCAACCACACCACCGGCTGCGGGTCGAGCCCGGCGAGCAGCACGAGCTGGTTGAACTCGTCGTTCTCGGCCCTGCCGTCGAGCACGTCGGTGATCGACCGCTCCACGGTATCGGCCCGGTCAAGGATCGCCGACAGGTCCGTGCCCGCCGGCAATTCGACCCGGAAATCGTGGATGTAGCCCAGCGTGCCTTCCCCAACTTCGGAGGGGATCTCCTCAAGCACCAGGAAACCGAAGTTTTCGAGCACCGGCACGGCGGAAGACAGGGGGATGAGCCCACTGCGGGCATAAATCTTGAGATGGAGTTCGCAGCTGCCGGGCGCCGATCGTTGGCACAGCCGGACAGCGCGCGGCGTCGCCGAGTCGAGCCGGCTAAGACGCAGAATGTCCTCGGCCGCTTCGGACGGACCGGTGCTTGCCTGATAGGCTTCGGCGAATGCGGTTTCGGCGAAGGTGATCGACAGGCGCGTGCCGCGGGCGGAGCCAACCTTGTCGGCAAGCGCTTCCTCGACCCCCGGGTGCCAGCCGCGAACCATGCTGTGCAGACGGGCGTTCAACCCGGCGCTGTCCGCCATCGGCATCCCGGCGTCGACATATTGCGTATAGCGGATGAGCGCGAGATTGCCCTCGCCGAGCTCGACCGACCAGGCCGTGATGGGCGACCCGACGGCTTCCTCAAGAAGTCCCGCCACCTGCAACCGCATCCGCGTGCTGAGATTGTCGCGCGGCAACCAGACGAAGGTGAACAGATGCCCCTTCAGGATGCTGCGCACCTGCACGAGGGCGGGACGGGGGCGGTCCGCCAGCGACATGGCGGTCAGAACCAGGTCGCGCACGCTGTCGGTGGCGAGGTTGATCAGCAGGTCGCGCGGAAGTGAGCTGATCGCGTGGCGCAGAGCCTTGCCGGAATGCCCCCGGGGATCGAAACCCAGTTGCTGATCGAGCTCCTCCAGCCGGCGGCGCAGGATCGGCACTTCCTCGACGGGGCGGATCAAGGCTTCGCTGGTCCACAGGCCGGCATAGACACCGATGCCGTCGACCTTGCCGTCGCCGACTGGGACGACGACGAGATCCATCGGCACACGGCGATGGACGGTCGATTTGCGGTCGGCCTTTGCCAGCAGCGGCACCTGCCCGCCACCGGCCAGATAATTCATTGCATTGAGGCAGCCGCCCTCATCCGTCGGCGCGCCGGGAATGCTGAAGATGCCAAGCGCGTCGGATGGAACCTGGCCGGGTCGTTCGACCTGATAGCCGAGCAGGGTCAATGCGCCTTCGGCGAACCAGCGCATGAGTTCCGCACCTTCCGCGTCAGGTGCGCGGTCGGCGTCGGCATGAAGCCGCGACTGCATCGCGCGCCAGTCGCGCACGGCCAACCGAACGTCTTCAAGGACCCCCTGAAGTTCGGCGACAAGTTCCTGCCGGGTGCGGGCGTCCGCGCGATCGAGTTCGATATACATCAACGATTCGCGCCGACTGGCATCGTCGCACAGCGGCTCCACCGTCCGAAGTTCGCCTTCGTCGTCGCGCGTCACGCAAACGACCGGATGGAGGAGGCGGTGGATGGTAAGCTGACGGCCGGCGATCGCGTTGGCCACGCTGTCGACCAGGAAGGGCATGTCGTCGTTGACGATGCCAAGGCGCATGCGGCGATTGCCGGCTTCCGATCCGCCGCGCGATTCGAGCCGGATGATGGCGCGTCCGCGCTCTCGCCGCGCTGCGACCTCGAGCAGGAAGCTGGCGGCCTCGTCCTGGTCTTCCGTCGCGAAACCCGCCGTTTCGCCGGGCAATGCGTTGAGCGTCAGGACTTCGCGCAGCGAGTCATGGAGGGACCGCGCCGCGCGCTTGGTTGCCGACATTAGCTGATTTACTCCGCCGATGATCTGGAAGGTCGGCGGCGCTATAGCCCCCCGCTCAAGGGAGGGACAACCCTTAGGGACCGCTCAGGCGGCGACGCGCTTCAAGACCTTGTCGAGCATCGTCGGGTCGCTGACCGCGGCAATGGGCGATACGGCGCCGTGAGCCTCGCGACGCACGAGCACCAAAGCGAACTCGCCGTTGCCGGCCAGGGCATAGAGCGGGCGAGCTTCGGCGGCGCGTAGCCGCGAGACCGCGGTTTCGCGCCAACCGCCGGTATCGCCGTCCGGCCTGCGCAGGCGCCGCTCGGCCTCGACCAGCCCCTTGAGGCCGCCTGGATAGGTGTCGATGAAAGACAGGAATCGGCCGCTGCCGATCTCCTGCCGGGCCGCATAGGACAGGGCGGCAGCATATTCGGTCAGCCGTGCCTTGTCGTAGGTAACGCCGAACACCAGCTTGGCCACAGCCGTCATCGGCGCGCGAGCCTGCACCACGATTTCGTATTCTTCCAGCAGCGCGGCATATTCGTCGGGCGACGCCACCGCGGCGCAGGCGAAGTCGTAGGCAAGACCCAGTGCCTGGTAGAGCGCCTGGCGGCTGCGACCGTCGGCGGCCTTGGCGTCTTCGGCGGTGGCGCGGGCGGCGGACAGCCAGTCGGCCAGCGTCGCTTCGCCTGCCGCCTGCAGCACGTCCGGATCGGCCAGCGGTCCATCCTGCCAGGCGATATGTTCCGCCGGCGGCGCGACTTGAGCCGCGGGTGAGGGCGGAGCGAAGTCTGCAACCGGTTGTTCGGCGGGAAAGTCGTCGAACGAGCCGTCCTGCATCTCTGCCGACAATTCCATCGCCTCGTCGTCCAGCTCGTCGCCGAGTTCCAGGGGCGGCAGGTTCGGCACCAGGACAGCGTCGGGAGCGGCCAGGCCGGGATCGGACTGGAAGACGGGGGCAGGTGCCGGGGCCGGCTGCGCGGCCACCTGTTCGGTCCAGCTGAACACGCCGTAGACGAAGTCGATCGTATCGCCGTCGGACGAGAAGGGCATCAGGATCCCGCGATAGCAGTGGCCGACCCCGCGCTGATTGACGAACTCCGCCTCGATCCCGACCGGCGCGCGGCTGTCGAGGATCTGGTCGTGATATTGCGTCAGCCGCGAGAGCAACGACCCTTCGGGCACCTCGTCCATGCTTTCGATATCATTGTCGAGATCGCATTCGCGGCGCAGTGCCACGCCGATATAGGCGGTGGTGGGGTTTGCCGGACCGGAGGTGAAGTCGAGCAGGACGCTGTTTTTGGCGAATTCGGCGACACTGGCCGGATTGAGATCCTCGATCGACGGAAAGTCGCGGCCGTCGAGCAGCGATGCCCAGTAATTATAGGCGCGCACCTGCAGTCGCCGCTCGTCGGCGCTGGCGGGAACTTCGGTGACTTCGGGCGCGTGGCTACCGAAGGCGGGTTCGAGTTCGTTTGCCAGATCGCGGAAACTGTCCATTGCTGCCCCAGATACAGTTCGTTCCGGACGAATATGACATAATGACGTTACCAAAGCGTTGAGCGTGTCCGCTAAACGGGTGGCACGCGGACTCACTGGAAGAACGGTTCGTCGCAGCGGAGGAATCCAAGCCGCTCATCGTCCGTTCTCCGCCAGGTGAGTCCCTCAACCCTCATTCGTGCCGCCCGCTATTGGCCCGACGATCGGGCGCTGGAACTCTGCTTCGCCGGAGGTCGCCGGTATCTTTACCTCAACGTGCCTCCCAAGCTGGCGGAACAGCTGGCTGCCGCGGGCTCGAAGGGGAAGTTCTTCAATGACCGGATCAAGGGCCGTTTCACCTGCCATGAGCTGGCCGACCGTACCGACACCGATCGGCGGCGCGCCGCCAACGACTAACTTGTCACGGGACAGGCGGAACCGCGTTCGCCCGGTGATCGTTACGCCGCCACAACAGGGAGTGGAGTATCCTCATGGCTGATGATCTGAACAACGACGGCGTGCGCGATCGGGACCCGGTGGTTGAGCGCACTACCATCGTCGAAACCGGCGGCGACCGCAGTGGCGGCGGCGGCGTGCTCGCCATCGTGCTGCTGATCCTGGTCCTCCTGGTGCTGGCGTTTCTGTTCCGCGACCAGCTTGGGTTCGGCGGCGATACGACCGAAATCACGGTCCCCGACAAGATCGACGTCAACATCAATTGATCCGCTGACGGCCGGATTGAGCAATGGAGGCGGCAGCTGGCGCTGTCGCCTCTTTGTTCGTTCAGGCAGCCCAAGCTTTTCACCACCGTCGACGACGCGTAGAGCATCGACATGCTCAGCAATTCTTCCCCAGCCTATATGAGCGGCTTTGGCGGCCATCATTCGACGGAAGCGGTGCCCGGCGCGCTTCCGCAAGGACGGAACAGCCCGCAGCGGCCAGCCTTCGGCCTTTACGCGGAGCAATTTTCCGGCAGCGCCTTCACCATGCCCCGGCACGAGAACCGGCGCAGCTGGCTTTACCGGATGCGGCCGAGCGCTGATCATCGCCCCTTCGTTCGCTATCAGGGTGCGCCGCGCCTGAAGGCGGAGGCCGGGCCGGAGCCGCTGGCGCCCAACCGCCTGCGCTGGGACCCGATCGCCCCGGCGCCGGCGGGGACCGACTTCGTCGACGGCCTGGTCACCGCGGTATTCAACCGCTCGCCGGCCGAGCTGGAGGGGGTGGCCGTCCATCTGTACGCCGCCAATCGTGACATGGACGGGCGCGTGTTCGTGTCCGCCGACGGCGAGCTGCTGATCCTGCCGCAGCAGGGCCGGCTCGACATACTGACGGAGCTCGGCCGGCTGGAGATTGCGCCGGGGCAGATCGCATTGATCCCGCGCGGGGTCCGGTTCCGCGTATTGCTGCCGGACGGTGAAGCGCGTGGCTATGTCGCGGAGAATTACGGCGCACCGTTCCGACTGCCGGACCTAGGCCCGATCGGCGCGAACGGACTTGCCAACCCGCGCGACTTCGAAACGCCGGTGGCCTGGTTCGAGGACCGCGACGAACCGACCGAGGTGGTGCAGAAATATGGCGGGCAGCTATGGACCACGGTGCTGGACCATTCGCCGCTCGACGTGGTGGCATGGCACGGCAACCTGGCGCCATTCCGTTATGACCTGGCTCATTTCAACACCATCGGGACGGTCAGCTTCGACCATCCCGATCCGTCCATCTTCACCGTGCTGACGTCGCCGTCGACCGTGCATGGACGCGCCAATGTCGACTTCGTGATCTTCCCGCCGCGGTGGATGGTGGGGGAGGACACGTTTCGGCCGCCCTGGTTCCACCGCAACGTGATGAGTGAATGCATGGGTCTGCTGACCGGCGAATACGACGCCAAGGCGGAGGGCTTCGCGCCCGGCGGGCTGTCCTTGCACAATTTGCTCAGCGGGCACGGCCCCGACGTGGACACGTGGCGCAGGGCCTCGGAGGCGGAGCTCAAACCCGTCAAGATCGCGGGCACGATGGCCTTCATGATCGAAAGCTGCTGGCCGTTTGAGGTCACCGCCGAAGCGCTCGGACGGGCGCAGCCCGACTACGATCTGGCGTGGGCCGACTTTCCCAAGGCGGTGCTGCCGTGAGCGGGCTCGATCACACCCACGACCCGGCGCTGACGAGTTGGGTCGAAAGCGCGAACGGGCACCGCGACTTTCCGGTGCAGAACCTGCCTCTCGGCGCATTTTCGGCGGACGGGCAGGGGCGGCGGATCGGCGTTGCGATCGGCGATTTCATCCTGGACCTGACGGGCGTTGCCGACCTGCTCGACGAGGAATGGCGCGAGGACCTGGCGCTTCCCGTTCTGAATGCCTGGCTGGCGCGCGGGCCGGCGGATCACACGGCGCTTCGCCACCGCCTGGTCAAGATATTGAGTGACGGGCGCTACCGCGACGATGTCGAGCCGGCGCTGATCGGTCAGTCCGAAGCGACGACCTATCTGCCGTGCATCGTCGGCGACTACACCGATTTCTACGTCGGCATTCATCACGCCACCAACGTCGGCCGGCAGTTCCGGCCGGACAATCCCCTGTTACCCAACTACAAATATGTGCCGATCGGCTATCACGGTCGCGCATCGAGCGTGCGGGCATCGGGCGAGCCGGTGGTCCGCCCAAGCGGCCAGCGCAAGCCGCCGGAAGCGGACATTCCCGAGTACGGTCCTTCGCGGCGACTGGACTATGAGTTGGAGCTCGGCCTGTGGATCGGGCGCGGCAACCGCTTGGGCGAGCCGATTCCGATTGGCGAAGCGGCGGAGCATATCGCGGGATATTGCCTGCTGAACGACTGGTCCGCGCGTGACCTCCAAGCGTGGGAATACCAGCCGCTCGGACCGTTTCTGGCCAAGAATTTCCTGACCAGCGTGTCGCCGTGGGTCGTGACGGCCGACGCATTGCGGCCGTTCCGCGTCGCCGGTTTCGAGCGGCCGGCGGGCGACCCGCAGCCGCTCGAGTACCTTCGCGACGAGGATCCGGCGCCGGGCCTTGGGCTGACGATTGAAGCGCTCATCTCGACCGAACGCATGCGCAGCGAAGGGATCGCGCCGCATCGGTTGAGCCACGGCAATGCCGCTGCCGCAATGTACTGGAGCGCGGCACAGATTGTCGCGCATCACAGCAGCAACGGCTGCAACCTGCAGCCCGGCGACCTGATCGGCACCGGTACCTTGTCGACGGCGAGCGACGACGGGCTCGGTTCACTGCTGGAAATCAGCCGCGGCGGCAAGCTGCCGATCACCCTGCCCAGCGGCGAGACCCGCAGCTTCCTGGAGGATGGCGACGAGTTGATCCTGACCGCCCGGGCCGAAGCGGAAGGAGCGGTCGCGATCGGCTTCGGCGAGTGCCGGGGAGTGGTGGTGGCGGCTTCGTGATGCGATTGATCGCTTGGGGCATGGCCGCCCTGTTGATGGCCGCGCCCGTGTCGGCGGCGCTCACCCCGGCGGAGCAGCGCATCGCAGCCACCGTGACCGTCGAACAGCCGCGGACGCTGGCGCTGCTTGAGCGGATGGTAAACCAGAACAGTGGCTCGCAAAACGTGGCCGGTGTGGAAGCCGTGGCGCAGATGCTCCGCCCCGAATTCGAGGCACTGGGCTTCGCCGTCCGCTGGATCCCGCTGCGACAGACCGGGCGAGCCGGCCATCTGGTCGCGACCAAGGCAGGCCGACGCGGCACGAAAAGGCTATTGCTGATCGGCCACCTCGACACCGTGTTCGAGCCGGACTCGCCCTTCCAGCGTTGGACCCTGGAGGGCGACCGCGGCCGAGGACCGGGCGCGGCCGACAACAAGGGCGGAGTGGCGGTCATCGTCGCCGCACTACGCGCCATGCAAGCGGCGGGGACGCTGCGGCAGGCCAATATCGAGGTTTTCTTGACCGGCGACGAGGAGGATCCGGGAGCGCCGCTCGACCTTGCCCGCCGTGACCTGATCGCGGCCGGCAAACGGGCCGACGCCGCGCTCGACTTCGAAGGGCTGGCGCAAGAAGCCGGGCGCGACATGGGCTCGATCGCCCGGCGCAGCGTCGCGGACTGGACCTTGACTGTCGCCGCCCGTGGCGCGCACTCCAGCGGCATCTTCTCCCCGGGCACCGGCTACGGCGCGAACTATGAGCTTGCGCGGATCCTGGACGAATTTCGCCGCGAGCTGACCGAGGACAAGCTGACCTACAATGTCGGGCTGATCGCCGGCGGCAGCTCGGCCAGGCTCGATGCGGGCAAGATCCGGGCGGAGGTCGCCGGCAAGAGCAACGTCATCGCCAGCGAGGCCGTTGCTCGCGGCGACCTGCGCGGATTGAGCCTCGAACAGGTGGCGCGGGCCAAGTCGCGGATGCAGTCGATCGTCGCCCGCCGGTTGCCCGGGGTCATGAAAGCCGAGCTGCTGTTCGAGGACGGCTATCCGCCTATGGCGCCGACGGCGGGTAATCGCGCGCTGCTCGACCGATTGAACGAGGTCAACACGGACCTGGGTCTGTCCAAGATGGAGCCACTTGATCCGGTCAAGCGCGGCGCTGGTGATATCAGCTTCGTTGCGGCGGATGTGGATGGACTGGTCGGACTGGGGCCGGCCAGCGAGGGCGATCACACGGAAAGAGAGCGGGTCGACATTCCCTCCATCTGGCGGCAGGCGACCCGCGCGGCCATTCTGATGAGCAGGCTGTCGCGGGAGCGCAGACGATGATCGATATCCACGACAATACGGAGGCCGGCCGGTTCGAAACAACGTTCGCGGACGGCAGTGTGGCATTCGCCGAATACCGCATCGAAGGCGATCGGATGGTCTTTCCGCATACCGTCGTCCCCCCGGCGCACGAGGGGCAGGGCGTTGCTTCGCAACTGGCAAAAGCGGCGCTGTCGACAGCGCGAGCGCGTGGGTTGCAGGTTGTGCCCCTTTGTCAATTCTTCGCCGCCTACATGGCTCGCCATCCCGAAACGCACGATCTTCTGGCCGACGATTTCCGGGGCAAGTTGCCGACTGTCGTCTGATGGTGCGCCACCCGGCATTTGGGCCTGTTTGCAGAACAGGCGGAAGGGTCTAGCTTGATGACATGGGGGCAGCCGATCCTTCCGGGCTGAGCGACCGCGTACCCGCGTTCGATTTCACGCAAGTGCTGGGCATCGCCGATGCCCTGCCGATGCTGCTGTGCTTCATCGATCGCGAGCAGCGTTACCGTTTCTGCAATCGCGCCTTTGCCGAATTCTTCGGGCGGCAGCGATCGGAGATCCTCGGCCGAACGCTGCAGGAGTTGCTTGGCGAGGAAGCGTATCGCGAACGGGCCCCCTTGCTGGACGCCGCAATGCGGGGGGAACGGCAATGGTTCGCGGCGGAATTCAATCATCCCGAGCGCGGCCGGCTGGCACTTCAGACCGAGTATCTGCCGCAAAGTGATCCGGACAGCGGCGAGATCATCGGACTCGTGATCCTGGTTCACGATGTCAGCGAGCAGCGGGTCGCCGAACGCGCCCTGCGCGAGTCCGAAGCGCGTTTCCGCAGGATTGCCGATTCCGCGCCGGTGATGATGTGGGTGACACGGCTCGACGGCCGGCGGGAGTTCGTCAACGAAGCCTATCTGCAGTTTGCCGGCCTGACCCGTGAACAGGTCAGTTCCCACGAATGGCGGCAATGGATTCATGCCGACGATTGGGACCGACTGGTCGCCGAGAGCCAGGCGGGCGAGGCGAGCCGGCAACCGTTCACGCTCGAGGCCCGCTACCGCCGGCACGATGGCGAATGGCGCTGGTTGCGGTCGGTCTCCCGCCCGCGATTCGGACCCGACGGGGAGCTGATCGGCTTCATCGGGGCGGCGTTCGACGTGACGGTGGCGAAGGAAGGCGAGCGCGCGCTGAAGGCTTTGGTCGACGAGCGGACCGCCGCATTGTCGGCAAGCGAGGCCCGCTTCCGAGCGATCTTCGATGCGGTGCAGGAAGTGATCGTTCTGTTACGTCCGGACGGCACGGTGCTGGAGGTCAATCAGACGCGCACCGGCTGGCGCGCGCATGATCCGCGCGAGGCGGTCGGTGGCAAGCTGTGGGACGCCCCCACGGTTCGCGCTTTTCCCGAGATTGCGGAGAAGGTGCACGAGGCGGTGGCCCTTGCGGCAAGCGGGGAGAATTATTCCGAGGAAGTGACGCTCGCCCGGCCCGGCTCCGCGACGCATCACCTGGCCGTGACCCTTCATCCCATCCTGGGAGAAAGCGGCGCGGTTCGCTACCTGCTGTTCGAGGCCCGCGATGTGACGGAATTGCGCGGGGCGCAGGAACAGCTGCGGCAAAGCCAGAAGATGGAAGCGCTCGGCCAGCTGACCGGCGGCATCGCGCATGATTTCAATAATTTGCTGACCGTGGTTGTCGGCGGGCTCGATATCATCGCCAAGCGGGAGACCGATCCCAAGCTGCAGCGCTACGCCAGGAATGCGCTGGAGGCAGCAGAGCGCGGCGCCCGGCTGACTGCACAGCTATTGGCCTTCAGCCGTGTGCAACGGCTGGAAGTGCAGCCGACCTATGTCGCGCCGTTGGTCGAGCATATGCGGCCGCTGCTTCGCAACGTGCTTGGACCGCGCATCAACAAGGTGTTCGAACTGGACGGCAATCTGATGCCGGTACTGGCCGATCCCACGCAGCTCGAACTCGCGGTTCTCAATCTTGCGATCAATGCGCGGGACGCCATGCCGGACGGCGGCACCCTCACCATCCGGACCGAAAAGGTGGCGGTCATCGGCGATCCGGAGATGGCCGACGGCGATTATATCGTGCTGAGTATCGAAGACGATGGCACCGGGATGCCGCCGGAGGTCGCCGAGCGCGCGTTTGAACCGTTCTTCACCACCAAGGAAGTCGGCAAGGGAACCGGGCTGGGCCTGTCGATGGTCTACGGCGTAGCGCGCCAGTCGGGCGGGACCGCGCGCATCAAGAGCACGCCTGGCTCCGGCACCTGCATCCAGCTGTTCTTCCGCAAGGCGAGCGAAAACGGCTCCGCTCCGGAAGCCAAGGCCGGGGCGTCGGCCCGGGCCGACGAATCGGTGGGCGGGTCGGTTCTGGTCATCGACGACGATCCCGATGTGCGCGGCTTCGTAACGGCGACGCTGGACGACCTCGGCTACCAGGTGCGCGAAGCGGCCGATGGACCTGCCGGGCTGGCCGAATTCCGGCGTGAGGCGCCCGATCTTGTGATCCTGGACTTCGTCATGCCTGGCCTTACGGGCGCCGATGTCGCGCGGGAGATCATGGCCGAACGGCCCGGCCAGCCGATCCTGTTCGTGTCCGGCTACAGCGAAACGGATGCGGTCCGGGAAGCGGCGCCCGGCGCCCCGCTTCTGGCCAAGCCGTTCCGGGCGGAGGCACTCGACGAAGCGGTGCGAGGCCTGCTCTGCGCGACCTGACCTGCGCCACGTGCAGCCAAGGGGCGGGTTGAACGTTAACCGTCGGGTATTCGCTTGGATGAAAGTTCGGCGCGATGATGACAGGGTTACTCTTGATGGTGGCGCAGGCGGCCGCAACGCCGTTCAATCCCGCGGCCGCGGAGCTGTTCGAACGGGACCCCGTACTGCATGGCTGGGCGGTCGAGGACCATGACCGCAATGGCGACGGCTGGCTGACCACTTTCGAGGCCCAGGGCGCAGCGGCGGCTTTCAAGGAAATGGCCGACGCGGACCGGGACGGACGAGTGACCGTGCGGGAGTTCGAGGAGGCCAAGCGTTTCATCATTGCGCGGAAGGGAAATGCGGGTCCGCAGGTCGCGGCGGCCCGCTGAACCCTATCCCGCGAGCCGCTTGGCGCCGAGACCCATCACCATCTGGTTCGCGCGGTCGTAGCTCAGGGGCTTGCCGAACAGATAGCCCTGGATCGTGTCGCAGCCGAGGTCGCGCATGCGCTCGAAATCCTCCGCGGTTTCCACCCCTTCCGCGGTTACCGACATGCGGAAGCTCTTGGCCAATTGCACGATCGATTGGATGATGGCGACATTGCCTGCCTTGTTACCCGCTTCGCGGACGAAGCTGCCGTCGATCTTCAGCTTGTGGAACACGGCCTTGTTCAGATAGCCGATCGACGAATAGCCGGTGCCGAAATCGTCGAGCGCGATTCCCACGCCGAGTTGGCGCAAGCGACCGAGGACGGCCAGCGTCCGATTATCGTCATCGAGGAATACGCCCTCGGTGACCTCGAGCTCCAGCCGGTTGCCGGGCAGTTTGTGCCGGGCCAGCGCCTGGCTGACCATGTTAGGCAGCGCGGGCAGGATGATTTGCTTGGGGCTGATGTTGAGCGCGACGGTGATCGGTTCGGGCCAGGTCGCAGCCGCCTTGCAGGCTTCCTCGATCACGAACTCGCCCAATTCCCCCATCAGGCCGCATTCTTCGGCCACTGGAATGAAGACGTTGGGCGGGACGAAGCCGCGCTTGGGATGGTTCCAGCGCAGCAGCGCTTCGAAGCCGACCAGCTTTTGCGTCTTGGCGCTGACCAGCGGCTGGAAGGCGAGGTGGAACTGGCGCGAGGCGAGCGCCGCGCGGATGTCGGCTTCCAGCCGGATACGGTCGTCCTGTTCGTGCTGCAGCTCGTGGCTGAAGTAGCGGGCGACACCGCGGCCGGCGTCCTTGGCTTGATAAAGGGCAAGGTCAGCCTTGAGGATGAGGTCGTCGACCGTCGCGCCGTCGATGGGACCGAACGCACAGCCGACCGACACGCCGATGCGGATTTCGACGCCGTCGATCCGATAAGGCTCGGCGACGGAAGCGATAATCCGCTCGGCGAGCTGTTCGACCTTGGCCCGGCTTTGCGCGTCGGGGATCACGATGGCGAATTCGTCGCCGCCCAGGCGGCCGACATGCCCGTCGCTGCCGACCTTGTCGCACAGCCGCTTGGCGACGGCCTGCAGCACGGCATCCCCCTTGGGGTGGCCGAACGTGTCGTTGACCGGTTTGAAGCCGTCGAGATCGAGGAACATGATGGCGCACGGCACATTGCTGGCCATCGCAACGCGCAGCGATTCCCCAAGCAGTTGCCGCACTCGGCCCCGGTTCGGCAGACCAGACAGGACGTCGACGTTGGCGAGGTGAGTCAGCCGTTCCTGGGTGTGCCGGATGTCCGTGATGTCCGACCCGACCCCGCGAAAGCCCTCGAAGCGGCCGGCCGTATCGATGATCGGATCGCCGGCCATCGAGATCCAGCGCGGGCCGTGCGGCGTCTTCAGTTCCATTTCCAGGTTGAGGAAGGCGCGCTTGTCGAGCAGCACGCGCCCAAGTTCGGCATGGCCGCCCAGCAATGCGGGCAAGGGCTGCCCGATAAGCTGGCTGCTGGGCCGCGCAAGCAGCGCGCTCATCCGGCTGGAGATATAGGTGACACGGTTGTCGGCGTCGATCTGCCACAGCCAGCCCACGCCGCGCTGTTCATATTCCTGAAGCAGCAGAGAAGCGCTTTCCGACTGCGACCCCATGTCGGCATTGGCCTTGAGCTGGCGGAAGGCCCAACGGGCGACGATCAGCACCCCGAAGATCGACACGCCCAGCGTGAACATGATGGATAGCATGTGCTGGTAGGGGATGGTGTCGCGGGCGACGAACATGCTGCCGCACATGCCGATGGTGAAGGCGACCATCCAGGCGGTCGCGCTGGCCGGCACCACCACGAGCGCCAGGCCGGCGACGGCGATCCCCGCCATGATCGAACCGGCAATCACCTGGTCGGCGGCGCCCAGCGAGGGAAAGAGATAGAGCGGCAGGCTGAGCCAGACGGCGGCGCGGACGACCACGTCGCCGATCAGCAGGGGCGGCGGCACGGCTTTGCCCGATCGGCCGACGCAGACCACCGCCTGATGCTGCGACCAGCGCATGGCGACGATGTTGAGGGCGCTGACGACCAGCGCCCACGGGAGCAGATATTCGGTCGGGACGGAGCCCCACAGCGCGGTGCAGAACAGGAGCGCCGCGACCATGTTGGCCGCCGCAAAGAAGGGCGCGAGCTGGCCCCGCGAGATGAGCTGGATGTCCTTGAGCGGGGAGGCCGCGCGATCGACATCCTTTGCGGCCGCCACCGACTCGCCATCGGGCAGCCGCGCCGCTATCATTCGCTTGTACCGGTCTGGTGCCTCGTACACGTTGCCTCGCTAGCCTCTTCAGCGCGGATTAGCCGAAGAGGGTTGAGGCCGAGTTAAGATGACGCCGAAATTACAGGCCCAGCTCGTCAAGCTCGCCGGTCACCAGCGGGTGGTACAAGGGCCTTGCCTGACGATAGACGCGTGATGCGATCGGCCGGCCCCAGCCGGCGTCGGCGGCCAACGCCTTGATCAGCGGCCGGACGAACTTGCGGCGGCCCTGCGTGGTCAGGAACCGCTCCAGCGCGGGCACGGCCGGATCGTAGCGATTGGCGACCGCAAGCTCGAGCCAGGCGAACTTCACTTCCATGTTGCCGGTTTCGTTGAGCTGAAATGCCCGCTCCAGCCGGTCGAGCGTGGCGCGGGCTTGCTGGCGCGGCAGGCGCTGGAGAAAGCGGAGACGCTCATCGGTCGTCCAGCGCGGCCATTGCGCGGTCGGGAGAGCGGCGGGCGCGGCAGCCACTGCGCGATCGACCTCGGCAAATGCCTGTCGATCTGCCGGCACGCTGTTGGCAGGGATGCCGGGCTGATAGACCCATTGATCAAGCTGCAGCTTCCGTTCGAGCGCCTGGTCGCCGCGGACGAGATACTGGCGCACCTCGGCCAGGAACATGGCGCTGGTGACGGGCTGAAAGGCGTGGCGGGCGAACCAGCCGCGCATGAAGTCGTCGAAGCGTTCCCGGCCGACATTGGCCTCGATCATGCGCAGGAAGGCGGCCCCCTTTTCATAAGCAATGTCGGTCAGGCCATCGTCCGGGTGGCGGCTCTTGAGGTCGATCGCGAGGCGCGTGTCGGCGCCGTTGGCCCCGCCATTGTCGGCGACGCCCTTGGTCATCGCGTCGATGCCCAGCGCGACCTGCTGCCGGGCGACCTTTTCGCCGTAGATCGCCTCCACGATCCGGCGTTCGGCGTAGGTGGTGGTGCCTTCGTTGAGCCAGAAGTCGGCCCAGGTCGCGTTGGTGGCGAGGTTGCCCGACCAGCTGTGCGCGAGCTCGTGCGCGATCAGGCTGGTAAGGCTCTTGTCGCCAGCGATGAAGGTCGGCGTAAGGAATGTCATGGTGGGATTTTCCATCCCGCCGAACGGGAAGGAGGGCGGCAGTACGATCATGTCGTAGCGGCCCCACTCGTAGGGGCCGAACAGCTGCTCGGCGGCGACGACCATCTTTTCGGTGTCTTCCAGCTCCTTCGCGGCGGCGGGGAGGCTGACGGGCTCGGCCCAGACGCCGGTGCGGGGACCGAGCGGCTGGAAGGCGAGATCACCGACCGCGATGGCGATGAGGTAGGGGGCGACGGGCTTGTCCATCCCGAACTGAAATGTTCGCTTCGGAAGTTCTGGATTGATCGTGCCACGCGACGGCGCGCTCATGACGACCTCGAGCGGCTCCGGCACGGTGATCTGCGCACTCCACGTTTGCCGGATTCCTGGCGAATCCTGCGTCGGGATCCAGCTACGGTTGAAGATCGACTGGCCCTGGCTGAACAGGAAAGGGTGCTGCTTGCCGGCGGTCTGTGCCGGGGTCAGCCACTGCAAGGCCTCCGCATCCGGCCTCGAGCGATAGCGGACGACGATCCGCCGGGTGTCGGGGCCAAGCTCGATCTGGAACGGCGTGCCGAGATCCTTGTCCTCGGCGCCGAAGCTATAGGCGAGCGGCCGGCCGGCGCCGTCGGTGACCGACTGCACCTCATAGCCCTTGCGGTCGAGGACGATGACGCGAGCGGTCGGCTGACGCTCGATATCGAGTGTCGCGGTGCCGCCAATGGTCTTGCTCGCGAAGTCGACTGCGAGGTCGAGCGCAACGTGCTGTACGCGCGCCTCCAGCGGCCGGGCGAAGCTGTGCGGGTCGACGGCGTCGGCGGTGGCGAGAACCGGCGCGACCATCCGACCGGATGGAGCCGGCCCTGGCTCCGGCGCCGGTGCGGGAGGCGGCGCCTGAACCACGGCAGCAGGCACGGTCTGGCAGGCGGCGAGCGCCAGCGCGCTGGAGAACAGAAGCAGGGTACGGGTCATGCGGCGACTCTCAAACAAGGATTGGCCGAACGCCGGCTGAACGGCGATTCGCGGAAATTCAACTTGGGCAACATGGACGCGACGTCCGCCATATGTTCACCTCCGCCGCGAGGTGCGGAAGCGGTCGGCTGGAGAAAGACGTTGCGAGACATGGGCGCTTCGTAGCGAAGCGCGGGTGAGTAGGACAGCGCGCTGGCCCCTCGCGTCAGCCGTCCGGCAGGGTGATATCTATTCAACCGCCGGCTTGTAGATGCTCTGCAACGGACGTTCGAACACCCGACGCACCATGGGTTCGAAGAATTCGAGGGGGGCGCTGTCGTAGGCCGGATCGAAGGCCGCCTGATCGTACTGCTCGCAGAAGCGAGCGGTATCCTCGAAATTGGGGTGGCCGCGGAATCGTTCGCGCAGGTCCCGATCCATGCCCAGGTGATGGAAGAAATAGTAGCCCTGGAAGATGCCATGCTGTTCCACGATCCAGTGCAGCCGCTCGTCGACGAAAGGTTTCAGGATGGCGGCGGCAATATCGGGATGGTTGTAGCTGCCCAGCGTATCCCCAATGTCGTGCAGCAGTGCGGCGACGACATAGCGCTCGTCCTCCCCGGCGCGATGGGCGCGGGTGGCGGTCTGTAGCGAATGCTGAAGCCGATCCACAGGAAAGCCACCATAGTCACCATCCAGCAGTCGCAGGTGGATGAGAACCCGGTCGGCAAGCCTGCCGGCATAAGGGAAGAAGTGGCCGGCGATCACCGCCCAGTCCTCGGCAGTGCCTTCGTCCATCGACCGGAAACCGGCGCGATCGGGTTGGTCGTTCATCGGTGACTCCTCGCCTGATGGAGGGTGCACCTCTCGAACGCGGCTCGCAATGCCGAAAGCAGCAGCCTATATTCGTTGCCATGAGGTGGACGGCCGAGCGAATCCATGGCGACCGATAGCGCGTCGTTGACAGCGGACCGGCCAGCCGCCGCGCCGGCAACGCCACCACTGACCTTGATGAAGCGACCTCGCGCGATCGAGCCGCGCCGCGGCCCGCTGGCGCAGTCGGTCGGGCTGGACCGGCCGTTCTTTGCCGACAAGAATCGGGCGTTCTGGATCCTGCAATCGGCCGGGTGGGCCGGTTATTTCGTCCTTCGCACGCTGGGCGGCGTCGCCAACGCCATGCCTGCGATGTTCGTGGTCCACACGTTGCTGCTGACAGCCACGGGCTATTCGCTGACGCTGCTGATGGGATCGCTGTTCCGGCGGCTGATCACCATGCGAGCGCTTTATACGGTGGTTTTGAGCCTGGGCGCGGTGGTGCTTGCGGCGGCTGCATTCTCGATCATCGAGACCTGGAGTCATTCGACGTTCGTCGATCCCGGCTCGCGGCCGGTGGGCGCCAAATATTTCGGCGCCATCCTGCTGAATTTCGCGCTTCTCGCGGCCTGGTCGGCACTTTATTACGGCATCAACTATTATCTGCTGCTGGAAGAGGAGATCGACCAGCGCGGCAAGCTGGAAAGCCAGGCCTCCACCGCCCAGCTGGCGATGTTGCGGTATCAATTGAACCCCCATTTCCTGTTCAATACGCTCAATTCCATTTCGACCCTGGTGCTGCTGAAACAGACGGAGCGAGCCAACGCGATGCTGGCGCGGCTGTCCTCGTTTCTGCGCTACACGCTGGCCAACGAGCCGACGGCGCAGGTGACGCTGGCGCAGGAAGTGGAAACGCTGAAGCTTTACCTGGAAATCGAGAAGATGCGGTTCGAAGATCGCCTGCGGCCGCATTTCCGGATTGATCCCGCGACCATCGGCGCTCGCTTGCCGAGCCTGCTGCTCCAGCCGCTAATCGAAAATGCGATCAAATATGCCGTGACGCCGAGTGAATCGGGGGCCGACATCTGGCTTTCGGCCACTCGCGAAGCGAACGGCATCCGGATCGAGGTGGCCGATAATGGGGCCGGGGGACAGGACGGGTTGGTCGCGACCCAGTCCACCGGTGTCGGACTGGCGAACACCAAGGACCGTCTGGCGCAAGCCTATGGCGCGGCGCACAGCTTCGCGACACGCACGAACGAACATGGGGGATTTAGCGTTATTGTCGACATTCCGCTCGACACCGGTCCTGTGGCCGGCTGATCGACGACCTCAAGAGGAACAAGCAGTTCATGAGCATTCGCACCATCCTGGTCGATGACGAGCCCCTCGCCACGCAGGGCCTGCGCCTGCGGCTGGAGGCGCATGAGGACGTGGAGGTGATCGCCACCGCCAACAACGGCCGGGAAGCGATCCGCGCGATCAAGACGCACAAGCCGGACCTCGTCTTCCTGGATATCCAGATGCCGGGCTTCGACGGCTTTTCGGTGATTCAGGGCCTGATGGAGGTGGAGCCGCCACTGTTCGTGTTCGTGACCGCCTTCGGCGACCATGCGCTGCGCGCGTTCGAGGCGCAGGCGGTCGATTACCTGATGAAGCCGGTGGAGGAAGACCGGCTGGCCGCGACCATGGAGCGGGTGCGGCAGCGGCTGTCGGAGAAGAGCGGAGCGCAGGAGGCCGAGCGGCTGAAGGCGGCCCTGGTCGAACATGCGCCCGAAGCAGCCGAGGAACTGGCCGAAGGCGGAACGGCCGAGCCGCACGCCTCCAACCGGTTCGAGAAGATGATCAACATCAAGGATCAGGGGCAGATCTTCCGCGTCGACGTGGACACGATCGAGCGGATCGACGCCGCCGGCGATTACATGTGCATCCAGACCGGCGACAATACGCTGATCCTGCGCGAAACCATGAAAGATCTGGAAAAGCGGCTCGACCCGCGCCGCTTCCAGCGGGTTCACCGCTCGACCATCGTCAATCTCGATCTGGTCAAGCAGGTGAAGCCGCATACCAACGGCGAATGCTTCCTGGTGCTCGACTCAGGCGCGCAGGTGAAGGTCTCGCGCAGTTATCGCGACGTAGTCGCCCGGTTCGTCCACTAGGATTGCGGCCCCGCTGCTGCGGCGGTCGCTGCTGGGGCCGCCTTCCACGGCCAGCGCCAGCGCCGCTGCGGCCCGCTTTTCAGCACGGATCGGCGGAAGAAAGCGGCGGCGAAGCGCAGGATCAGGGTCAGCCACAAGATCTGCCAGCCGATCGCCAGCAGGTGCGGCCACCAGCGCTCGTCCAGCGCCGCGCGGGCGAGCATCGCGTAGGGCGAGGATAGCGGGAAGGCGGCGGCGAACAGTCCTCCGGGCCCGTCCAGATTGCCGACCGCGGCGGCGGCGATGGCGAAGATGACCACCTGGCTCATGGTGATCGGCATGGACAGGGTCTGCACCTCGCGCACCGTGGAGGCCTGGGCGCCAATGCCGAGGAAGGCGCCGCCGATCAACAGGTAGCCGAAAGTGAAGTAAACTACCGACAGGAGAATGAAGCCGGGCCAGCCGAGCGCGGGCGCCGGAAGGGCCCCGAGCGCGCCGCTGTCGGCGAACAGCAGCACGCCGACGATCGCCGCGCCTGCCCAGACGGCGATGCCGAGCAGGGACACGCACAGCATGGCGAACAGCTTGCCCAGGAAAATGGCTTCCACCGGCACGGCGGCGGCGAGTACCTCGATCACCTTGTTCGATTTCTCCTCGATCAACTGCGACAGCAGCATGCCGGCGAGCAGGAGGGTCAGGAGGAACAGCAGCACCTGGCCGGCCTGGGCGGTGATGGTGCGCGCCGTGGCGGTCTTGCCGGACGAGCGATCGACCGTGGTGAGCTCGATCGGTCGGCCGGAGAACCATGACGGCAGCTGTGCCTGCGCATTGATAAGCTCGATCTGGCGCAGCACCGGGCTGTCCGCTTCCACCGAGCCGGTCAATCGCGGCTGCTGCGGCGCACCGCTCAGGACCGCGAGCGCGGGCGAGTTGGGCGCGTCGAGCAGCTTGCGGGTCAGTGCCTCGGGATTTCCGTTGGGACGAGCCTGCACGAGCCGCACGGTCGAGCCGGACGGCATGGCGCGAGACAGGCGGTCGCGGGCCGCGTTGAGGGCGGCGAATTCGGCGTCGGTCGCGATGACCGCCACCACCGGCTGTTCCGCCTTGCTGGCGACGCTGGCGCCGATACCCCCGAACAGCGCGCCGATCAGGATCGGGAACAGCGGGCCGATCAGGAAGAACAGGAAGGTCTTGGAGAAGACGGTGGCGGTGAAGTCGCGGCGGCCGATGACCAGCGCCGAGCGGAAGATGTTGAACGCCTTCACGAAGCCTCTCCTTCATCGTCGCCAAGAGCGCGGGCGGCCGCTTCGCCCGCGATGGCGACGAAGGCGTCGTGCAGGCCGGGACGCTCGATGGAGAGCGTCTCGATCCCCGCGCCGCCGTCGATCAGCGCCTTGAGCAGGGGTTCGGGACCGTCGGCGGGAAGCTCGAACGTCCACATCGGGCCTTCGCGCCGGGCATTGGCCGGCAGGGCCGCTCGCCACGGGCCGTCGGCCGTGCGGGTCGTCAGTTGTACGATCGGGCGGAGGGTGCCGCGCGCTTCGTCCACGCCGCCTTCGAACGCGACCTTGCCCCCGGCGATGATCGCGATCCGCTCGCACAGCCGTTCGGCATGGGCGATGACGTGGGTCGAGAAGATGACGGTAACCCCCTCCGCGGCGCGGGCGCGGATTTGCTCCTCCAGCTTGGCCTGGTTGATCGCATCGAGGCCGGAGAACGGCTCATCGAGCACGATCAGCCGCGGGTCGTGGACCAGGGTTCCAAGCAGCTGAACGGTTTGCGCCATGCCCTTCGACAGGGTTCGGATCGGCTTGTTGGTCCAGTCGCCAAGGCCCCGCTCGGCGAGCATCAGGGCGGCGCGCTTGCGGCCCTCCTTCAACGGCAGTCCACGCAGCGCCCCCATGAAGGCGATCGCCTCGCGCGCGGTCATTGCGGGGTAAAGGCCGCGCTCTTCGGGCAGGTAGCCGACCTCGTTCGCCGCCTCCAGCGGACGAATGCGGCCGAGCAGCGAGCGGGTGCCGGAGGACGGGTCGATGATGCCGAGCAGCATGCGCAGCGTGGTGGTCTTGCCCGCTCCGTTGGGACCCAGGATGCCGTAGATGCTGCCGGTCGGTACCGACAGGGTCACGCCGTCGACCGCGCGCTTGTCGCCGAAATCCTTGACGAGCGCGTTCGCCTGAACGGCGAGGTCGGAAAGCGGCGGGGCGTGGAGCACGAACGTTCCTGAGCCAAGACTTGAAGGACAGCCCTTCGACAAGCGCAGGGCAGCGAGCGTAATGGAGCCACGTGTCTGACTCGGAAAGCCTTAAGGAAGCAATACGGTCCGAGGCCGCGCGACTGGGCTTCGTGTCATGCGGCTTTGCGCGGGCCGATGCGGTGCCGGGCGCGGGCGAGGAGCTGAAACGCTGGATCGCCGCCGGGCGGCACGGATCCATGGGGTGGATGGAAGAACGGGCGGGCCAGCGCGCGCATCCCCAGGCGCTGTGGCCGGAGGCGAACAGCGTGATCGCACTGGCGATGAGCTATGCCCCGGCCGAGGATCCGCGGCGACTGGAGAGCGAAACGGGCATCGGGCGCATCAGCGTCTATGCGCAGGGCGGCGATTACCACAAGACGGTGAAGAAGGCGCTGAAGGCGCTTGCCCGCTTCATCGTCGAGACGGTCCCGAGCGAGCTCAAGGTCTTTGTCGATACGGCCCCCGTGATGGAAAAGCCATTGTCGGCCGCGGCCGGGGTCGGCTGGCAGGGCAAGCACACCAACCTGCTCAGCCGAACCCACGGCAACTGGTTGTTCCTCGGGGTCATTTTTACCGAGCTGAGGCTGGAACCGGATCCGCCGCGGCAGGAACATTGTGGAAGCTGCACCCGCTGTCTTGCCGCCTGCCCCACGGATGCCTTCGACGGGCCACGCCGGATCGATGCCCGGCGATGCATATCGTACCTGACCATCGAGCATGCGGGCCCGATCCCGCATGAGTTTCGCGCCGCCATGGGCAATCGCATCTATGGCTGCGACGAGTGCCTGGCGGTGTGCCCATGGAACCGGTTCGCGGAGCAGGCGCAGGCCAATATGGCCTTCCTGCCCCGCGCGGAGTTGGCCGCGCCCAGGCTTGCCGACCTGCTGGCGCTGGACGACGTGTCATTCCGAGAGTTGTTCGCCGGATCGCCGATCAAGCGGATCGGACTGAAGCGCTTCCTGCGCAATTGCCTGATCGCGGCCGGGAACAGCGGCGACCCGGCCCTGTTGCCAAGGGTCGATAGCCTGCGTTCGGATGAGGATCCGGTCGTCGCGGATGCGGCCGAATGGGCGAAGGCGCAGCTTCAGCCCGCGGCTTGCAGTGCCGCGATACATCCCGCCTGATCGGTCGGATCACCCGATGGCCGCCGCGCCTCGACATAGGTGACGCGCAAGGTTTCGCCGGCGGCATTGGCGGGCGGGTAGAGGAACGCGTCGAGCACGCAGGATGGCGCAGACCATTGCAGTTTCACCCCTGCGCCTTCGCGCACCTGAAAGCTGGGCTGGCCGAAGCGGGCGCCGAGTTCGTCAACGGTGAGTCCGACGAGGCCCCCCGCCGGCCGCGGGAGTTGTGGGGCGACCGGGCCGGGCGCCGCCGGCTGGGTCCTGGGGGTCGTCGTACAGGCCGCGAGCAGCAGCGCGGCAGTGGTCGGAGCTAGAAGGCGCATGGCTGCGCTGTTTGGCGGCGCGCGACTGGACTGGCAAGCGGGCGGCGGCTAGGCGGCGCGCTTTCCCGATCTGCTGAAAGCCCCGCTCTTATGACCAAGCCCCGCTACGACGTGCTTTGCGTCGGCAACGCCATCGTCGACGTGATCGCGGACGCGACCGACGCTTTCCTGGCAAGCCAGGAATTGACCAAGGGATCGATGCGGCTGATCGACGAAGCGGAGGCCGAGCGGCTGTATGGCGTGATGGGGCCGGGCCGCGAATTGTCGGGCGGATCGGCCGGCAACACGGCTGCCGGGCTGGCCGCGCTGGGATGCAGCACGGCCTATATCGGGCAGGTGGCGGACGATCAGCTGGGCGCCATCTATCGCCACGACATCAAGGCGCAGGGCATCGATTTCCTGGTCGAACCGCGCGGCGACGTCGGAGCCACGGCCCGCAGCCTGATCCTGGTGACGCCGGATGCCCAGCGGACCATGAACACCTTCCTTGGCGCCGCCCAGATGCTATCGGCCGACGTGATCGATCATCAGGCGGTCAAGGACGCCGGCATCCTCTATCTCGAAGGCTATCTGTGGGATCCGGAAGGGCCGCGCGCGGCGATGGAAGCGGCGATTGCCGACGCCAAGGCGGCCGGGCGCAAGGTCGCCTTCACCCTGTCCGACACGTTCGTGGTGGACCGGCACGGTCCCGACTTCCTGCGTCTGCTGGACGAAGGCAAGATCGACATCCTGTTCGCCAATGCCGCGGAGCTGGCGGCGATGACCGGCGAGCGCGATCATGAGGCAGGCCTGGCCAAGCTGGCGCCGAAGGTCCCGCTGCTGGTGGTGACCCACGGCGAACTGGGCGCGACCGCCACCGCGGGCGGCGAGCGGGCGAGCGTTCCGGCCGAGCCGATCGAGCGGCTGGTCGATACCACCGGTGCGGGCGACCTGTTCGCTGCCGGTTTCCTTGCCGGCCAGGCGCGCGGCCTTGGGCTGGAACAGTCGCTCAGGCTCGGTGCGATCGCCGCGGCCGAGGTGATCCAGCATTATGGCGCGCGGCCCGAAGCCGATCTCAAGGCGCTCGCCGGCGAAGTGCTGCAGCCGGCTTGAGGTTCCGTCAGCAGCGCCAGCCGCTGCCTGTCCAATATTGCCGCTCGCAGCTGCTGTTCTGGCTCACCCAGCGCGGCAGGCTGCGATCCGGCCGGTCGTGCCACCAGTCGTTGAAGCTATCGGGCGCGAAGCTGCGATTGTTGTAGTAAGCCCAGCCTTCGGGACTACCGAAGCCGTAAACGAGTGTCGGCCCTCGCACGCGCCGGCCATGATCGCCGTGGCCGCCGCCGTTGCCGGTGTGAACCCTGACGCCGTTTGACGGCGAGCTTGCCAGCTGAGCGTCAGCGGCGGCGGGAAGAGCGATTGCAGCCATTGCGGCAGCGCAGAGAAGGGGCAGGCGGGACATGGATCCGCGTTCCTTTCCTTTGCCCCCCGGTAGGGCATGAATGCGCGGGCGCAGGCGTGGTTGCAAAAAGGGCGGCGCCGTCGCCGGCGCCGCCCTTCCTTGCCCATGGTGTGCCGATGCGATCAGGCGCCGGGGGAGCCGCCTTCGCCGCCGACGCCGGCCACGTTCGGCGCCAGCTTGTCGACGTCGGCTTCCGGCACTTCCACGATGCCCTTGCCCAGATGGCTGTGGCGGTAGCCGTAGAGGTAGTAGATCACGAGTCCGACCGCGGCCCAGATCGGAAGCACGATCATCGCCTCGAACGGCAGGTTGAGGAACAGGAAGATACAACCCGCGATCGTCGCCGGTCCCAGCAGCCACAGCGCCGGGGTGCGGAACTTGCGGGGGCGGTTCGGCTCCTTCTTGCGCAGCATCATGACCGCGATTGCGACCATCATGAAGGCATAGAGCGTGCCCGCGTTGGCGATGTCGGCCAATGCGCCCACCGGCAGGAAGGCGGCGGCAATCGCCACCACCATGCCGGTCAGCGCGGTCACGATGTATGGCGTCTTCCACTTGGGATGGATGCTCGACAGCTTTTCGGGAAGAAGCCCGTCGCGGCTCATCACGAAGAAGATGCGGGTCTGGCCGAACAGCAGGATCAGGATCACCGACGGCAGGGCGACGAAGGCCGCGATGCCGAGCATGTTGCCGATGCCCGAGAAGCCGATCTCACGCAGGACGTGAGCAAGCGCCTCGTTGGAGCAGACCAGCCAATCGCTATACTGCGGCAGGGCGCACTGGCGGGCGAGCTCTTCCGAGCCGGCCGGGAAGGGCACGCCGCCCGGGCCCATGATCGGCTGACCGCCGGTGGGGGACGCGCCGATCGCGCCGGCGGCGACCAGGATGTAGAAGATGGTGCAGATCAACAGGCTGCCGACCAGGCCGATCGGCACGTTGCGCTGCGGATCGCGGGTTTCCTCCGCCGCGGTGGAGACCGCGTCGAAGCCGACATAGGCGAAGAAGATGGTCGCCGCGGCGCCCACCGCGCCCACGCCCGAACCGAACCCGCCGAAGACGCCGGCAGGAAGGAACGGGTTGAAGTGATCGGCCTCAGCCGCCGGCAGGGTCAGCACGATGAAAACCGTCAGCGCGGTGACCTTGATCGCCACCAGCACGGCGTTGACCTTGGCGCTCTCGCTGGTGCCGATCATCAGCAGCCAGGTGACGAGCAAGGCGATGATCAGAGCCGGCAAGTTGATGAGTCCGCCGGGCGCCCCCCCGAGCGCCAGCGGACCGGCGGCAAGAAAGGCCGGTAGCTGAATGCCCAGGAATTCGTTGAGGATCGTGCCCGAGAAATAGCCCGACCACCCGACTGACACGGCCGAAGCCGCCACCGCATATTCGAGCACCAGCGCCCAGCCGACCGTCCAGGCCAGAAGCTCCCCCATCACCGAATAGGTATAGGTGTAGGCAGAGCCTGCGACCGGGATCATCGCCGCGATCTCCGCATAGCAGAGGGCGGCGACGATGCAGATCGCCCCGGCGATGGCGAAGGCGAGCATCAGGCCGGGACCGGCCTTCTGTGCGCCGGCCGAGGTCAGCACGAAGATGCCCGTGCCGATGACGCAGCCGATCCCGAAAAGGGTCAGCTGGATTGCGCCGAGCGAGCGGTGCAGTGATTTCTTTTCCGCGGTGGCCAGAATGGCGTCGAGCGGTTTGACTCGAGCGAACTTCATTCGATTCCCCTTGATCGGGCGCCCTCCCAGTGGGCCCTTCTCGTCGGGGGCGGAGCCTAGCGGCTGAAACGGAGCGCGCAATCCCCGAAGCCGGCGGGAAAGGAAGCTGTCGCGCTTATGTTGCCTTAGCGCGCCAGCATTGGGCCCAGGGGCTGCCCGCCAAAGATGTGAATGTGGAGGTGTGCGACCTCCTGGCCGGCGCGTTTGCCGGTGTTGGCAAGGACACGGTAGCCCTGGGTGTTCGCCTCCACGACGCGGGCTGCTTCGCCGACGGCTCGGGTCAATGCCGCCAGTTCCGCGTCGGACGCCTTGGCGGAAAAATCGTCCCAGCTGACGTAGGCGCCCTTGGGGATTGCGAGCAGGTGGACGGGGGCGAGCGGATTGATGTCGTGAATGACCAACGCATGGTCGTTTTCATAGACTTTCCTGGCCGGCAGCTCGCCGCGCAGGATTCTGGCGAAAGCGTTTGAATCGTCGTACGGCAGCGTGTGATCGATCGGCATTACGTCGGTTTCCCCGGTTGACCCTGTAGCCCACCCCGCTACCACGGACGGCGATGGTCGACGAGACGCCCGAGAGCCTGATTCCCTATGATGAAATCGTGCAGGAAGCCCTGCGCGACGTGGTGGGGCGTGTTTTGACCGAGGTCGAGCAATCGGGTGGCACGCTGCCCGGCACCCACCATTTCTACATCACCTTCAAGACCCGCATGCCGGGCGTCGAGATCCCCAAGCATTTGTCCCAGCGTTTCCCGGACGAGATGACCATCGTCATCCAGCACCGCTTCTGGGACCTGAAGGTGCAGAAGGACTTCTTCACGGTGGGGCTGAGCTTCGGCGGCGTCCCTTCCACGCTTCGGGTGCCGTTCGCGGCGGTGACCGATTTCGTCGATCCGGCGGTGGATTTCAGCCTCAAGTTTCAGGCGAACGGGGCCGACGGCGAGGGTCATGAGGAACATGACGCGCCGGAAAATGACGGTTCGGACGACGCGCTGCCCGCGGCCAAGCCGGCGGAGGACGGTTCCAACGTCGTGTCGGTGGACTTCACGCGCAAGAAGTGATTCCCGGATCGGCGGCGCCGTTCGTCATTGCGAACGTAGCGAAGCGATCCGGCCGGCTCGATCCATGGCAAGAATCTGGATTGCTTCGTCGCTTTGCTCCTCGCAAGGACGACCCACACGACCGCTTGAGGAACGCATGACCAATACTCGAACCGAAACCGACAGCTTTGGCCCGATCGAGGTCCCGGCCGATTGTTATTGGGGTGCCCAGACCCAGCGGTCGCTCGGCAATTTCCCGTTCGGAGAGCGGGAACGCATGCCGATCGGGCTGGTGCGGGCGCAGGCGATCGTGAAGCAGGCGGCGGCGCGGGTAAACCGCAAGCATGGGCTCGACGCTGGCCTGGCCGACGCGATGGAAGCGGCGGCGGACGCGATCGTCCGGGGCAAGCATGACGACCAGTTTCCGCTGTCGATCTGGCAGACGGGCAGCGGCACCCAGACCAACATGAACGTGAACGAGGTCATCGCCGGCATAGCCAACGACGCTCTGGGCCAGGGGAAGGGCGGCAAGTCGCCGGTCCACCCCAACGACCATGTCAACAAGTCGCAATCGTCGAACGACAGTTTCCCGACGGCGCTGCATGTGTCGGCCGTGCTGGCCGCGGAGCGGGAACTGATCCCGGCGCTCGACCAGCTCCACGCCGCGCTGGAGGCTAAGGCCCAAGCCTGGGACCACATCATCAAGATTGGCCGTACGCACACACAGGATGCGACGCCGCTGACGCTTGGCCAGGAATTTTCCGGTTATGCGGCGCAACTCGCCAGCTGCCGGGCCCGGATCACCGGCGCGCTGGAGGGGAACCTGCGCAAACTGGCGATCGGCGGCACAGCGGTCGGCACCGGCCTCAACGCCCCGCAGGGCTGGGCCGACGACATGTGCCAGGCGATCAGCGACATTGCCGGATCGAAGTTCGTCCCAGCACCGAACAAGTTCGCCGAGATGGCCGCCCGCGACGGGCTGGTGTTCTTTCATGGCGCGCTGGTGACGCTGGCGGTCGCGCTGACCAAGATCGGCAACGACATCCGCTTCCTGGGCTCCGGCCCGCGTTCCGGCCTTGGCGAACTCAGCCTGCCGGAGAATGAGCCGGGCAGCTCGATCATGCCCGGCAAGGTCAATCCGACCCAGGCGGAGTCGCTGACGATGGTCTGCGCCCAGGTCATCGGCAACGGCCAGGCGGTTACCGTCGGCGGCATGCAGGGGCATTTCGAGCTGAACGTGTTCATGCCGCTGATCGGGGCCAATGTGCTGCGATCGATGTCGCTGCTGGCGACCGGCATGGTGAGCTTCGCTGAGCGTTGTGTCGAAGGGATGCAGGCCAACGAGTCTCACATCAAGACGCTGGTGGACCGTTCGCTGATGCTCGTCACGGCGCTGGCGCCGGAGATCGGTTACGACAACGCAGCGACCATCGCCAAGCACGCCCTCAAGAAGGGGCAGACGCTGAAGGAAGCGGGGCTGGAGCTGGGCTTGGTCGACGAGGAAACGTTCGACCGGGTGGTCAAGCCCGAACTGATGTTGGGGCGCTGAAGCGTTCGTTCAGGCGCCGGCCTGCCAGCCGCGGATGGTTTCGCTGGGTGCGAGCAGCATCCAGACGTTCAGCGTGAGATTGTCGCGGATGACGTGCAGCGGGATCAGTTCCAGCACGATGACCAGAGCGACCGTCGCCCAGACCGGCAGCTTGCGCGCCAGCCAGAAGCCGATGCCCATCATCAGGATATCGCTGACCGAATTCAGGATGCTGTCGCCGGTGTAACCGAGCGCAATGGTCGCCTCGCGGTAGCGATTGATGATCACCGGTGAATTTTCGACCAGCTCCCACGCCGCCTCGATCGTGGTGGCATAGAGAAACCGACGCTCGGCGGGGACCTTTTTAAGCAGGAGGGCGAACAGAGCGTAGAAGATGATGCCGTGGATGACGTGGCTGAAGCTGTACCAGTCGGCCAGCATCTGGCTTTGCTCGGGCCCGACCGCGCCCCACCACTCCACCCGTCCGCAGGTGCAGATCGGGGGCCGGCCCATCAGCCACAGCAGGGCAGCAGTGGCCAGGATCAGGAGGGCGGCGGCGATCAGCGGCCGCGCGGCGGAACGCTTCACTCGACCTCGACGGTTAGATGGACGAGGCGGCGGTCGTCACCGATCCGGCGACGGACCTCGGCGGGGGTGACCTTGCCGGTCACGGCGACGATGCTGGCATAGTGGCCAGGTCCCACCTGCCACAGATGGAAGTCATGGATGCGGACGTCACCCGGCCCCTCGATGGCGGAGCGGAGACGGTCGCACAGCGCCTGATCCGGCACCCGGTCGAGCAACACGCCGGCGGTGTCGGCGATCAGGCCGCGGCTCCAGATCAGGATCACCACCGCGCCGACGATGCCGACCGCCGGGTCGAGCCAGCGCCAGCCCAGCCACCAGCCGGCGGCAAGCGCGGCAATCGCCAGGACGGACGTCAATGCGTCGGCCAGGACGTGGAGATACGCCGAGCGAAGGTTGTGATCGTGGTGATGGTGGCCATGATCATGATGGCCGTGGTCATCGTGCCCATGTCCATGACCTCCGAGCAGCCAGGCACTGGCCAAATTCACTATGAGGCCGAGCACCGCGACCATCATGGCTTCCAGATAGTCGACCGGTCGGGGCGCCCAGAACCGGCTACCGCTTTCCCACACGATCCCGACCGCCACCGCCGCCAGCGCCAGCGCAGAGGCGAAGCCGGCGAGACTGCCGAGCTTGCCGGTGCCGAAACTGTAGCGGGGGTCGCGAGCCCAGCGCCGGGCGAGCCAATAGGCCCAGGCCGCGACGCCGAGCGCCAAGGCATGGGTCGCCATGTGCCAGCCGTCCGCCACCAAGGCCATCGACCCGGTGATCGTACCGACCACGATTTCCGCGACCATCATCACCGCGGTCAGCAAGACGACCCAGCGTGTGCGCTGTTCATTGCGATGGTGCGCGGCGCCCAGGAAGTCATGGCCGTGAGTGGAGGGCGTACTGCTCATCGCGCATGTGGCTAGGCGAGCGGCCAAGGCTTGCCAAGCGGGGTCGGAGCGAAGATGACCTGCGGTGATGCTACGCGCCTATGGTCCCGACTGCGACGGAAGCCTGATCGAGGCCGCCCACGGGGGGATACCCGCCGGCGCGACCTGGATCGACCTCGAAGAGCCGACCAGGGACGAGGAGCGACTGGTCGAGAAAACGATCGGGATCGCCATCCCGACCCGTGACGATCTGACGGAAATCGAGCCGTCGAGCCGGCTCTACGAACGTGGCGACGCGCTTTACATGACGCTGTCGGTGCTTCGCGGAGTGGACGAGGGCCAGCCGACGGTGGATCCGATCGGCTTCGTTCTGGCCGACAACCGGCTTGTCACCATCCGTTATTCAAGCCCGCGCCCCGTCTTCGCCTTCGCCCGGCATGTCCGGCACGAGCCTGAACTGGTCCGCGACGCCCTGACAGTGCTGGTACGGCTGCTGGACGCGATCATCGACCGGCTGGCCGATGAACTGGAGGGCGTGGGCAACGAGCTGGAGACGATTAGCAACGGGATCTTTGCAAAAGACATGGACGAGCGGCGCATACCCGCGAAGCAGCTGACGGCGCTGCTGACCCGGATCGGCCGCAGCCAGACCCTGCTGGCGCGAGCGCGTGAGACAGCGGTCAGCGCGGTTCGGCTGCTCAGCTTCCTGAACGGATCGGCCCGAATGAACCAGGACGAGTGCCGCTGGGCGCGGGACCACATCGTCAGCCTGCAAACCGACGCATCCGCTCTGCTCGATCACGCCGGCTACATCGGCGAGAACCAGTCTTTCTTGCTGGACGCTGCATTGGGCCTCATCAGCGTCGAACAGAACGCCGCCATGAAGCTGTTTTCATGGGCGGCGTTGGTGTTCCTGCCGCCGACGTTGATCGCCGGGATCTTCGGTATGAACTTTCACCACATGCCGGAACTGGACGAGCCCTGGGGTTATCCGATGGCGCTGACCCTGATGCTGGCGAGCGCGATCATTCCCTTGTGGTATTTGAAGCGGCGTGGCTGGATCTAGTTCAGGCGCGCAATAGCCAGGGGGCGGCGGCAGGGGCGGACGCAGCGATCGGATCAACGGCGCCCGGTCGATCGGAGCGTTCCTGGGAGAGGCGGCGGGCAAGGGCAACCGACGCGAACGAATCTGGACGAGCGCCAAAGCGTCCGGCTTCGGCCCGGGCAAGGGACGCCATGCGACGTTGATAGTCGTTGGTAGGGTTCATCTGGACTATCCCCGGAAGTAACCGGGACACAACCCGCCGGCGTCTGGCTTTGTTCCCTCCTGCAACCCTGCCGACGGCAATTCGTTTGGGGGCGGTAATGAAAGAACAGAAAAGCCGGGCGGTGCTGATCGGCGACCGCGTCTCCGAATGGGTTAGCAACCTGTTCGCCCATCCCTACATGCAAATCGCAGTGATCGTGCTGTGCGGCGCGTGGTTCCTGGTTGGCCTGCGCGCAGACATCCTGACGGCGGTTCTGTCGATCCTCGCCATCACTTTGTCGCAGATGGTGCTCAATCGACAGGGCGACCGCGAGGCGGAGGACCGCAAGCGCGATATCGCGATGCACGCCAAGCTGGACGAGCTTCTTCACGCCAAGCGCGGTGCCCGCGACGAGATGATGGGGATCGAGGACCTCGAAGAGATGGAGATCGTCGCCCTCAAGGAAGAGGTGAAGGCGGCAATCGATGCCGAGGGCGAGAAGGCGGGGGATCGGCGTGAACGCGCCACCGCCAAGGCTGCCGTCGACAAGGCCGGCAAGCCGAGCGCCCGAAAGAGCGGCCCGGTGAGGTCGAAAGCGAAGGTCAAGGCCTGACCCAGCGGTTTGCGGCCTTCCGGACGGCTTGCTAAGGGCCGCGCAACTTCACCAGACATCAGCGAGACTCGACGCCCATGATCCCGACCGGCCAGGACAGCCTTTCGACCCGCACGACCCTGGAGGTCGGCGGTAAGCGCTATGCTTACTACAGCCTGCGGAAGGCGGGCGCGGCGCTGGGCGATATCAGCCGGTTGCCGTTCTCCATGAAGGTCCTGCTCGAAAACCTGCTGCGGTTCGAGGACGGCACCACCGTCACCCGCGAGGACCTGCAAGCGATGGTCGACTGGCAGAAGGAGCGGCGGATCAGCCGCGAGATCCAGTATCGTCCGGCGCGCGTCCTGATGCAGGACTTCACCGGGGTTCCGGCCGTGGTCGATCTCGCGGCCATGCGCGATGCCTTGAAGAACCTGGGCGGCGATCCGCAGCGGATCAATCCGCTGGTGCCGGTCCACCTCGTCATCGATCACTCCGTCATGGTCGACGAGTTCGGTACGCCGAAGGCCTTCGAACAGAACGTCGACCTGGAATATGCCCGTAATCGCGAACGGTACGAATTCCTCAAGTGGGGGTCGTCCGCGTTCAACAATTTCAAGGTCGTGCCGCCGGGCACCGGCATCTGCCATCAGGTCAACCTGGAATATATCAGCCAGACCATCTGGACCGCCGAAGATACGAACGGCGAGACGATCGCCTATCCGGACACGCTGGTTGGAACCGACAGCCACACCACCATGGTCAACGGCCTGGGCGTCCTGGGTTGGGGCGTCGGCGGGATCGAGGCGGAGGCGGCCATGCTCGGCCAGCCTGTTTCCATGCTGATCCCCGAAGTGGTCGGCTTCCGCGTCTCGGGAGCGCTGGCCGAAGGCATCACCGCGACCGACCTGGTCCTGACCGTGACGCAGATGCTCAGGGCCAAGGGCGTGGTGGGCCGCTTCGTCGAGTTCTATGGGCCGGGCCTCGATGCGATGACCTTGGCCGACCGCGCGACGATCGCCAACATGGCGCCGGAATATGGCGCCACGTGTGGCTTCTTCCCGATCGATGGCCGTACCCTTGACTATCTGCGCCTGACCGGTCGCGATGAAGAGCGGATTCAGCTCGTCGAGGCTTATGCCAAAGCGCAGGGGATGTGGCGCGATGCCGACGCGCCGGAACCGGTCTTCACCGACACTCTGGAACTTGATCTGTCCTCGGTCGAACCGAGCCTTGCGGGGCCGAAGCGTCCGCAGGACCGCGTGCTGCTGACGGATGTCGACGATCAATTCAATTCCGAGTTGACCAGCACCTACAAGAAGACGCTCGACAACCGCGTGCCGGTCGCTGGGGCTGACCACGACCTGGGCAATGGCGACGTTGTGATCGCGGCGATCACCAGCTGCACCAACACATCCAATCCGTCCGTGCTGATCGCCGCGGGGCTCGTCGCCCGCAAGGCGCGCGAGCTGGGACTGGACAGCAAACCGTGGGTGAAGACGTCGCTCGCGCCAGGCAGCCAGGTGGTGACGGATTATCTCGATCGTTCCGGCCTGACGGAAGACCTCAATGCGATCGGCTTCGACCTGGTCGGGTACGGCTGCACGACCTGCATCGGCAATTCCGGCCCGCTGCCCGAACCGATCAGCGCAGCGATCAACGAGCAGGATCTGGTTGCAGTCTCCGTCCTGTCGGGTAATCGCAACTTCGAGGGCCGCGTGTCGCCCGACTGCCGGGCCAACTACCTCGCCTCTCCGCCGCTGGTGGTGGCCTATGCGTTGAAGGGCACCGTGACGTCTGACATGGTCAACGAGCCGATCGGCATCGCCCGTAACGGTGCGCCGGTGTACCTCAAGGACATTTGGCCGACCAACGACGAGGTCCGCGCGCTGATCGATGCACATGTGCATTCCGACCTGTTCCGCGCCCGTTACGCCGACGTCTACAAGGGCGACGAGCGCTGGCGCGGCATCGAGGTGACAGGCGGCGACACCTATGCTTGGCCGCCTGCTTCGACCTACATTGCCAACCCGCCCTATTTCGAGGGCATGACCATGACGCCCAAGCCGATCGAGGACGTTGGCGGGGCTCGCGCGTTGGCACTGTTCGGGGATTCGATCACCACCGACCACATCTCGCCCGCCGGCGCGATCAAGCTCGACAGCCCGGCCGGCAAATGGCTCACCGAGCGCCAGGTCAGTCGTGCCGAATTCAACAGTTACGGCGCGCGCCGGGGCAATCATGACGTGATGATGCGCGGCACCTTCGCCAACATCCGCATTCGCAACCGGATGCTTGACGGCGTCGAGGGCGGTTTCACCCGGCATATCCCGTCCGGCGAGCAGCTGCCGATCTATGATGCCGCCATGCGTTACAAGGCGGAGGGCACGCCCCTCATCGTGCTGGCCGGCAAGGAATATGGCACCGGATCGTCACGCGACTGGGCGGCCAAGGGCACCGTGTTGCTGGGCGTGCGCGCCGTGATCGCGGAAAGCTTCGAGCGCATCCACCGCTCGAACCTGGTCGGTATGGGCGTGCTGCCCCTGCAATTCCCGGATGGGCAATCGGCGGAAAGCCTCGGCCTGGACGGAACGGAAACCTTTTTGATCGCGGATGTCGGGGGGATCAAGCCCCGGCAGGATGTCGAGGTCCAGGTGACGGAGGCTGACGGATCCACCCGCAGCTTCACCGCTCGCTGCCGGATCGACACCTACAACGAGCTTGAGTATTTCCACGCTGGTGGCATCCTTCCGTACGTGCTGCGCCGCTTGGCTGCCTGACCGCCGGCCGAGCAAAGCTAGGGTGAAGGACGGGCGGCAGGGATGATCGTCGAGTTTGCCGGATCATCCTGCAGCGGCAAGAGCACGCTCATCCGCTCGCTGTCGCGCGCGCTGGAGGAGCGGCAGGTGCCCTTTCGATTGGCGAATGCATGGAGCACATCACGGCGGGATGTGGTCCGGGCCATTCGCTGCCCAGGGATTGTCGCCTGGAGCGCGCTAAATCCCGGCCTAGTCTTCAGTAACAGCGGACGTCAATTCCTGGGCGCGGTCGGCTATTCCCTTCGCTTGCGCGGCGAGGCGAGGCTGGTGTTGCTCGACGAGGGGCCGGTCAAGCTACACAAACGAAGTGTGCTGCGATCGTCGCGTGCCGCGCAGCTGCTGCAACGGGGACTTCCGGCGCCTGACCTGTTGGTCCTTGTGACCTGCGACCCCGCGGAACGGCTGGACCGGTTACGGAAGACCAAGCGACCACACGCCCTTAATCGCTCTGATGATTACCTGCTGACCGACCAGTCCGGGCGCGACATGGCGGAACGGTTCGCCACGAAGCGCAAGGTGCCGGTCGCACGGGTGGATACGACGGGCGGTGCGGACGGCGTCCCGCAGCTTTGGCCGGTTCTCGAGCAGCTGATGTCATGATGAACGTCGCGGTCGAGATCATCGGCTGGATCGCGGCTGCACTGATTCTGGGCGCCTACGCATTGCTGACGGCCGGGAAACTCAGCGCGCGCAGCATCGCCTATCAGGCCATGAACGTAATTGGAGCGGTGGGCTTCATCGTCAATTCGGGATGGAACGGGGCCATTCCGTCGGCGGCGCTCAACGTCGTCTGGGCCGGCATTGGCCTGTTCGCGCTGTGGCGGATGGTCAGAGCGCGCCCGCGAGCCACTCCGGAAGCTTGAGACCGGCCAGGTCATCGACCCGACGATGCTCCACGGCCAGCCCGAGATCGGAATAGTATACCCTGGTCCGCGGGCTCGGCCCGGCCGCTGGCACCACCACCAGTCGACGATTGATCTTCTGCCGCCAGTTCATCCGCGCGGTATTTTCCTGCCCGACGAAACATCCCTTGGTGAAGCTGACCCCGCCCAGTTCGCCCGCGTTGCATTCTAGCCAGAGCAAATCGCCCAGTTCGGTGCGGCCTTCGCAGACGCCAAGCGACAGCCGGTGAACGCGCCACGAATCGTCGGCACTGTCTTCGCCGGCCGCTGGAGCGAGCCAGCGCTGGCCCAGTTCTGCCAGCCGCGGATCGGATTCCCCGAAACTGCCGACGATCGTCCAATGCGAACTCAGGCCGGTCTCGCGCTCGATCGTGATCGGGCGGCGCAGGCGGTACAAACTCAGGCGTTTGGTAAGATCATCCGCCGCATCTCGCTCGCAGTCGATCAGCAGGTCGTCGCCATCCGCCCAGACCAGAAAGTCGAACAGACATTTGCCCTGGGGCGTCAGCAACCCGGTCCATACCGGCAGCGCACCGGACACGTCGCTGGTGACCAGCCCCTGAAGGAAGCCCCGTACGTCCTCCCCTGACAAGCGAAGGACTGAGCGATCGGTGAGGGTGGTTCCAGGCATGGGGCTTAGCTAAGAGCGGCACCGTGGAAACGCAAAGCATCACCATCCGCCGTCCGGACGACTGGCACCTCCACCTACGTGACGGCGACATGCTGCGCGCAGTGGCGCCCTATTCGGCGCGGCAATTCGCGCGCGCGATCGTCATGCCGAATCTTTCGCCGCCGGTGACGACCGTCGCCGCCGCCGCGGCCTATCGCACTCGGATCGAGGCGGCGGCTGGTCCTGGCTTCACGCCGCTGATGACCTGCTATTTGACCGACCAGGCGTCGCCCGACGAGCTGCAACGCGGCCATACTGAGGGTGTGTGGGTGGCGGCCAAGCTTTACCCGGCGGGCGCGACCACCAACTCGGCCAGCGGGGTCACCGACGTTTCCAACATCGCGCCCGCGCTGGAGCGGATGCAAAAAATCGGCATGCCCCTGCTGGTCCACGGCGAAGTGACCGATCCGTCGGTCGACATCTTCGACCGGGAGGCGGTCTTCATTGAGCGCGTGCTTGCCCCCTTGATGAGCGACTTTCCCGAATTGCGTATCGTGTTCGAGCACATCACCACCGCCGAAGCGGCCCAGTTCGTAACGGACGGACGCGACCGGATCGCGGCCACGGTCACGCCGCAGCATCTCGTGATCAATCGTAACGCCATCTTCGCCGGCGGTCTGCGCCCGCATGCCTATTGCCTGCCGGTCGCCAAGCGCGAACGCCACCGCCTGGCGGTCCGAGCCGCCGCGACCTCTGGCAGTCCCAAGTTCTTTCTCGGCACGGACAGCGCCCCGCATGTGCGCGAAGCCAAGGAATCGGGTTGCGGCTGCGCGGGTATCTTCAATGCGCCCTATGCACTCGAATCCTATCTTCAGGTGTTCGAGGAGGAGGGAGCACTTGATCGGTTCGAGGCCTTCGCCAGCGAGAACGGGCCGCGTTTCTACGGCCTGCCGCTGAACGAGGATATGGTGACACTGGAATACGCGACATCCATCGTGCCCGAGTGGATTCCCGCCGCCGGTTCCGCGCTCGCCCCGTTCCACGCCGGCGCTGCGCTGCGCTGGAGAATGATCGCCTAGCCGAAACCTCCGCGGCGATCGGAGCCGAGTACTGCGGCGAAATGATCCTCGACTGATCGGTAACATTCGCATGCAACCCGGGTCAGGCCCTTGCGATCGCGCACCTGAATGGCGCCGCGGCGATAGGAGATGAGACCCTGTTCCTGCAGCAGGCGAGCAACCGCATTGACGGTGGTGCGCTGAACACCCAGCAGGCCGGCCAGGCTTTCCTGCGTGAACGGCAGGCGCTCGCCCTCGACCCGGTCGGACGCGTGCAGCAGCCAGCGGGCCGCGCGCGCCTCGATCGAATGAAAGGAATTGCAGGCGACCGACTGCATGACCTGAGCGAGCAGGAAATCCGAATAACGGCAGAACAGGTTCTTCAGGTGCGGGCTCGACTGCTTGGCCGATTCCAGCACTTCCATCGGGACGGCCACCGCCCTGCCGGGGATCTGCACGGCAACATTGGTGAAAGCCGGGGCCGAGCCGCAGCTGACGATCCCACCGATCGCGCCTTCCTTGCCGATCGATGCAACCTCGACCGAGCGGCCGCCCGTAAGCTCCACGATCATCGACACGGTCAGATCGTCGACGGGAAACAGCGTCCGGTCCACTACGTCGCCTGAGCGCATGATGTGGTCGCCGGGAACGAATTCGACCGTCTCCATATGCGGACGGAGCAGGTCACGATCGGCGTCCGTCAACGTCGCAAGCAATCGATTGCCGGCAAATCCCAGCTCGACCACATCAACAGACAGGCTGTCAGGCAAGGTGTCGATCGGAAGATCCATGTGCCCCTTCACGGAAATACAGCGGCAGGTGTTTTCAACCGCACCCCTCCCGTCGGGGCCTGCCAGGCGCAAGCATTACGCCATCGTTCCGATCGGATGCAATAGCAAAGATTACAAGGACTTAGGGCCGTATCTATGTCGGCTTGCCGACACAAAATCTCAGGGGTGCATAAGCGTTCGTTGCCGCCGAGCCGCATCCGTTTGAAGCTTGTGGAAGCGCTTTCCGTCAGTCCAAGCGGCGGCGCAGGCTGCTTACTAGTGCGTATCGCAGAGCATCGAAGGCACGCGCTTGAGGGCGATATGCAGGTTGGGCGTTGATGGATCGATCGAGGCCCCCTATAGGCTCGCATCCTTGCCGCATCCGGAGACGTGGGTGAGTGGCTGAAACCAGCGGTTTGCTAAACCGCCGTACGGGGGATTCCCGTACCGAGGGTTCGAATCCCTCCGTCTCCGCCATTCCTTATCTTGCTTGCGCTTCCAGCATCCGCTGAAGGCACAACGGGTTTCTCCGTGGCAGTGCCGCCTTATCATGGGCCCCGCCAACGATCTTTCAATGCGAAGCGTTGGGGGGGGCTTGCCGGGGGGTTTAGTCGAACCCGCGGGTTCGTACTTAACGAAAGTATCAAAGCAGATAGACGCCCGGGCGTCTTTGGAGGACTCGCGACCGATTAGGCAGTGGCGCGTCGTCTCTGACCCTGCCTGGGTCATTAGGGTAAGCGTTGGGCAACCCGGTAGCTTAGTTTCCCGGCAGGCTGCTGGTAGCGCTGGGGTGGGCGCGATTTTTCGAACTTATAACAATTGACGTGCGTGGACTTCGACCTGTTGCCCCAGCCCATTGGGGCAAACACTGACGGCTGCACAATGGCTTTGCTGATCATCCCAGCACCCGCCTTCAACTGGCGAAGGACAAACGGTCCTTGTTATAGATGTCTTTGTGCTCGACGACCTGCTTCTCGGAGGGCATGGCGGTGAGATAGGTCAAGTAGACCGGAACGGGTCGTGGGAGCGGGATGTACTTGTCAGTTTCCGTAGCTGTATGATTGATGGCGTTGCCTAGAACGAGCCGTGACAAGCCTTCGGCGTCCTCCAATCGGACGCAGCCCGCACTGGCCAGGCGATCGTCCTGCTCGAATAGCGCCCGTCCGGGAGTGTCGTGCAGGTAGATGCCCATCTCGTTGGGAAACTTGAAGACGATCTTGCCGAGTCCGCTGGTCGGTCCCGGCTTCTGCCGAATATAGGCTTCGACCTTGCCTTGGACGACCGCGACCCAATCGACTGTGGCGGGGTCGAGGATCTTTGCGTTCATGGAGAAGTCGGACAGCACTTCATAATTCTTCGACCGGAGATAGGCCCCGCCGCCCTTCAGGACCCGTGGCGCGACTTTCTCGCGAGTGATGTCCGTTGGAATATGCCACGAGGGGTTCTGGATGGCGTACCGCATCATGCCGGCCATGACCGGTGTCTGGCTGTGCTTCGATCCAACGACCACTTTCATGCTTTCAAGAATGCGATCCCCTTCACGCACCTCCAGGCGCGCAGAGGGAATATTGACGAGGATGTACCGGGCTGGACCCCGGGGGAGCGCCTGGGCGCGCTGCAGGTTGAGCGCAACCAGTGCCCGCCGTCTCGGGTCGAGATTACCGGCGATCAATTCGCGCCGAAGTTGAGCATAGATCGGGTTCATCCAAGCCAGCGTTTCAATGAAGGTCTGGACTGACCCGCTTTCGCTCGCACGCAGGAGAAGGATCGTCGGGCGGACCGCGCGTGGGCGGGCAGCCGGGTCGACGTATGCGACCCCCGTGTCGCCGACTTGGACAAGGTCGGAGGCGAAGCGCACAAACGCTTGCGACAAAGCGATGTCCATCGGTCGGCGGTCGCGGCGAGAGTCCGCGAAGGTTTCGGCAGCGAGCTGGCGCAGTTCGCCGGTCCGGTAGGTCGGCGGGGACAAGCCATCCACACTGCTACTTTCCAACAGCTGGAGAAGCGCCTGCGCCGCGCCTGGCCATTGCGAGCCAGTGGCAGGACAAGCACGCCGCGTTTCACGAAGCGCTGATGAAGGCGCCGAGGCCGCTCACCGAGCAGTCGATGAGAGCGGCCGCGGCAAAGGCCGGCGTGAACTGGGCGAAGCTGGAAGCCGACCTCGAGGGCCGCAGCGCCGACGTCGAAGCACTGTTGGAGCGTAATGATCAGCAGGCGATGCAGCTTGGGCTCGACGGCACTCCGGGCTTCATCATCGGCAACACGCTTTACGCGGGCGGCATGGACCTCGCCGGCCTGCAAAAGGCCGTGGCAGATGCGCGCAAGGCGAACGGACCCAAGGCGATCATCCCTCTGAAGCCGGAAGGCATCTGAGGCGAGAATGCGGCTGCTGTTGACCCCCCTAGCATTGCTGCTCTGGCCTGCACCAGCTCAGGCGCGAAGTCAGCGCATTGCGGCGTCGCTAATGACGAGCATGGAGGAGCCCAGGCCCGGAAGCACGATCACCCTGGGTGTTCGCTTCCGGCCCCAGGCGGGGTGGCACGGCTACTGGACCAATCCCGGGGACAGCGGCCTCGCGCCAAAGGTCGAATGGGCCGCTCCGGCAGGTTTCCAGTTCGGCCCCTTGCGGCACCCCGCGCCCACGATCCTCCGGGTCGCCGGGATCAACAGCTATGTCCATGCAGGCGAGCATGTGCTGCTTTCCTCGGTCCGCATTCCGGCGTCGACCGCGCCCGGATCAAAGCTGCCAATCAAGGCATCGCTGAATTGGCTCGCCTGTTCGGACTCATTATGCGTTCCAGGGAAAGCGACAATTGAGATCGAACTGACCGCTGGCGAGGGCACGGCTGGTAGCGACGCGGCGATGATCCGGCGAGCGCAGGCTGAAATGCCCCGAAGGATTCTGGCGAGCGGCAGCTATGTGATCGAGGGGCCAAAGGTGAGACTGGCCGTGCCAGCCGGAGTCCGCCTCGATCCGAGGCGCGCCCGCTTCTTCCCCGACAGCAACGGCTTTCTCGATGCATTCACGACCCGTGTCGGACTTGGTGAGAATGGGAGCCTCCTGACCGCGACCGCATTGGGACGGCCCCCGTCGGTCATCAGTGGTGTGGTGTCTGACGGCCGGAGAGCATATCGAGTTCGGTTCACGACGGCGCTTGTCCAAGCGGAGAGCGGAGGTTCGCCGAACGAGACGCCGACCGCGTTCGCTTCATCGACGGACAGCGAAGGAACACGCAGACCGGCTGAGGGGGCGAAGGAGGTGCGTCGAGCTGCTGTGAAGTCGGCGGTCCGGCGACCAGTTCCAATGGACCGATGGGCCGCGTCGCTACCAGGCGGGACGGTGATACTGCTTGCCGTGCTGGCGTGTCTCCTGGGTGGCTTGCTCTTGAAGCTTATGTCCAGCGTTTTCCCAATCCTCAGGGGGGTAAGCTTCGTCCGCTCCGGCGGCCCGGAGCACGGTGCCCGGCGGTAGGCGCTCGGCTACGACGATTTGATGCGACCACCGTTCGTGGTTTCCTCCACGAAAGCTTAGCAAGCGAGTGCTTCTTTCTCGACCCGACTGGGTCCCTCAGGGACGAGAGAGGGCCGCCCGCGCTTTCGCGGTCGTATTTGACGATGCGAGGGGCCGGGTCTGCGGCACATGTCGGTAAGGTCGGGAGGGCATACCCACTCAAATATCACCAATCAGGCTCTTGACCGTACATCAGAAGATACTAAATAAGAAACCGCTTATGGAAAAGCAATTGCAAACTGATCTGACCATCGAGTTCCGCGAACAGGCTGAGGCCGCCGTCGGATTGCTGAAGGTTATGGCCAATGAAGTCCGCCTGCTGGTGCTTTGCCATCTTGCGGAGAGCGGAGAGCTGTCTGTCGGCCAGTTGCAGGGCCGTGTGGAACTTGGACAGTCCGCCCTGTCCCAGCACCTCGCCAAGCTGCGCGAAGAGGGTTTGGTCGCGACGCGGAAGGAGGCGCAGACCGTCTTTTACCGAGTGTGCGATCCCAAGGCCGCGCAGCTGCTGGCGCTCCTCCACGACCTTTTCTGTCCCGAACTCGGCCGCGAAGGCGCAACCGCAGGAACTGACGAATGACAAGCATTACCTACCCCGCCGACGCCAATCTCAACGCCGCGATCGCGCAGGTGGAGGCCTCGCTTCGCGGGGTAATCCGTGCCCCGCAGGTTAAGGCGTTCTTCGACGAGCCAACCTTCACTGCCAGCTACGTGGTGAGCGATCCCGCTACGAAGCAGGCCGCGATCATCGACAGCGTCTGGAACTTTGATCAGCCGTCCGGTCGCACCAGCTTCGATTCGGCTGACCAGATCGTCGCCTATGTCCAGGAGCAGGGACTGACCGTGGAGTGGATCCTCGAGACCCACGCCCATGCCGACCACCTGTCGGCGGCACCGTATTTGCAGGAGAAGCTCGGCGGAAAGATGGCTATTGGGCGGGAGATCGTCACCGTCCAGGGTGTGTTCGGCAAGATATTCAACGAAGGCACCGAGTTCGCCCGCGACGGATCGCAATTCGACCGGCTGCTGGAAGACGGCGACACACTGACGATCGGCGACATTTCGCTGCTTGCACTGCATGTGCCCGGCCACACGCCAGCCGACATGGCCTACGTCATCGGCGATGCGGCGTTCGTCGGCGACACCATGTTCATGCCCGACTACGGCTCCGCCCGCGCCGACTTCCCCGGAGGCGACGCGCGTCACCTGTATCGGTCGGTCCGGCGGCTGATGCAGTTGCCGGACCAAACGCGGGTGTTTCTGTGCCACGACTACAAGGCGCCGAACCGCGACGAGTATGTGTGGGAGACGACCATGCTGGCCGAGCGCACCGGCAACGTTCACATCCATGAGGGTGTCAGCGAGGACGATTTCGTCGCCATGCGCACACAGCGCGACGCGACCCTGTCCATGCCCAAGCTGATTCTGCCTTCGCTGCAGGTGAACATGCGCGGCGGGCACCTGCCGGAGCCGGACGAGAATGGGGTCAGCTACCTCAAGCTGCCGGTGAATCAGCTGTGAGCGAAGTTTTCGCAACTGCCCAACCGGGACAAGGCCTGATCGGCGGCGTGCTGATCGGCCTCGCCGCAGCACTGATGCTGCTTGGCGCTGGGCGCATCGCCGGCGTGTCGGGCATCGCTGCCAAGGCGACCGGCCTCGGCAGCGGCGACATGGCGATGACCAGTGCATGGGGGTTCCTGATCGGACTCCCGCTGGGTGCTCTGGCGGTCGCCCTGCTGCTCGGCCTGCCCGAAGCGCAGTTCGCTTCGTGGCCGGTTCTGGTGATCGCGGGATTGCTGGTCGGCTTCGGGACGCGCCTGGGTAGCGGCTGCACCAGCGGTCATGGTGTTTGCGGCGTCAGTCGGTTGTCCGGCCGCTCATTGGTCGCAACGGCAACCTTCATGCTGGCCGGCATTGCCACCGTCGGCCTTTCGCACGTCGCGTTGGGATGAGTGGCAAGGACAGGAGAACCACTATGACTCGCAACATGGGCATGCCGGACCGAATGATCCGGACCGTGATCGCGGTGGTGCTGGCTGTGCTGGTCATCACCGGTCAGATCACCGGTACCTGGGCGATCGTCGCCTCTGTCGTGGCGGCGGTGTTCATCGCCACCAGCCTTGTCAGCTTCTGCCCGTTGTATCGCCTGCTGGGGATGAACACGTGCAGCAGGGTCTGATTCGTAGGGTCCTGCCGCCGCTTGTCTCCGGCGCCCTGTTCGGGGCCGGGCTGACGATCGGCGGCATGACCGACCCGGCGCGGGTCCGCGGCTTCCTCGACCTGTTCGGACGCTGGGACCCGACCCTGGCCTTCGTCATGGGCGGAGCGCTGATCGTCATGGCGGTCGCCTGGCGCTTCCGAGAGCGCATGAGCCGCCCGCTGTTCGGCGAGCGCTTTTCGCTCCCTGACCGCAGCGACTTCGACGCCCGGCTCGTCGCCGGCGCGGCGTTGTTCGGCATCGGCTGGGGCCTTGCGGGCCTGTGCCCCGGGCCGGCGGTCGCATCGTTCGCGCTGGCGCCGCTCAGCGTCCTTCCGTTCGTCCTCGCCATGCTCGCGGGCATGGCCCTCCACCGGCTCGTTCCGGAACGCGTATTTCGCTCTCAAACCTTAGGAGCCTGACGTGAAGCTTGCCGTCCTCACCCCGAATGTCACCGCCCTTTCGCAGCCCACGGCGGAAGAGGTCAGCGAACTTGCCAAACGCGGCTTTCGCGCGATCATCGGCAATCGGCCGGAAGGGGAGACCCCTGATCAGCCGGACTGGGCCGAGCTCAAGGCCGCCGCGACCGCGAACGGAATGGAAGCAATCCAGATTCCGGTCGTTGCCAGCAAGATCAGTGAGCAGGATGTGAAAGTCTTCCGGGACGCGCTCGAGCGCCTGCCCAAGCCCATTGCCGCATTCTGCCGAACCGGCACGCGATCGACCCTGCTGTGGGCCTTGGCGAACCAAGGCAACCTTACCGTCGACGAACGCATCTCCATCGCGGCCAAGGAAGGCTTCGACCTTCAGCCTTTCCGGACGCTGCTGGAGGCCAGCGCGGCCGATAAGGAAAACGCCCATGGCCAGGCATGACGTCGTCATCGTCGGCGGGGGGCTGCTGGCATTGCAGCCGCCGCCTCGATGCTGAAGCGACGACCTGGTCTCGACATCGCGATTGTCGAACCTCGCGACGTTCACGATTATCAGCCCGGCTATACGCTTGTTGGCGCAGGGGTCTTCTCAATCGCGGACGTCCGCAGGAGAATGGCCGACGTCATTCCGCGAGGCGTCACCTGGCTGAAGACAGCTGCTCGCAGCTTCGATCCGGACAACAATGCGGTCGACCTGGAGAATGGGCAGCAGATAACCTACCGCCTGCTCGTGGTGGCGACCGGTAACCACCTCGATTTCAATGCGGTCGAGGGGCTTGCGGAGACCCTCGGTCAGAACGGCGTCACCTCCAACTACCGCGCGGACTTGGCCCCGTACACATGGGAACTGGTCCAGCAGCTGAGGTCTGGTACGGCGCTGTTCACGCAGCCACCGATGCCCATCAAGTGCGCAGGCGCGCCACAGAAAGCGATGTACCTCTCCTGCAGCCACTGGGAGACTGCAGGCTCGCTTGGGGCGATCAACGTGGAATTCCACTCCGCCGGTGCCGTGCTGTTCGGCGTGAAGGACTATGTTCCGGGACTGGAAAAGACTGTCCGGCGCTATGGCATCGACCTCAATCTCGCCAGCAACCTGGTGGCTGTCGACGGGCCCGCCAAGACAGCGACCTTTGCATCAGCGGGTGGCCAGATCACCCGCGAGTTCGACATGCTGCACGTCACTCCACCGCAGAGGAGCTGTGCGGTCGTCGCAGATAGTCCGCTTGGGGATAGCGCCGGCTATGTCGACGTCGACCAGGTAACACTGCAGCACAAGCGTTACCCGAACGTATTCGCCTTGGGTGATGCGGGGGGCATGCCGAACGCGAAAACTGCGGCAGCGGTGCGCAAGCAGGCTCCGGTTGTTGCGGTGAACGCCCTTCGAATGCTCGACAACCAGCCTCCGGAGGTTGGTTATGACGGGTACGGCAGCTGCCCGCTCACGGTCGAGAAGGGTAAGATCATCTTGGCCGAGTTCGGCTATGGTGGCGTCCTCCAGCCGACCTTCCCGACTTGGCTGATCGACGAGACCAAGCCGTCGCGCCTGGCATGGCTGTTGAAGAAGGACCTGCTGCCACCCCTTTATTGGTCCGGCATGCTGAAGGGTCACGAATGGCTGGCCCGCCCGAAGCCCTTGGCCCGGATGCACTGACATCATGCTGGAGCCCCTGCAGTATCTGCTCGGTGCCTTCTCTGGCGCCCTGGTCGGTTTCTCGCTTGGCCTGGTGGGCGGCGGGGGTTCGATCCTTGCCGTTCCGCTCATGGTCTACCTAGTTGGGGTCAGGAGCCCGCACGTGGCGATCGGCACCAGTGCGCTGGCAGTGGCGGTCAACGCCGCAATGGGCCTGATGAACCATGCCCGGGCCGGCAATGTCCGCTGGCGCTGCGGACTGATGTACGCGGCGGCTGGTGTGCTGGGAGCCTTTGCAGGGTCCACCTTTGGGAAGGTCTTCGACGGCCAGCGCCTGCTATTCCTCTTTGCGCTGAAGATGATCCTGGTCGGGTTTCTCATGCTTCGGCGCCGCCGGCATGAAGGAACAGCGGGCGCTCAATGCGACCGGACAAACGCGCCCAAGGTGCTTGGTTACGGTCTGGGCACAGGTGCCTTTTCGGGGTTTTTTGGGATCGGGGGCGGTTTTCTGATCGTCCCGGGCCTCGTCGCCTCCACCGACATGGCGATGATCAATGCCGTGGGTACCAGTTTGGTGGCCGTCACGGCCTTCGGCCTGACAACTGCATTCAATTACGCGGTCTCGGGGCTCGTCGACTGGCTGCTTGCGAGCGCATTCATCGGCGGCGGCATATTGGGCAGCGCCTTAGGCGCGCGTGCCGCCAAGCGTCTGTCGGGTGCAGGCCAGCTTACCACGGTTTTCGCAGCGCTGATCTTCGTCGTTGCTGCCTATATGCTTTGGAAGAGCGCGGCGTCGCTTTGAGCCGTGTGAAGAGTGCCTACTGAGGTAGGGCGACCGCGGGAGAGCGACGGCTTCTCGACCACATGTCCCCAAGCAGGCAGGAGGGAATGACCTTCTGTTCCAATTCGCCCTCTCGGTCGGCACACGCACCACCTTTCCGAACGCTTCGCCGCTTCAGTTCGTCGACCTGACGTTAGCGTGGGAGGCCTTTGTGCCATTAATCAAGGACTTAGCTCGCTTGAGTAAGTTGGGGTGCAAAGCGAATTGTTTCTCCTCCGGAACCCTCGCTGCGAAGTGGCGTTCATGGGGCGCTGACTTGCTTCCAAGGCTGTGCTTTCGCTGGCCGACGGAGAACAGGGTCTGCCGTTCAACCATCGGGAGAAGGCAATAATGAAAAAGACTGCAATGGCCATCATGCTGGCCAGCTCCATCTCGCTCGGTGCCTGCACCACGACCAACAACGACACGCTTGCCGACGCCGCCACGGGCGCCGCGGTTGGCGGTCTGGGCGGCGCTGCCGTCGGTGCCGTCGTTCCGGGTGTCAGCCCGATCGCCGGTGCAGCTGTTGGTGCGGCCATCGGCGGTATCGCCGGCGCCGTCTGGGCCGACCGCAACAACGACGGCTATGCCGACGGCTATGTCCAGAACGGCCAGTATTACGAAGGCCAGCCGCAGGGCTATGATTCGACCCTGGGGCGTGTCGCGACTGGCGCCGGCATCGGTGCCGCCGTGGGTGCGGGCGCTGGTGCGCTGATCCCGGGCGTCGGCATCCTCGAGGGTGCGATCGCCGGTGCGGTGGTCGGTGGCCTGGTTGGCGCCGTGTGGACCGACCGCGACGGTGATGGTCGCGTGGACGGCTACACCCAGAATGGCCAGTACTATCAGGGTGCCCCGGCCAACACGAGCACGCAGCCGACCTACTCGGCTCCGGTCCGGAGCGGCGAGCGCGGCTAAGCGCTCATACGCCTAACCTGCTCTCGTTCGCGCGAGAGCAGGAGAGCGTGCCGGTCGCCGAGTGCGGCCGGCACGTTTCGTTTTGGCGGCTTGGAACCGACGAGATATCTCGGGCTCAGCGATCCCAGGTCGAGGTGTAGCCGACCTGCACCGTGACCGGCCGGCCGGCCCGGTCCCGCGCAGGCTCCCACCGGCTGTTGGCGAGCATGATCCGGCACAACTCGGCGTCCAGGACGCCACTGCCGCTGCTGGCGGTGACCCGGCACATCGACACGCGCCCGGTCGGCTCCACGGTCAGCATCAGCGACGCCTCGCCGCGCGGCACCCCGACCTCGTAGAAGAAGGAGGAGGGTAGTCGCGCGCGGTTGCCGCCAACCAGACGCGCCTGATTGCTTAGCCCGCCGCCCGCGCCCACGCCGTCGCCGCCGGTCCCGCCGCCACCGAAACCCGTTCCTGAACCGCCGGCTCCGCGGCCGGGGCCACGCACCGCGGCAGCGCCGGCGCTTGTATCCGAGCCGGACACCGGCGCCCGCTCGTCGCTCGTGCGAACAGGCGAGGGGACGGGCAGCGGCCGCACGGGTTTTGGCGCGACGACCTCCGCCGGGCGCGCGCGAAGGTCTGGCGCGCCGGCGTCGTCACGGGCTCCCTCATCGAGCGGTTGGGGCGGCGGCTCCTCAACCGGCGCGATCGGCTGCGGTATGTCGAAGGTCGCCAGCCGTTCCGCCGCGTCCCGGACCTTGCCGCCCGCAAGGCCGAAGACAAGCGCGGCGCCCAGCCCGATGTGCAGCGCAATCACCAGCGCCATCGCCTTTGCCCGGTCTCGACGGTCGATCGCGTACGGCATGGTCTTGGACATCATCTAGCGAGCCGTATCATTTGTTCCAGCCCGCTCGCGTTCCATCAGCCGGGCAAGCTGGGCAAGTCCATTGAGATAGGGCGGCGGACAGACGGCATCGCGGTAATTTTGCGCGGCGGCGGCACGCAGCGTCCACATCGGGTCGATCAGGTGCGGCCGACCGATCGCGATCAGGTCGGCGCGTCCGGCGGCAAGGATCGAGTTCGCCTGATCCCAGTCGCTGATATTGCCGACCGCCATTGTCGCCACCCGCCCCTCGTTGCGAAGTCGGTCGGCAAAGGGCGTCTGAAACATGCGGCCGTAAACCGGGCGCGCGTCGGCCCAGGTCTGACCCGCGGAGACGTCGATCAGGTCGGCCCCGGCATCGGCGAAGGCGCGGGCGATCTCGACCCCCTCGGCGGGCGTTACCCCATCCTCTCCGGCCCAGTCGGTGGCGGAGATGCGGACGGACATCGGCTTCTGCGCTGGCCACACCTCGCGCATCGCGCGGAAGACCTCCAGCGGGAAGCGCAACCGGTTCCCAAGGCTGCCGCCATATTCGTCCGTGCGTCGGTTCTGGAGCGGGGTGATGAAGCTCGACAGCAGATAACCATGGGCGGCGTGCAGCTCGACCATGTCGAAGCCGACGGCGATCGCTCGGCGGGTCGACGCGACGAACTGGCCCAGCACTTCGTCCATGTCGGCCCGGGTCATGGGGGTCGGACGCTGGTTGGCCGCCGACCACGGCACGTCCGAGGCGGCGATGAGCGGCCAGTTGCCGGTGTCCAGCGGCTGGTCCATGCCTTCCCAGCCGACCCGCGTGCTGCCCTTGCCGCCCGAATGGCCGAGCTGAAGGCAAATCCTGGCCGCGCTGTTCGCATGAACGAAACGCACGATGCGCGTCCAGGCGTCAGACTGCTGGTCATTCCACAAACCGGTACAACCGGGGGTGATCCGGCCGGTCGGCGAAATACAGGTCATCTCCGTGAACAGCAGTCCGGCCCCGCCCTGCGCCCGGGCCCCGTAGTGGACCAGATGAAAGTCCGTCGGCACGCCGTCGACCGCGGAATAGGTCGCCATCGGCGATACCGCGATGCGGTTGGACACTGCCATGTCGCGAAGGCGGTAGGGCGCGAACATGGGCGGGGCGCTGCGATCCTCTCCGGCTTCCCGCCAGAACCACCGTTCCAACTGCCCCAGCCACTCGGCGTCGCGCAGCCGCAAATTGTCGTGGCTGATCCGCTGCGAGCGAGTGAGCAGGGAATAAGCGAATTGCAGCGGTTCGAAGTGAAGATAGCGTCCCAGCGTCTCGAACCATTCGGTGGAATTGCGTGCGCTGTTGGTCAGCTTCAGCACTTCGACGGACCGTTCCGCCTGATATTCCTCCAGCGCAGCATCCTGTGGGAGACCCGGACGATTGAGCACCTCAGCCAGCTTGATCGCATCCTCGAGCGCAAGCTTGGTCCCCGAACCGATCGAGAAATGTGCGGTGTGCGCCGCATCGCCCAGCAGGACGAGATTGCCTTGGTGCCAGCGAGCGCAGCTGATCCGGCGGAAGTTGAGCCAGGCCGCCGACCCGCGGAGATGCGTGGCGTTGCTCAGCAGCGGTGCGCCCTGCAGGTGACGGGCGAAGATCCGCTCGCACGCCGCAATCGCCTCGGCCTGCTCCATTCGATCGAAGCCAAGACCGCGCCAGGTTTCCTCCGAACATTCCACGATGAAGGTCGAGCGCTCGGCATCGAACCGGTAGGCATGGGCCCAGATCCACCCGGCCTCCGTTTCTTCGAAAGCGAAGGTGAAGGCGTCGAATTGCCGTGGTGTGCCGAGCCACACGAACTTGTTGGTGCGAACGTCAACCTCGACGCCGAATTCTTCACGATATGCCTCGCGGACCCGGCTGTTGATGCCGTCGCCGGCAATGACCAGGTCGTGACCTTGCGGAAGCTTCTCCACATCCGCTTCGAACCGCAGGTCCACCCCCAGCTCCCGGGCACGGGCATGGAGAATCTCCAGCAGGCGCTTGCGCCCGATTCCAATGAAGCCGTGGCCGCTGGTGCGCACGGCTTCGCCCCGGAAATGCACCTCGATGTCGTCCCAGTGGGCGAATTCACCGGCGATCCGGGCAGCGGACACGGGATCGTTGCGCTGCAGCTGTTCCAGTGTCTGATCAGAAAAGACCACGCCCCAGCCGAAGGTGACGCCCTCCGGGTTACGCTCGAAGACGGTGATTTGGTGCTCGGGCGATCGCAGCTTCATCGAAATGGCGAAGTAAAGCCCGGCCGGACCGCCGCCGATGACCGCAATGCGCATGCTGGCGAGCCTAGCGAGGCGCGAAGCCGGACCGCAATGAAAAAGGGAGCGGGCAAGCCCACTCCCTTCTCGCGCATTCAACAGATTGGCTTAGAACTTGGTACCGAGCCTCAATCCAAAGGTTTGTGGCCGGCCCGGGGTAATCAGTGTCCGTTCGCAGATGCTGCACACGACGCCGCGCGACAGTTGAGTTTTGTTGTTGAACAGGTTGGTCGCGAACAGCTGCACGCTGTAGGTATCCCAATCGTAACCGGCGGCGAGGTCGAACAGGGAGCGGCCCTTCAGCCGGCCAAGGTAATTGTTCGGATTGATGACGTTTTCCGAATCCCCGATGTTCCGGCGGATGTCGGCCGCGGCGCTGGTCTGAAAACTTACGCCGCCCTGCACGTGCGCGCGGCCCGCTGCCATCGGCCAGGAGTAGCGCGCGTTCACTGCGCCCTTCCACTTGGGCGTAACCGGCAGGCGGGTTCCGGACGGAGTCACGACGAAATCGTCCTCCCCATCGTCGTCCAGCCCGTTGCACTGGCTGTTGCCCTCGGAGAAATTGCAGATGTTCCCCTTCGTCCGGGCGTCCGTATACGCCAGGGCGGCGTTGAGGGTGAGGCCGCCGGCGACATAGCTGACGTCGGTTTCGGCGCCGTTGATGACCGCGTCGCGACCGTTCTGGATCACGGTCAGGCTGTTGAGGCCAAGGAAGCTGAACTGGAATTTCTCCCAACGTTGCCGGTAGATGGCACCATTCCAGCGCACCCGTCCGAAACTGGTTTTCCACCCCAACTCATAGTTGGTGAGGAAGTCGGGATCATAGTCGGGGGCAAGCGGCTGACGGTTGATGCCGCCCGGCCGGAAACCGCGTGACCAGGTGGCGTAGAACATCAGGTCGTCGTTCGGTTTGTACTGGCCGTTCAGCCGGTGGATGAAACCATTGCCCTTGGTCTTCTTGGGCACCGCCCGACCGTCGACCACCTGGCCCACGTTGGTGCAGGGCGTGCCATCCAGTCCACCGGGCGCCAGTTCCGACGTTTCATCGTCGAGCAGCGCCTCGCCATTGACGGTCAGGCACCGCCGGAGGCCGGACGAGCCGCCCGCGCCGTTGGGCGGCGGCGGGAAACCGAAATCCTCGGTGAACAGCGGGTTCTTGCCGAACCCGGCAAAGCCGAACAGCGAATTGTTGTAGCGATACAAGCGACCGCCCGCCGTCAGCGTGATCTGCGGCGTGAGATCGAAGCTCGCCTCGCCGAAGAGCGCATAATCCTTGTCCTTGCGCTCCTGTTTGGTGAGCCACAGCGTGCCGGGCCGACCATTGACCGACAGGTTGGGCGCAAGCCCGTCGACCCGGTAATCCTGGAAGATGTCGTTGGTCTGCTTGCTGTAGAAGGCGCCCGCGATCACCCGGAACCGCTTGTCCTGCGGGGAGGCAAAGCGCAGCTCGTGGCTCATCTTGCGGAAGTCGTTGGTGCCGATGATGTACTGGCGAGGATCGATCGTGTTCCCGGCCGCATCTTGGAAATAGAAATAGTTGGCGAGCCCGCCGTCGCCTTCATAAGCGGTGTCGTAGGCATCGGCGTAATCCGTGTAATCCGTGTCGCTGTAGGTGGGCCGCTTCAGATAGGCGCCGGCGTAAGTGACGTCGAAATTGAACAGCTTGCCTTCAACCGTCAGCGCAGCCTGGGTCCATTTGTCCTTGCTGACCTCATCGCGGAAACGGTCGACGCGCAGTTTGCCGAGGTCCGGGTCCACGCCATAATAGCCGTCGAGCTTGCCGTTCTGGTGCATGATCGTCGGAGTGACGGTCCAATTCTCGTCGAGCTCGATCTGCAAGGCGGCGCGCCCGCCGTAGACGCGATAGTCGTTGAAGTTCTGTTCGGTAAATTCGCTATTGTCGACGCTGATGCCGTTCCGGACGCAGCCGACCGTTTCGCCGTCCTCGACGATCGGGTCGCCGCAATAGGTACGGCTGGACAGGACATTGTCGATGAAGCCACCGTCGCGCTGGTAGAAGGCGACCACGCGGGCAGCGATCCGGTCGGTGATCGGCACGTTGAGCATGCCTTCCAGTGCCCCGCCCCAGTCACCGCCGGTGATCTTGTTGATCTCGCCGTCGACGCGCCCGTTGAAGCTGTTGGGATCAGGCTTGTTGGTGATGATGCGGATGGTGCCGGCCTGGCTGGACGCGCCATAGAGCGTGCCCTGGGGCCCCGCCAGGCTCTCGATCCGCGCGATGTCATAGATGTGGACGTCCAGCGTTCCGCCGATGGTGGTGACCGGCTGTTCGTCGAGATAGGTGCCAACCGACGGGAAAGAGCCCGAGTGATTGCCGTCGCCGCCAGTCGCGACGCCGCGCATGTAGACGGTGGTCGATCCCGGCTGCGACGTCTGGAACGACACGGACGGCAATTGCTTGGTGTAGTCCTCAAAGTTCGAGATGTTCAGCTGATCGAGGCGACGGGTACCGATCGCCTGGATCGACACCGGGACGTCCTGAAGGTTTTCCTCCCGCTTGGTGGCAGTGACCACGATCTCGGTCGTGTCCGGTTCCAGCCCATCGGTCGCGGCCTGCTGCCTGGGCGGGGCCGGCGTGTCGCTGCTGCCCGGTGCCGGCTGGTCAGCCGGTAAGGTCGCGCTCTGGGCCCAGACCGGCCCGGCGAGCGCCGTGGTTGCGAGCATGCCAAAAGCCAGCGTACGCATCTTGACCCTGATTGACATAAGTCGCTTTCCCCCCGGAAACTTGCCTGAAGCAGCATTGCGTCAGACGTGGCGGACCTTGTCAACGCGCACCCACCAAAACTACCGGTTTTGTTGCGCAACCGTTGCAATCAGGTCGCGGGGTAGGACTCCAGAACCGGTCCGAGCGCTTGTTTGAGCGGCGCCAGATGCGGTTCGTAATGCCGCCATTCGGCCGTTGCCTCGCGATAGATCGGCTGGCGCACCTGCTCCGAACTCGCGGTGCGGACCGGCCGCTCGGTCCTGTGGAAGTGGAGGCACGCCGGCTCGAAGTCGACGCCTATGAAGTCGAGCAGCCGCCGCACCTCAGCCTCGGTGTCCTCGACCATCCGCTCGTAGAAAACCCGGTGGACCTTGCCGGGCAGGACCCGATCGACATGGTCCATCAATCGCACATAGTCGGCATAAAAGCGGCCCATGTCCCCAAGGTCGTAGCTGAACGCCTGGCCCCGCGCGAAATGCTGACGATAGTTGCCCAGGCAGCAGCCGAGCGGATGGCGCCGGGCGTCGATGATTTTCGCATTGGGCAGGATCATCGCGATGAGCGGGACATACAGCCAGTTGTTGGGCAGCTTGTCGATGAACAGCGGGCGGTTCGTGCGGCGCTGGACCGACGAGCGCCGAAGATAGTCGTCGCCGGCCGCGGCAAGGTCGGCTCGCCCCATCGCCGCAATCGATGATGGGTAGCCCCGGATGGTCCGAGCCACCGCCGGCAGATCGGGCAGTTCGGAGGTTCCTTCGATCAGGCTGTGGCTGGCGAGAATCTGTTCGACCAGCGTCGACCCGGCGCGCGGCATGCCGACGATAAAAATCGGGTCAGGGGCAGGGGCCCCGCCCTGCGCGGCGCCGAGAAGTTGCGGCGTATAAGTGGCGGTCGCTCGATCCACGGCCTTGCAGATCCCGGCCGCATCGTAAGGGAGCGAACGCCGGCGGAGGGTGTTGGCCCTCGCGTAATGGCGGAACGCCTCGTCATATTGCCCGGCGTCGTGGCGAGCCTTGCCGAGCGCGAAGTGGAGATGAAACAGGTCCTCGTCGCCGACCGTCGGTTCGGCGGTTTCCCGCTCCATCACCGCGACGTCCTCGTCCGAGAAACGGACCGTCTTGAGATTGGCGAGGCTCCACCAGCCTTCGCCCAGCGCCGGGCGCAATTCCACGGCTCGGCGATAGGCCGCAATGCCATCAGACTGACGGCCGACCGTCTTCAGCATGTGCCCAAGGCTCAGCCAGACGCGTGGCTGCGCGGGCGTTCGCTCCAGCACTTTTTCGTAGAGGGCGATGGCTTCGTCGAAGTCGCCCAGCCGGCCGAGCGTCGCCGCCTTGAGATTGAAATTGCCGACGTCGTCGGGTTCGGCCTCGAACAATTCATCGAGGATCGGCAGCGCCTCGGCGGGGCGGCCGGTACGCCCCAGCAGCAAGGCGAGGTTGGCCCGGGCGGGGGTGAAGGCGGGCGCAATCTCCAGCGCCCGCCTGAGCAGCGTTTCCGCATCCTGCGCCCGTCCGATTCGGGCGGCCACTTCGGCCAGCATACGGATGGCCCGCACCTCGAATGGATCGTCCTTGAGATGGGCCTTGAGCAGCCGCTCGGCCACGTCCAGCCGGTTGTCGCCGAGCGCAAGGCCGGCATCGAGCAAGCGCGGGTGGATACGCGACGCGGCGAAGGTCACCGGTCGGCCTGGTCTTCGCAGCCGGCGAGGAAGGCTTCGACCACGCGGTTGAAGATCGCGGGCTGTTCCGCGTTGCTTAGGTGGCCCGCCCCGGCGATCTCGATCAGCGACGCCTGCGGAATGCGGTCCTTGAGATCCTCGCTGAGGGACGGCGGCGTGATCCGGTCTTCGCTGCCGCAGATGACAAGCGTCGGACACCGAATGTCACGCACCCGGGATCGCTGGTCGGCCAGCCACACCGCCGCGGCGCCCAGCCGGTAGGCGGCCGGATCGATGCCGGCCATGGTATTGATGACGCTGCTGCGAAGGTCGGGCGATGCGGCCGGGGCGATCAGCGCGTCGACCCGAGCCTCGGCCAGCCCGCGCATGCCGAGTTCGGCCGCCGCCGCGATCGATCGGTCGTGGATGGCCTGCCCCTCCGGATGGACGGCGAAGGTATCGGCAAGGACCAGCGATTCGCAGCGATGGGGAGCCTGCGCATGCATCGCGATCGCGACCACGCCGCCGAGCGACAGTCCGCACAGATGCGCACCGTCGATGCCAAGTGCCGTCATCGCCTGCCACAAGGCGGCGGCAAATTCTTCCCGGTCTGCATCGCGTCGGAGTGCGCTTTCCCCATAACCGGGATAGTCGAAAGCGATGGTTCGCCGGCTCGTTCCGAAGTGGTCGAGTTGCGGCCGCCATATCGCCTTGTCCGAGCCGACTCCATGCAGGAGCACCAGGGGGACGCCGTCCCTCCCAGCCTCGGCATAGCCGATCGCGCCACCTGGTAAGTCGATTACCCCCACGGGTTCATATTGGCATCGCGGCGGACGGCACGCTAGGCAAAAGCATGACCCGGATGACGGTGAACGGCCAGGCGCTCCACTATCGGCTCGATCCCGAGACGCCCTTGCTGTGGGCGCTGAGGGAAGCGTCCAACCTGACCGGCACGAAACATGGCTGCAGCGACGGCGGTTGCGGAGCCTGCACGGTGATTGTCGACGGCCGCGCGGAACGCAGTTGCACACTGCCGATTGCTGCGCTGGAAGGCGCCGGCGTCACCACCATCGAAGGATTGAGCCAGGGCCGCGCGCATCCGGTGCAGCAGGCGTGGCTGGCGGAGCAGGTGACCCAGTGCGGTTTCTGCGAACCGGGCTTCATCATGGCGATCGCGGCACTGTTGCAGGCCAGCCCGAGGCCATCGCGCGAACAGATCGAGGCCTTGCCCAACCAGTGCGCATGCGGCGCGCAACCACGGATCATGCGCGCGATTGCCCGCGCATCGCAGCAACTCTCATCCGCCGACCTGATTGGTGAACGCAGCACTTCATCGACGTTAAGCACCGGCTCATCCGCCAAAGTGCAGTCAGGAGATAACAAAACATCTCCATGATGAGGTCCACCATGCGTGCCCTGATTGCCCTGTTTCTTCTCTCGACCGCAGCCACACCGGCGCTTGCTGCCGAGCCCGGCAATCGCGGCGCCGATCTGCGCAGCGCAGTGGCCGAACGGGTCCGCGAGGCGCGCGAGCAGCGGACCGAGCGCCGTGAACAGCGCGCCGAGCAACGTGAGCAACGTGAACAGCGTATCGAGCGCCGCGAGGACCGCGCGGAGCGACAGCAGCGCGTTCGGGAAGTCGCCGTGGGCCAGGCGGAAGGGCGCGGCGATCGCCAGGTCCCGCGTCAGCAGCGGGCCGAGCGGCGCGATGGGCGTGAGCGGGCCGGTGACGTCGCGGCGAGGACCCCCGATGGCTTGTCGGGACGCGTATCGCGGGAACTGCAACGGCGGGACCGCCCCGTTCTGACCTCCAGCGGTGAGCGCATCACCGGCCCGGTGGTCAGCACCAGGCAGGGACCCGCACGCAGGGTGTCAGGCAACAGCGTGTCGCGCCAGATCGGCGATCATCTTCAGCGCAGCGGGATCGCCGAGCGGTTGGCCGATCCGCGGGTAGCGGAACGGTGGCGCGAGGATTGGCGGCGTGACCAGCGGCACGACTGGCGGCGCTGGCGCGAACATCATCGCGGCCTGTACCGGACCGGCTATTATCATGATCCGTTTGGCTTCGGGTACCAGCGCTTCGGCCTCGGCTGGCAGATCTGGCCGGCATATTATTCGAGCCGTTATTGGCTGAACGATCCTTACCAGTATCGCCTGCCCTATGTTGGTTATCCTTACCGCTGGGTGCGCTATTGGGACGACGCCGTGCTGGTCGATACGAGGACGGGCAGGGTCGTGGACGTGCTTTACGACTTCTTCTGGTAGACGACGGGCTGCCGTTGGTCGAAGGGGGCGTTGCCGTTTGCGCGGCGACGCCCCTTTGCCGTGGGGTAACCTGAGAGGAACGCCTGCTGCCATGACCCGTCGCCTGCTCCTGATCGCCACTGCAACTCTGGCCATGACCGGCTGCTTCGCCCCGCCGCCGCCAGCGGTGGAGGCGGCCGCGGCGGCGGAGGCGGAGGCGATCGCCACTCCGTCAACGCCCCCGGCGACGGCGCAAAGCGAGCATGACCGGCTGTTCCAGCTGTTCAAGCGCAGCGACGAGGCGAGCCTTCAGCGCAATCCCCTGTCGGCAATCTTTCGCGGCGACATGCGCTATGCCGATCGGCTCGGCGACAACATTACGGACGCCTACTTCGCCGCGGAGAAGGCGGCCGCGGAACGCGATCTCGCCGAACTCGCCACCATCAACCGCGAGGTCCTGAACCCGACCGATCAGCTGGCCTACGACACGTTCAAGTTCAGCACGAGCGACACGCTGCGCGGGCTGCAGCCCGACCTGTTGGCGCTGACCCGGGTCCGGCCGATGAACCACTTCTTCGGCATCCACACCTTCTATCCGACCTTTTCCAGCGCGGATGGGGCCGCGCCGTTCAAGACGCTCGCGGACTACGAGAACAATCTGAAACGGCATGCGGATTTCGTGATCTATCTTGATCGTGCGATCGGGCGCTGGCGCGAAGGCATGGGGACCGGTGTCGTCGATACCAAGATGACCGTGCGCAACATGATCGAACAGCTGGACACCCAGCTGAAGCAGCGGCCGACGGATTCACCCTATTACGGGCCAATCAAGAAATTCCCGGCGGAGATCGGAGCGGCCGATCGCGCCCGGCTGACCGCAGCTTACCGCGACACCATCACCGGCCAGATCTATCCGGCGTTGACCCGCGTGCGCGACTTCCTGCGCGCCGAATATCTGCCGGCGGCCCGCGACGGCGTCGGTCTCATGTACATGAAGGGCGGCGACCAGCTGTATCGGCAACAGGTGAAGTCGACCACCACGCTCGATCTGACGCCCGAAGCGATCCATCAGCTTGGGCTGGAAGAGGTCGCGCGCATCAAGGGCGAGATGGAGAAAGTCCGGCGGGAAGTCGGATTTCGCGGCGACCTGCCGGCGTTCTTCAACCATCTGCGAACCGATCCAAGATTCAAGGCGAAGAGCCGGGCTGCGCTGACGCAGGGCTATTACGACATCGGCAAGACCGTCGATGCCAAATTGCCGGCCTATTTTTCGACCCTGCCCAAGGCGGAACTGGAAATCCGCCCATACGAGCCCTTCCGCGAGAAGTTCGAAGCCGGCGGATCTTACGAACCGGGCACGCCGGACGCATCGCGGCCAGGCGTCTTCTATTTCAACGCCTACGACCTGCCGTCGCGCACGACCCCCGGCATGACCACCCTCTACCTGCATGAGGGCGCTCCAGGGCATCACTTCCAGATCAGCCTGGCGCAGGAGAACACGGCGCTGCCCGAGTTCATGCGCTTTGGCGGGAACACCGCCTATGTCGAAGGCTGGGCGCTTTATGCCGAGACGCTGGGCTACGACATGGGTTTCTACAAGGATCCCTATCAGCGCATGGGGACGCTGGACGACGAGATGCTGCGCGCAATGCGGCTGGTGGTCGACACGGGGCTTCATTCCAAGGGCTGGACCCGCGACCAGTCGATCAAATACATGCTCGACAACAGCAGCATGGGCCGGACCGACGCCACCGCCGAGGTCGAGCGCTATATCGCCATTCCAAGCCAGGCGCTGGCCTACAAGATCGGCGCGCTCACCATCCAGCGGCTACGACGCAAGGCGGAAGCGGAGCTCGGAGACCGGTTCGACATCCGCGACTTTCATGCGCAGGTGTTGATGACGGGCGCCCTGCCGCTGGCGATCCTGGAGCAAAAGATCGATCGCTGGATCGCGGAAAAGAAGGCGGGGTAGGGGTCTCTCGGAAGTGAGCGGCGTCGGGCAAATTTCTGCCGCTTATTTTCACCCCAATCCGTTCAACTGTTGCCGTACAGACACAACCCAGATTACTAATCATTGTCGCGGAACTTCCTACTCGTTGCACCGCTTTTTGAACGCCTCCCACGGGGGGTGATCGTCGTCCTGGCGACGGTCCAGTTCTTCCAATGAGGTAATCTCTTCATGAAATCAGTCCTTACGCGTGGCCGGCTGTTGTCCGGCTCAGCAATGGCTGTGGCCGGCTCATTGAGCCTGGCCTCGCCGGCGCAGGCGGAGTGCGTGGTCGCGGCCGGTGCCGTGACCTGCGGCACCACCGTCACCACAGACACCACGAACACCGGCACAACGCCGGCGGTGGACCGCCATTATCCGGTCGACACCTCGACCTCGGCCTTCACCGGGACGGTGAGCACCGGCGCGACGGTTAGCGGGTTCGGCCTGGCCTTCACCAACACGGTGGGCGGCACCAATGCGCTGAACGTGGTCAACGACGGCACGGTTCAGATCAACGCCGGCAACACGGCCACTCAGGGCGGTTCGGCTGCCCTGCAGATCAACGCGATTGGCGCGACGTCCGTCAATTATTCGGGCGCCGGCGACATCATCAATCTCGGTACCACTGGTGACGGCCTGTTCGTTTCGACGACAGGGACTGGTGACATCGTGGTTAATGTCGGTGGCGATGTCACTTCGGCTGTTGGAGGGAACGGCGTCAACGCGCTGAACAGCGGAACCACCGGAGACATCACCATCACCACCGCTGCCGACACCATTGTGAAGGCAGATCTCGTCGGAGTGTTTGCCCAGATCACCGCTCCCGCCAGCGATGGTTCGATCAGCATTACGAACAACGCCGGCATTGGGTCGCTTGATGGCGCAGCCGACATCACGCATGGTGTTGCCGCTAACAACTTCGGCACTGGCTCGGTCACCATTGAAAACAACGGTGACATCGGCAGTGCGACGGATGTTCCCATCGGTGCGGGCGTACTGGGACAAATCCTCAATGCCGCGTCCACCGGCGACGTCACACTCACCAACACCGGCGACATCTACGTCGCCGACGCTGCCATTGCCGGTTACAATGAGGGCCTCGGCGCCATCAACATCGACAACAGCGGCGCACTTACCAGCACCACCGTGGCGGGCATTTTTGCCCAGCAAGCGGGAACCGGCACCACGGGTGAGGTTGTTGTCAACAATTCCGGTGCAATCGATGCCGCAACTCACGGTATTCAGACGTCCAACGCTGGAACTGGCGGCGTTTCCATCACAAATGACGGTGCAATCACGGCTGCGGGCATGGGTATCCGTGCGCGTGGTTTGAGTGCGACCCAGACCGGCGACATTCTGGTCCAGGGTACCGGATCGATCGATTCGGGCGACCGCGGCATCTGGGCTGTAACGGCCGGGTCGGGCGATGTGACGGTTGACTACTCGGGCGCAATCGCGACGGCCGCTGGGGAGGGCATCCTCGCTCAGGGCACGACTGGCCTTCTGACTGTTACGTCTGGCGACATCACGGCGGCAGGCAACGGGATCACCGCCATCACGACAGATGGCGACCAGGCTATCACCGTGAACGGTGACGTCAGCGGTGGCGATATCGGCGTAAGCACTGATACCACCGGCAATCGGTCTATCACGATTGCAAGCGGCGGATCAGTGATCGGCACGAACGCGGCCATTCAGGTTGCAAACACCGGTGCAGTGACGATCACCAATGCCGGAACGATCGGTACCGACAACACCAGCCTGGCGATCAATGTGCTGGCAGATGCCGACACGACGATCGTCAACCAGACTGGCGGCGTGATCAACGGCGATATCCTGCTTGGCGCGGCTGACGACTCCGTCACTAACGCCGGCACGATCAATGCCGGCACATTGGCCTTCGGCGCCGGAACGGACGTGTTTACCAACCAGGCTGGCGGCGCGGTAACCGTCGATGGCGGAACGCCAGTTACGGGTCTGGAAACCCTGAACAACGCGGGCACCATCACGGCCGCCACCGGCCTTACCTTCGACGGGGGCGATACCGCGCTGAACAACACCGGCACGATCAACCTCGCCGGGGCCATCGACCTGGGTGCTGGAACCGACAGCTTCAGCAACACTGGCGCTGGCGTTCTCAACCTGACGGGCGCTTCCAGCATCGTCGGGGCCGAGACCTTCACCAACAGCGGCCGAATCAACCTGAACACCTTTGCCCTGACCGGCGAAGGTGCGTTTAACAACACCGGTACGATCGACACCAATGGCAATGCGTCGCTGGCGGGTTTCACCAGCTTCAGCAACGCCGGGACCCTTGATTTTGCGGCTGGCACGTTCACCGTTCCGGCAGCGGCGTTCACCAACAGTGGCACGATCCTGGCCGATGAAGGCGCGTCGACCATCACGGGTCAGACGAGCTTTGCCAATACCGGCACGATCGATCTGCAGGACGGCGCCGTCGGTGACGTGCTGACGATCAACAGCGCCTTTGCTGGGTCGGGCGGGTCCAATCTGCTGATCGACTTCAACGAGACCACGGCGGACCGGCTGGTGATCAACGGCGCGGCCAGTGGCTCGACCACGATCAACGCCAACTACCTCGGTAGCGGCCTGATCAATCTGGGCGGCGTACTGGTGGTCGACGCGACCACCGCTTCGTCGGGCGCGTTCGTGCTCGGCACGGTCGGCGGGAATACCAGCCCGCTGGTCGACTACAGCCTGGTTCAGAACGGTGGCGACTTCCTCCTTGTGTCGGCGCCAAACGCCTCGGCTTTCGATCCGCTGGCGCTGGCCGGTTTCGGCCGCAGCCTGTGGTACCAAACCGCCGATGAGGTGATCGCCCAGACCCGCCTGCCGGCCACCACCGTCGGAGCGAGCTTCTGGGGTCAGGTGTACCTCAGCCGCGATAAGTATGACGACGACTCGGTGCAGACCGTTGCCGGTACCGACTTCGGCATCGACCGCAACATCAGGACCAAGCGTCGCGGCATCCAGATCGGCGCCGACTACGGCTTCGGTGGCGGACGCGTGGGTCTTACCGGTGGTCTGGCCCGTGCAAAGGCGGACGATCGTGCCGATGCGACCGACCTCGGGATCAAGGCCCGCGGGTGGAACGTCGGCGTGTACGGTCAATTCGGTGGCGCCACTGGTCTGCACGGCGAACTGCTCGCCAAGCATGATCGGTACAAGCTGGACTTCAATTCCGGCGCGTTCGACGGCGAGGACACGAAGGCCCGGGCGAACGGCATCGACGGGTCGCTTGGATATCGCTTCGGCATCGGCGGCGACGCCACGCTCGACGCGAATGCCGGCGTGAGCTTCGTGCGCACCAAGTTCGACGACATCAACGCCTTCGGGTTCGGCTACGACCTCGAGACGGTGAAGTCGACGCGCGGTCGTGCGGGTCTGCGGGCGGCGTTCGGCGGCAGCATGTCGCCGTACGTCGACGGTACCGTGTACCGTGAATTCCGTGGCGATGGCCGGGTCGCGTTGTTCGACCGCGCGTCCTTCTATGACCTGGAAAGCGAAGGCAAGGCGACCTGGTTCAGGCTGGAGGGCGGCGTTCTGCCCAACCCGACCGGCCTGCTGCTGGCTGCCTGGGCTGACTTCGGCGACCGCAAGGGCATCGGTGCCCGCCTCGGCTTCCGCTTCGGCGGTGCACCGGTCGCGGCTGCGGCCCCGGCGCCGTTGCCGCCCGCGCCCGTGGCGCCGCCGGCTCCCCCGGCGACGCAGACCTGCCCCGACGGGTCGGTGATTCTGGCGACCGACAGCTGCCCGCTGCCGCCGCCTCCGCCGCCGCCCCCGCCGCCCGCTCCTGAGCGTGGTTAGTTGAGCAGTGGCGCGCCGCCAGTCGGCGCGCCGCAACCTGGCCGAGCGTCCCTAAAGGACGCTCGGCCTTTTTGCGTTTGGGGCGGTAGCTGCAGGGATGCCCGACCTGCTGCCAGATCAAGCGCTGCCGGTGGGCACAGAGGCGCGGACGTCAGTTTGCGCTTGCGGTCATTGACCTTGCTTCGGCAATCAGCCGACGGGTGTTTTCGATCCCGTACAGCGCGATGAAGCTGCCCATGCGTGGGCCCTGGGAACTGCCAAGCAGGATCTCGTAAAGTGCCTGGAACCAGTGACGCAGGCTCTCGAACGGATAGCGCTTGCCGATCTCGAACACCTGGTTCTGGATTTCCTCTGCGCTGGCATCGGCAGGGAGTTCGGCAAGCAGTGCATCGAGGTCCCGCAGTGCATCGGCCTCGTGACCCTTGGGTGGTCGGCGCTGCAGGGTCGGGACCACGAAGTCGCGGGCGTAGTTCACGGCGAGGCCGATCAGCTCGTCGAGTTCCGGATTGGCTTCCGGCGAGCAGCCAGGGTTGTAGCGCTGAACGAATTTCCAGGCGGTGTCCTTGTCGTGGCAGCCAGGCAGGCTGACCAGGTTCAGCAGCAGGCCGAAGCTGACCGGCAGCGCATAAGGCCTCGGAACGTCGCCATTGTGAATATGGTGCACCGGATTGCCGAGCCGCTGTTCGATCGGTTGATCCGACCACTTCTCACGGAACTGCCAATATTCGTCGACCGCGCGGGGAATCAGGCCGAGGTGCAGGCTCTTGGCCTTCTTCGGCTCGCGGTAGAGATAGAATTCCAGGCTCTTCTCGCTACCGTAGGTTAGCCATTGGTCGAGGCTGAGCCCATTGCCCTTGGACTTGGAGATCTTCTCCCCCTTCTCGTCCAAAAACATCTCATAGTTGAAGCCTTCGGGAGGGCGGCCGCCGAGCACGCGGGCGATCTTGCCGGATTGGATCGTCGAATCAATCAGGTCCTTGCCGGCCATCTCGTAATCGACGCCGATCGCCACCCAGCGCATCGCCCAGTCGACCTTCCACTGCAGCTTGGACTGTCCAGCAAGCGCCGACTGAGTGACCTCGGTGCCGTCCTCGTCGGCAAAAGCGATGGTGCCCGCCTCGGCATCGACGACGCGGACCGGAACCTGCAGCACGCGGCCAGTCGTCGGGGACACCGGCAGTACCGGCGAATAGGTCTGCCGCCGCTCCTCGCGCAAGGTCGGCAGCATGACCTCCATAATCCCGTCGTATTGGCGCAAGACCTGATGCAGCGCTTCGTCAAATCGGCCCGACGTGTAGCAATCAGTCGAGCTGATGAACTCATAATCGAACCCGAACCGGTCGAGGAAGCGGCGCAGCATCGCGTTGTTGTGGTGGGCGAAGCTTTCGTACTCTCCGAACGGGTCAGGCACGTGGGTGAGTGGGCGGCCCAGATGCTCGGCCAGCATCTCGCCGTTCGGCACATTGTCCGGCACCTTGCGCAGGCCGTCCATGTCATCGCTGAACGCGATCAGCTTGGCCGGCGCGCCGCCGGTGAGTGTCTGGTAAGCGTGCATCACCCAAGTCGTGCGCAGCACTTCGGTGAAGGTGCCGATGTGCGGCAGGCCTGACGGGCCGTAACCGGTTTCGAAGATCATCGGTTCGCTACCGGGCTTACCGTCGGGCCAGCGCTTCAGCAGTTTGCGTGCTTCCTCGAACGGCCAAGCCTTCGAAGTCATCGCCGCATCGCGATACTGCTGATCCACTGTTGCCCTTTCGTTCTCCCCGCCGGTAGAGGTGCGGGGTGGCTGCTCCTTTGCCTCTTCCCGCGTTGCACGCAACCCACGCCGGCATCTGGCTGGCCGCGGGCGGAGAGGTGCGTGAGGCGACCCGAGGCGAGGCGATCGCGCGGGCGGCGGAAACTCCGCACATCCTTTTGAATGCGCCGTTGATCGGCCAGCGGTTGGGCTACCCCGAGCTGTCGGGCCTGGATCTGCTCGAACTTTTCGCATTCGTGCACCCCGCGCGCTTCGCGGTGCCGACAGTGGCGGGGTTTGCGAAAGCGTTGGGAATGGAAGTTCCTGGCGGCGACACCGAGGGCGCCCGGCTGCTTCCGGCGTTGGCGGAACGGCTGCTGGCAGTGCTTGCGGACGACGGCTGGGCGGAACGCGAAGGCGCGTGGACCAGCAACGCGACGTTGCACCGGCTCGGCTGGGGCTGGGCGGGGCTGGTCGGACAGCGCCTCCCACGGCCGGAACGAGGGGAACGCATGCAATTCTCGCGGTTGCCGAGTTGGGAGGAAAGCGCGGACCGTCCGCCGCCACGCCCCGTCCGGATCGGCGATGGCGAAGCCGAAGCGCGGCTGGCGCAACTTACCGGCGCCGGGGCCGAGGCAAGGGCAGGGCAGCGGGCGCTGGCCGGCGCCGTGGGCCAAGTCTTCGCTCCGCGCAGGCGAGCCGAGGCGCCCAACCTCCTGCTGGCGGAAGCGGGGACGGGGATCGGCAAGACCCTTGCCTATCTCGCGCCCGCGTCGCTGTGGGCCGAGAAGGCTGGAGGCGCGGTCTGGGTTTCGACCTTCACCAAGGCGCTGCAGCGGCAGCTGGATGCCGAAGGGGCGCGGTTGTTCGCCGACCCTGACGAGCGCAAGCGCCGGATCGTGATCCGCAAGGGGCGCGAGAACTATCTTTGCCTGCTCAACTTGGAAGACGCGCTTCAAGGCGCGTTCTCTGGCCGGGCTGCGGTGCTTGCCCAGCTGGTTGGCCGATGGGCGGCCTACACCAAGGACGGCGACATGGTCGGCGGCGACCTGCCCGGCTGGCTCCCGAGCCTGTTCCGCCGGGCGGGCGCGACCGCCCTGACCGATCGGCGGGGGGAATGCGTCTACGCCGGCTGCCCCCACTATCGCCGCTGCTTCATCGAACGGGCGGAGCGCGCAAGCCGGGATGCCGATCTGGTGATCGCCAATCATGCGCTGGTCATGGTTAACGCAGCCCGCAGCCGCATGGCCCGTCCGCCCGAACGCCTGCTGTTCGACGAAGGCCATCACCTGTTCGACGCCGCCGACTCGACCTTTGCGGTCGCTTTGACCGGACAGGAAACCATCGAGCTTCGCCGCTGGATCGTGGGCCCGGAGAAGAGTTCTCGCGGGCGGCGGCGGGGCCTCTCGGCAAGGTTGCTGGACGTCTGCTCCTACGACGATGCGGGGGCCGCAGCGCTCGATGGCGCGGTCGAGGCGGCGCGGGCTCTGCCGTCGGACGGCTGGCTCGGCCGGATCGCGGAAGGTGCGGCATTCGGACCGCTGGAGGGCCTGCTGTCGGCAATTCGAGGCACGGTCTATGCGCGGGCCCGGGCGCAGGATGCGGGCTACGGCCTGGAAACCGAGCTGGCCGAACCGGACGGCGCGCTCGTCGCCACTGCGGCCGAAGCCGCGGAAGCACTGGAAGGGCTGCGGCGGCCATTGGCGGCTCTGGCTCGGCGGCTCGAGGCGGTGCTGGAGGATGCACCCGACTGGCTGGACACTGCGGCCCGCGCGCGGGTCGAAGGCGCAGTTGCCGGCGTTACCTGGCGCGGCGAGACGATCGCGGCGTGGATCCGTCTGCTGACGCGCGTGGGCGGCGAGGCGGATCCGGATTTCGTCGACTGGCTGCATGTCGAGCGAGTGGACGGGCGCGAGTATGACATGGGTTTGCAGCGACGTTGGCTCGACCCGACACGGCCCTTGGCGAAGGCGGTGCTGGAACCTGCCCACGGCGTGCTGATCACTTCGGCCACCTTGCGTGGTGGGGACGAGGGCTGGCAGGCGGCGGAAGCCCGGACCGGGGCTTTGCACCTCGCCGCGCCCGGTGACCGGTTTCACGCCGCCAGCCCCTTCGACTATCCCGCCTCGGCCGAGGTGCTGGTCGTTACCGATGTGCGGCAAAGCGACCTGCCCGCCCTGGCCGGAGCCTATGCGCGGCTGATCGAAGCGGCGGGCGGCGGCACCCTGGGCCTGTTCACCGCGATTCAGCGCTTGAAGGCGGTGCATGCGCGGATTGCCGATCGGTTGGCGCGCGACGGGCTGCCGCTGCTTGCCCAGCATGTCGATCCGATCGACACCGGCACGCTGGTCGACATCTTCCGCGACGACCCGCGTGCCAGCCTGCTCGGCACCGACGCGCTGCGCGATGGGGTCGACGTGCCAGGAGAGTCGCTGCGGCTGGTGGTGATGGAGCGGGTGCCCTGGCCTCGACCGACCGTGCTGCACGCGGCACGGCGGATGGCTTCCGGCGGATCGGCGTACGACGACCGGGTGGTGAAGGCCCGGCTGGCGCAGGCATTCGGTCGACTGATCCGGAGGCAGGGGGACCGGGGCAAGTTCGTGATCCTGTCGGCGGCCTGCCCGTCGCGCCTGCTCGATGCCTTTCCCCCGGGTGTAGCGGTCAGGCGGGTGCCGCTGAACGTCGCGATCGATGCAGTGCGGGCGCTAGGAACCGAGCGCGTCGAGCAACCGCTGGCGCACGCGGCGGAGTTCGTCGGGCGAAACCGCTGATACGCTGCCCGCGCCTAGCGGAATGGCGGGCGTATCTTCCGCCCCCGCCGTGCCTTCGCGCAGCAGCTTCTGCACGCCGCGGACGGTATAACCCTCTTCGTTGAGCAGCTGATTGATCCGCCGCGCCAGGGCGACGTCCGCAGGCCGATAGTAGCGACGGTTTCCCGCGCGCTGCAGCGGCTTCAATGGGAATTTGGTTTCCCAATAACGCAGGATGTGTTGGGCAACGCCCAACTCATCGGACAGTTCGCCAATGGTCCGGAAGGCATCGGGCGCCTTGCCGAGCATCTGGCGAAACCCGGACCCTAGCGGCCGCGCGCGACCCGGTCGCGCATGGTCTGGCTGGCGCGGAAGGTCATGACGCGGCGCGGTGCAATCGGCACTTCGACGCCGGTCTTGGGATTGCGGCCGACCCGTTCGCCCTTGTCGCGCAGGATGAAACTGCCGAAGCCGGAGATCTTTACATTCTGTCCGTCGGACAGGGCCGCGCACATGTGGTGGAGCAGCCGCTCGACCATCGACGCGGATTCGGCCCGGGAGAGCCCGAGCTTGCGGTGGACAACATCGCTAAGGTCCGCGCGCGTCAGCGTCCCCGAGTGCATCTCACTGTCACGCCCGCTCCGGGCGACACCCGCATCGGCCATCGGCTTTCTCCAACCCCCGAAAATCATCGACGACCTTCCCCAAGGCCGCCTTCATCACGCTTGTACCAACATTGCTTGTGTCGATAATCCGACAAGAGCATATTTTCGCAGCGATTTCAAAAGCGCAAAGCGGCAGCGCCCCAAGTAAAACCACCGCCCATCGCTTCGAGCACCACACAATCGCCTTTCTTTATGCGACCATCCTGCACAGCGACATCGAGCGCCAGCGGGACGGAGGCAGCAGAGGTATTGGCGTGTTGGTCGACGGTCAGCACGACCCGCTCGGCTGGTAAGCCCAGTTTCCGGGCGGTGGCATCGATGATCCGGGCATTGGCCTGGTGTGGCACGACCCAGTCGACGTCGTCCCGGGAAAGGCCGGCCGCTTCGAGGACCTCGTTGAGGACATCGGCGAGGTTTACCACCGCGTGGCGAAACACCTCCCGGCCCTTCATGCGCAGCTTGCCGACGGTCCCGGTCGTGGACGGACCCCCATCGACATAAAGCATGTCGCCGTGCCGCCCATCGGCGTGAAGGCGGGTCGCAAGGATTCCGCGCTCCCCATCGTCTTCCGCCTTGAGGACGACCGCGCCGGCGCCGTCGCCGAACAGGACGCAGGTGGTGCGATCTTCCCAATCGAGAATTCGGCTGAATGTTTCGGCGCCGATGACCAGCGCGCTGGAGGCATTCCCGCCGCGGACCATCGCGTCGGCGACGGACAAGGCATAGAGAAAGCCGGTGCAGACCGCGTGCACGTCGAAGGCGATGCAATCGTCGATGCCGAGCAGCGCCTGAACCTTGGTCGCGGACGAGGGAAAGGTTTGGTCGGGGGTGGCGGTGGCGAGGACGATCAGGTCAATGTCGGACGCGTCCATGCCGGCGTGGGCGAGCGCCTTGCGGCAGGCCTCGGCGGCCAGGGTCGCGGTTGTCTCCCCATCCCCCGCCACATAGCGCGTGCGGATCCCGGTCCGCTCGACGATCCATTCGTCGGAGGTGTCGACCTGTGCGGCAAGCTCCGCATTGTCCACCCGGCGCTGCGGCAGGGCCGAGCCGACGCCCTCGATAACCGCCCTGCGGGTCACTTGGCCGCCGCCTCGCTGTTCATGAAGGCGTGGGCCTGGAAGTTGTCGAGGTCGTCCGAGATCTTCCGGGTGATGTCGTTGCGCACCATCCGAGCAGCGACGGCGATCGCGTTGGCGACGCCTTTCGGGGTCGCTCCGCCATGGCTCTTCACGACAAGACCGTTGAGGCCCAGGAAAACGGCGCCGTTGTGATTGTTCGGGTCAAGATGGACCTTGAGCATGTGCAGCGCCGGCTTGCTCAATGCAAAACCTGCCTTGGACCGGAGCGAGGACGTGAAGGCGCGCCGGAGGAGGTCGGTGACGAAGCGGGCCGTGCCCTCGGCGGTCTTGAGCGCGATGTTGCCTGAAAAACCGTCGGTTACCACCACGTCGGTCTTGCCGCGGCTCAACTGATCGCCTTCGGTAAACCCGTCGAACTGCAGCGGAAGATAGTCGACCTCCCGCAGCAGGGCGGCCGCCTCCTTGAGCTCGTCGGTCCCCTTCAGCTCCTCCGTGCCGATGTTGAGCAGCCGGACTCGAGGCTTCTTGATGCCGGTCACCGTTCGGGCATAGGCCGCGCCCATGACCGCGAACTGAACGAGGTTCTGTGCATCGCACTCGGTATTGGCGCCGAGGTCGAGCATGATGAGGTCGTGCTCACCCAGGGTGGGGAGCAGGGCAGCAAGCGCCGGACGGTCGATGCCGGGCATGGTGCGAAGCGCAAGCTTGGCAATCGCCATCAGCGCCCCGGTGTTGCCAGCCGACAGAGCGGCGTGGGCATCGCCCGATTTCACCGCGTTGATCGCCATGCCCATGGACGTGGTCCGGGCGCGGCGCAGTGCAGCGCTCGGCTTTTCGGAACCTTCGATAGCGTCCGGAGCGTGCAGCAGATCGACCGAGCCGGCCGGCAGGACCAGCCGCTCGAATTCCGGCCGAAGGCGAGCTTCGTCACCGACGAGAAGGAAGCGGAGCGACCGATCCGCGCGAAGGGCGCGCGCCACCCCGCCCAGCATCGCTGCCGGACCGGAGTCGCCTCCCATGGCGTCGATCGCAATCCGCGGCGCCTCGATGGTCGCGGCGCTGTCCGGCTTGCGGGTCACAGGCTTACGGAGCCGCTCAGACCTCGGTCGAGACGACTTCGCGGCCGTTGTAATGGCCGCAAGCGCTGCAAAGGTTATGCGGGGCTTTCAGTTCGCCGCAATTCGGGCATTCCTGGAAGCTCGCCGGGCTCAGCGCGTGATGGCTACGGCGCATGTTGCGCTTGGAGGGCGAGGTTTTTCTCTTGGGGACGGCCATTGCGGCACCTGTTCTCGTGTTGGCTCAAAAAGAATGCGACGAGCCTCGCCAATGCTCATACGGGAAGCCCCGCGGCGGCGAAGGATCGTCGCGAACGCGTCGCCTATAGCGATTAGCGGCGCGGAAGCAAGCGGGTAGGCGCCGCGTTCACGCCGCGGCCAGCACCTGATCGCCGACAAAGGGATTGGAAGCACGCTCCCGCCCAAAGGTCGAGGCGGGACCGTGGCCTGGAAGAAAGACGGTCTCATTACCCATCGGCCAAAGCCGTTGCTGGATGGAATCAAGCAGCGCCTGATGATCGCTTAACGGAAAATCGGTGCGGCCGATCGAACCGGCGAACAGCACATCACCGACCAGCGCGAGCTTTGAGGGAGCATGGTGAAAGACAAGATGGCCGGGCGTATGGCCCGGCGTGTGATGAACCGCGAAGGTGAGATCGCCGACAGTCACTTCGTCCCCCTGAACGAGCCAGCGGTCGGGCTCGAAGGTCTGTGCCTCGATGCCATACTGCTGCCCGTCATCGGCGAGCCGGGCGATCCAGTAGCGATCCGCTTCATGCGGCCCTTCGATCGGCACGCCCAGTTCGGCAGCAAGCATGCCGGCCTGCCCGCAATGGTCGATGTGCCCGTGGGTGAGGAGGATCTTTTCAACCTCCACGCCCGTCTGCCGGACCGCCGCCCGAAGTTTCGGCAGGTCCCCGCCGGGGTCGACGAACGCGGCCCTGTTGGTCGCCGTGCACCAGACGAGCGAGCAATTCTGCTGCAACGGCGTCACCGGAATGATGGCGGCGCGAAGGGGCGGGTTCCGCTCGGTCATGGCCGGCGCCACTTGCCGAAGCGGGCAATCCGCCAGACGGCGCGCCAAAACCGTGCCTCCAGCAGCATCAGCCGCGCGATCCACTCCGGTGCGTCGCTTGCCTCCGCAATGTCTGCGGCGGTGCCTTTGCCGCTGAACGCAATCCGCGTGGCGGCGAGCAAAAGCCGAAGTTCGAAGACGGTTACGACCAAGAGCCCGGCCCAGCGAAGGGGTGCAAGCTGAGGCAGGATCGACTGGTGCTCGGTCGGAATCAGCCAGCTCGCCAGCCAAACCCCCGCGCAGGAAATGGCCAGCATTCGGACCGCCGTCTTGCGGACGGCTTGCCGGCGACCGTAGCACAGGGCGTAAAGCAGGGGCGCGGTGATGCACAGATCGGCCAGCAGCGCCGCTTCACCTCCAGGCTGCATGAAAGTTGGCGTCCGGGCGAGCAGCCATACCGCCGCCAGCATCGCGACGAATATGGGGGCGTACCAATGTGCGCCGGCGAAGCGAATTGCCCGCTTCACCGCGCCGCCGTCCGCGGGTTGCCCAGCAGGCTATTCTGCCAGAACTGGAGGGTGGACCAGAACAGATAGTCCTGGTTCTCCTTCTTGGCGAAGCCATGACCCTCGTTGTTGGCAAGGAGGTACCAGACCGGCGTGCCCCTGGCCCGAACGGCGGCCACGACCTGGTCGGCTTCGGACTTGGGCACACGCGGGTCGTTGGCGCCCTGGACCACGAAGAGTGGCGCCTTGATCTCGCCGATGCGGGTGAGCGGCGAGATTTCCTGCAGCTTGGCCCGCTGGGCGGGGTCGCGCTCATCGCCATATTCGACCCGGCGCAGATCGCGGCGATAGCTTTGCGTGTTTTCCAGGAAGGTATTGAAATTGGAAATGGCGACGTTGCACAGCGCGCCCCGGAAGGCGTCGGCGTAACGGATCGCCGAAGCGTAGCACATGTAGCCGCCATAGGAGCCGCCGGTCACGGCCATGCGGCTGGCGTCGAGGGCCGGGTCCGCTTTCAGGTGTTCGAGGAAGGCGCCGATATCCTTGACGGAATCTTCGCGCTTGAATGGCCCGTTGTCGAGACTGACGAAGCGCTTGCCAAAGCCGGTCGAGCCACGGACGTTGGGCAGGAAGACGGCAATGCCGAGTTCGTTGATCAGGTAATTGTCGCGACCCATGAAGCCGGGCCGCTCTTGCCCTTCCGGCCCGCCGTGGATGTCCACGATGACCGGGCGCTTGCCGGGGAAGCGGCGCGGATCGGGACGGTAGAGGAACCCGGACACCAGTTCCCCGTCGAAGCTCTTGATCTCGATCAGCTCGGGGTCGCGATTGCCGCTGAGGTTGACTCCGCCGGTCTCGCTCATCGTCCAGCGGGTGATCTTGCCGGTCGCGGGATTGAGCGCAAAGGCGTCCGCCGTGCTGCTGGCGCTGTTGTAGGTGAAGCCCAGATCGCCCCACGGTGCGAACTCCAGCCCGCCCGCGACACCGATCGGAAGGCTGGTGACCGGCCGCACGCGCCGGCTGGCCGCGTCCATCAGATAGAGGCGGCTGATCCCCGCTTCGTTGGTCATGAAGGCGATGGTGCGGCCATCGTGGGAAATGTCGAACTCGTCCACTTCCCAGCGTCCGGCCGGGGTGACCGGAGTGAAGCGACCACTCGCCGGATCGAGCACGCCGAGCCGCTGCACATCTGAGCCTTCGTCGGAGGTCGCCCACAGGGTGCCATTCGGCGCAAACTGCATCCCGCCGTAGGCGATGTCCTTGGAATGATCGCCGATCGGGGTCATGCGCCCGCTGGCAAGGTCGAGCAGGTATGGATCGGAGTTGGTGACCGACTTGTACTCCGCAACGACCGCGCGCTGGTTACCGGGCGCGAAGTCGACGATCGCCCAACCGCCGCCCTTGACCTCAGCCACCATGCGGTTGCTGGCCGGATTGCGCGGATCGATCACATAAAGATCGGTGTCCGTCCCGTTGCGGCGGGTGGAACTGTAGCCGAGCAGCTTTCCGTCGTGACTCCATGGACCCATGGTGTTGCGGCTCTTGCCGTCGGTAAGGAGGTTCAGGCGGCCGGCATTAAGCGTGTAGATCTGGAAGAATTCGTCGCCGCCATTGTCCTTGCTGACCGCCAGCACGTCGCCGGTTGGTGACCAGCTGCCGCCGAGCGGCTCGGGCTCGAAGCTGATCTGGAAGCGATCCATCATCGGCCCGGCCACGCGATGCAGCTGAGGGACGTTGGCGAAGCGGGTGCGGACCAGCATGCTGCGGTCGCGCGCATTCCAGCCGGCAAAGCTGGCGCTGCGCATCTCCATGTAGGGGCGCGAGCGGGCGGCAAGCTCGGCGGGGACGGCAGGCATGCCGTCCGCCACCAGCGCCGCGGGCTTCGGAGCCTCGGCGGCGGCGAGGGGACTGGTGACGAGGGCAGAGGCGACAAGCGCCAGGCGGAGGGTGATGCGCATGGCGGCGACCCTAGTTGGCCGGCTTCTCGGGCTCAAGCGCCGACATCGATGGCGGAGTTTCCTTCATGCGGGCGGCAGTCGCCTCTGCGCCCCGCAAGGCGCGGAGAACGTTGCCACCGGCGAGCTTGGCAAGGTTTTGATCCGACCAGCCCCGGCGGATCAGCTCCGCGAACAGCACCGGATAGGCTTCCACGCCTTCCAGGCCGGTCGGCGTATAGGGGATCCCGTCAAGGTCGGCGCCGATGCCGATATGATCGTAGCCGGCGACCCGCGCGGCATGTTCGACATGGTCGGCGACATCCTTGACGGTCGTTGCAGGCCGAGGGTTGGCCGCTTCCCAGCGCTTCAATCCGGCTTCCACTGCGGCGTTGCTGGCGCGGTGGACGGCCTTCAGCCGGGCCTCCTCGCCGGCACGATTGGCGGACCAGTCCCAGACGGCCTGGCTGATGAAACCCGGCACCCAGGTGACCATCACGACACCCCCGTTGGCCGCCAGTGATCGAAGCACATCGTCGGGCACGTTGCGCGGGTGGGGCGTGATTCCGATCGTGCTCGAATGGGAAAAGATCACCGGCGCCCGGCTGAGAGCAATCGCCTGCCGCATGACGTCCGGAGACACGTGACTGAGGTCAACCAGCATGCCGAGCCGGTTCATTTCGGCCACGACGTCCTTGCCAAAGGAGGACAGGCCGTTCCACTTCGGCTGGTCGGTCGCGCTATCCGCCCATTCGGTGGTCTGATTGTGGGTGAGCGTCATGTAGCGCGCGCCCGCGTCGTAGAAGAGACGAAGCGCCGCGAGGCTGTTGCCGATTTGACGTCCGCCTTCGATACCGATCAGGGAGGCGACGCGGCCCTGCCGGTGCACGCGAACGATATCGCCGGCGGTGTGCGCCATGGCGAGATCCTGCGGGTAGGCGCGGACCAGCCGGTGGACGGTGTCGATCTGTTCGATGGTCTGGCGGATTGCTTCGTCGCCCGTGACCGTGCCCTCGATGTAGACCGACCAGAATTGCGCGCCGACCCGCCCTTCGCGCAGTCGGGCGATGTCGGTCATCAACGGCGGCGTCCGGCTCGCCCCACCGCTGGCCAGTCCGGTCACGTCGCGCTTGAAGTCTTCGCGCAAGGCGTAGGGCAAGTCGTTATGCCCATCGATGAGCGGCGCTCGCTTCAGAATGCGGTCGATCCTTGCCTGGGTGCGGGAATCGACTGTCTGAGCCGTGGCGGGGGCGGCAAGGAAGGCGGCGAGCGCCAGGGCGGTGATGATACGCATGGAGCAGCTTTACGAAGCCCCATCGCCCCGGGCAAATGGAACGGTGAGCGACGCCTTTGCCCTGTTCGACGATGCGCGCAGCGGTGCGGACCCTCGCCTCTACCGCCGCCCGGTCGGGGTGATCGAGGCGCGGACCCAAGCCGAGGTCGTCCCTGCGCTGGCCGCATTGCAAGAGGCTGTCCGAGCCGGAGCGCATGCCGCCGGCTTTATTGCTTATGAGGCCGGTTATGCGCTCGATCCGGCGCTGGCGGCCGCGGCGCGAACGAGTGGCGGGCAGCTGCTGTGGTTCGGCCTGTTCGACGGTTTCGAGGAAGTCGTGGCAAAGGACTGGCTGCCGGACCCGGACGGCGCCTGGGCGCGGGCGCCGCGGCCTCGCATCACCCGCGCGCAATATCTGGAAGCGGCCGGGCAAGTCCGGGACCACCTGTTCGCGGGCGACTGTTACCAGGCCAACCTGACCTTTGGTTGCGATGTCGGGTTCGTCGGCGATCCGCTGGCGCTTTATGCCCGCATGCGGCAGGCGAGCCAAGCGGGATGGGGCGGCGTCCTGCGCTGGCCGGTCGGGTGGCTGCTGTCGCTCAGCCCGGAGCAATTCTTCACTCTGCGGTCCGGAGCGATCGAGGCCAAGCCGATGAAGGGGACGGCGCCGCTGTCCAGCCCGCCGGAAGCTTTGACGAGGGACGAGAAGAGCCGGGCCGAAAACCTGATGATCGTGGACCTGCTGCGCAACGACCTGGCGCGCGTGGCGGAACCAGGCAGCGTGGCGGTGCCCGAGTTGTTTGCGGTCGAGACCTATCCGACCCTGCGGCAGATGGTGAGCCGCGTGACTGCCCGGCTTCGGCCGGGGCTCGACGCGGTGGACGTGCTGCGAACCATTTTTCCGTGCGGTTCGGTGACCGGCGCGCCCAAGATCGCGGCGATGAAGGCTCTTCGGCAGCTCGAGCCGGAACCGCGGGGGGCCTATACCGGGGCGATGGGCTGGATCGAGCCGGGCGGGGATGCGGCCTTCAACGTCCTTATCCGAACGCTGGAGATCGGCAGTGGGGAGGAAACTGCGCGTCTTGGCCTGGGATCGGGGCTTGTGGTGGACAGCCAAGCCGTCGATGAATGGGCCGAGTGCCTGGCCAAGGGAGCCTTCGTGACCGCAAGCAATCCACCCGTCGACCTTATCGAGACCATGCGCTTCGATCCGCAGGAAGGCATAGTCGAGCTGGAACGGCACCTTGGACGGTTGGGGGAAGCGGCGCAGGTCCTGGGCTTCGATTACAATCGACATAATGCGCGCAACGAACTGCAGGCGGCGACCTTTGGCCGAAGCACGCCGGGGATGGCCAGGCTGCTGTTGTCACCGACCGGGACGATGGCGGTGGAGGTGAAACCCATTCATCGGCCGGCGGAGTTGCCGGTGCCGGTTGTCTTGCGACCGCTTCCCGTTGCGCCAAGCGATTTTCGACTGCGCTTCAAAACGACAGATCGCAGCTTCTACGATCGGGCGCGGGCGGATGGTGGCGCGTATGAGACCGTGTTCGTGGATGCAGACGGCTTCCTGACCGAAGGCACGTTCACCAGCCTGTTCGTGGAGCGCGACGGCAAGCTGCTGACGCCGCCGCTCAGCCGCGGACTGTTGCCTGGCGTCCTGCGGGGCAAGCTGATCGACGAGGGCAAGGCGGTCGAGGCGGACCTGCGCGCGGAGGACCTGCGAGATGGCTTCCAGATCGGCAATATCGTGCGCGGGCTGATGCCCGCCCGGCTGGCCTAGGCGGCGAGCGGGAAGCGGAGCATTCGGTCGGCCACCGGCACCAGAGCCGCGGCACTCGTCCCGACCTTCTTGCGAATCTCCGGATGTCCGGCGTCCAGGCCGCCAGTGAGCGAGCCGAAGGCCGGCAAAATCAGCTTGGTTGCGCTGGCGACGTAGCAGCGGCGCGAAATGTTCTTGCCGCGCAGTTGCAGGCGAAGCTTGGGGTGAAAGTGGCCGCTCATCTCCGGCGAGGTGTCGAGCGGGTCGGCCTCGTGTCGCAGGGTGAGCCCCCGCACATACGCCTCCTCCACCAGCCGCCCGCCGCAATGGTCCGCAAAGCCCGGATCGTGGTTGCCGAGAATCCAGACCCAATCGAGCCGCCCGGTCAGGGAAAGCAGCATTGCCCGCGCGGCTTCCGGCAGGCGGTCGCAGCCGAAGCGGTCGTGGAAGCTGTCACCTAGGCAATAAAGTTTCCGCACGCCGGTGCGATCGACCAGATCCGTCAGGGCGCTGAGGGTGGCCTGGCTGTCGTAGGGCGGCAGGAACTGTCCAAGCCGGGCAAACCAGCTGGCCTTTTCCAGATGCAGGTCGGCAACCAGCAGCGCCCGTTCGGCCGGCCAGAAAAGGGCGCCTTGCGGATCGGCGAGGAAGTCGTGGCCGGCGAACGAAAAGGGAACCATCTCAATCGCCCTGTGCCGCAACGCGCACGCTATTCCAAGTGGGCAAGCACATGATCGCGCAACGAGCGCGCATCGTGCAGGGCGTTGTGGGGAACTTCGCTGTTCCGCGCGGTCGAGAACCCCGGCAGTGTGATGAGGCGCATGGTGAGCGGCGGGACCGGCACCATCCGGCCCGAGCCGATGGTGAGCAGGCTGCAGAACAGCGAGAAATCCTCGGGCCAGTCGGCCAGTATCTCGATTTCCCGGAGACCGGCCAGCCACGCCGACATAAGGATTGCGGCCTGCTCCCGGCCAAGCGGATCGTGACGATGCGCATCCGGCACCATCCATAAATAGGGTGCGACGTTCCGCTCCACCCATTCGCTGAGCGGCCGTTCGTGCTGCAGGACGACGTAGAATTCCTCGCCACGGTCCTCCGGGACCAGCGCAAGGCTCAGGAGGGGGCCGCCGAAGCCATCATATTCGCAATCAAGGAAGTAGCGCATGGGGGCCGCTTAGCGCGGTTGGGGCGGCTCGCATATGTCGGTCGGCAACGGACGGCCCTTGCGGCAACGCTCCGCCATCTGGCGCGCTTCTCGTCCGCGTCGCTCCTCTTCCTTGCGGATGGCGCGTCCACGCTTCTCGTCCGCTTCCGACTGGCTGGTCGTGACCGCATCGACCCCGGCGGAGACCGCTTTCACCGGCAAGGTGACGACGTCGACGGCGGTGCTGGCGACCGTGCCGACCACGCAGCCGGATAAGGTTGGAAGCAGCAGCAACGGGAAAAGGACGCGCATCGGAGCGACGATAGCAACCGGTGGTTTCCCCTGCATGAACCTGCGTTCAGTCAAGCCGCATCGCCTCGGCCGCCAGCAACTCGGCCTCCTCCAGCAAGGCATCGTCGGCGGAGCCGCCGGCCGGCAGGGCTTCCCGGCCGATGATCACCATCAGGGGCACGGCCATCGGCGTCACCCGCTCGGCGCGAACGTGGACCATCTGGTCCGCCGCGCGCTCCACCAGACGGGCCAGTCGCCCCAATTCCGTCATTCTGGCCCGTGCGTCCTCCCATGCCGCTTTCATCAGCAGGTGCTCCGGTTCGTATTTGCGCAGCACGTCGTAGATGAGGTCGGTCGAAAAGCTGACCTGCTTGCCGGTCTTGCGCTTGCCGGGATGCTGGCGCTCGACCAGCCCGGCGATCACCGCAACCTCACGAAACGCGCGCTTCAAAAGCATGGACTGTTCGACCCACTCGACGAATTCGTCTTCCAATATGTCCGCCGACAGCAGCGGTGCGGGGTTGTCGATCGGTTCTAGGCCATAGACCGAGATGGCGTAGTCATTGGCAACGAAGCCCAATGGCTTGAGGCCAGCCTTTTCCATGCGCTTGGTGATGAGCATGCCGAGCGACTGGTGGGCGTTCCAGCCTTCGAAGCTGTACACAAGCATGTAGTGGCGGCCGTGGTGAGGAAAGGTCTCGACCAGCAGCTCGTCCGGTCGGGGCAGGCGGGAGCGGCGCTGCTGCACTTCCAGCCACTCGCGCACGTCGTCCGGAAAACGGTGCCATTCGCCAGGGGAGGCGAGAAACCCACGGACCCGGTCGGCAAGGTGCGTCGTCATGCTCATCCGCTGGCCGCCGTAGGTGACGAGCCGCGCTTCCTTGGCCGAGGCACGGACGATGATGTCGCTGTCCTTGAAGCTTTGTACCTCAAGGCTGAGGCCGGCGAAAAAGATGTGGTCGCCGACCACCAGCGTCGAGGCGAAGCCTTCCTCGACGCGGCCGAGCATCCGGCCGTTCTTGAAACGGATGTCGAGCATGGGATTGTCGACGATGATGCCGGCGTTGAGGCGGTGCTGCTGGGCCACCGCGGGTCTGGTAATCCGCCAGTGCCCGGAGCCCCGCGGCTCTTCCACCAGCCGGCGGAACTTGTCGTAGGCGCGCAGGGCATAGCCGCCGGTGGCGATATATTGGAGGACGCGCTCGAAGGTCTCGTCCGGCAATCCCGCATAGGGCGCGGCAGAGCGGATCTCGCGCAGCAGGTCGGCCTGCTCAAACGGCGCGGCACAGGCGCAAGCGAGGATGTGCTGGGCCAGCGTGTCGAGCGTACCGGGGCGGAAGATCTCCGGATCGAGCTCGCGGGCGTCCACCGCGTCGAGGGCGGCGCGCGCCTCGAGATATTCGAAGCGGTTGCCGGGGACGATGGTGCCGTGGCTCGGCTCGTCGAGCCGGTGGTTGGCGCGGCCTATACGCTGGAGGAGGCGGGAGGAGCCTTTGGGCGCGCCCATCTGGATCACCAGTTCGACGTCGCCCCAGTCGATCCCGAGGTCGAGCGAGGAGGTGCAGACGAGGGCGCGGAGGCGACCATCGGCCATCGCTGCCTCGACCTTTCGTCGGGCTTCCAATGCCAGGCTGCCGTGATGGACACCGATCGGCAGGCCGGCCTCGTTCACTTTCCACAAATCCTGAAAGATCAGCTCGGCCAGGCTCCGGGTGTTGCAGAAGACCAGCGTGGTCTTGTGCCGCTCGATCTGCTCCATCACCTGCCGGGCGGCGTAACGGCCAGAATGGCCGGACCAGGGGACGCGGCCCTCGGGAATGAGGATGTCCAGTTCCGGCTCCGCGCCGGGATCGCCGTTAACGAGGTCGACCAGCTCCGCGTCGGCGTCGGGGGCAAGCCAACCCTTGTATGCCTCGGGATCGGCGACGGTCGCGGACAGGCCGACGCGGCGCAGGTCGGGGGCGATCGCCTGCAGCCTGGCCAGCGAGAGGGCCAGGAGATCGCCGCGCTTGTCACGGGCGAAAGCGTGAATTTCGTCCAGGACCACCGTCTTCACCCCCGCGAACATGGTGAAGCTGTCCGGGTAGCTGAGCAGCAGGCTCAACGACTCGGGCGTGGTGAGCAGGACCTGTGGCGGACGGGCGCGCTGGCGAGCCTTACGGTCCGACGGCGTGTCGCCGCTGCGGGTCTCGACCCGGATCGACAGGCCCATCTCCTCGATCGGACCCAGCAGATTGCGCTGGACGTCGACCGCGAGCGCCTTCAGCGGCGAGATGTAGAGGGTGTGAAGGCCGTCCGCGGGCGCTTCCGCCAAGTCGCAGATCGTCGGCAGGAACCCGGCCAGCGTCTTGCCGGCACCGGTCGCCGCCACCAGCAAGGCGTGGCGGCCGGCGCGGGCGCGCTCCAGCATCTCGAGCTGGTGCCGCCGCGGCTGCCAGCCACGGGCGGCAAACCAGTCGCCGACGACCGCGGGAAGCTGGACTTCGCTCAGAGGCCGCTGCTCTTGTCGTTTTCGTGGGCGCGCTGTTCTTCCTGATAGAGCTCGTGCGTCGCCTGTTCGGTCCGCTCGATGCTGGCAGCCGATGATTTCCTGTTGCGCAGGATCGCCCAGGCGATGATGCCCAGCAGGAGGATCGGTCCTAGGATCGTGACCAGGGTCCAATAATCGACGTCGCTGTTACCGCCCATTTTTCTGTTCTCCGTTGCGTGGGCGGAACCAACCGCCGTGTCGCCCCTTAAGTGCGCGATGCCCCGATTGGGTTCCTGGATCGAGCCTTTTCCCGAAGGCATCTATGTGCGCCCGGCCGACGCCTGGGTGGACCCCTCGCAGCCCAAGGAACGGGCGCTGGTCACTCACGGCCATGCCGACCATGCCCGCGGCGGTCACGGAACGGTCTGGGCGACCCCGGAGACGCTGGACATCATGGACGTCCGCTATGGGGCGCAGAATGGGTGCCCGATCGAATATGGGCAGAGCGTCACCGTCGGCGAGGTGGAGGTGAGCTTCGTGCCGGCCGGCCATGTGCTGGGCAGCGCGCAGATCATCCTCGACTGGAATGGCGAGCGGGTGGTGGTTTCGGGCGACTACAAGCGGCGCGAGGACCCGACCTGCGAGCCGTTCCTGCCGGTCAAGTGCGACATTTTCATCACCGAGGCGACGTTTGGCCTGCCGGTGTTCCACCATCCCGAAACGGGCGGGGAGGTCGACCGCCTTCTGACAAGGCTTCACGACAATCCGGACCGTTGCGTGCTGGTCGGCGCCTATGCGCTGGGAAAGGCGCAGCGGGTGATCACCGAGGCGCGCAAACACGGCTATGACGAACCCATCTATGTGCATGGCGCGCTGGAGCGACTGAACCGGCTCTATTCCGACTGGGGCATCGACCTTGGCGAGTTGCGGTCGGCGACCGGCGCCAGCAAGGACGAGATGCGCGGGCGGATCGTGATGTGCCCGCCCGGCGCGCTGAACGACCGCTGGTCGCGACGCCTGCCGGACCCGATCACGGCCATGGCGTCCGGTTGGATGCGGATCCGCCAGCGGGCGCGCCAGAAAAATGTCGAGCTGCCGCTGATCATCTCCGACCATGCCGACTGGGGCGAACTGATCGACACCATCCGCGAGGTCGCGCCCAAGGAGGTGTGGATCACCCACGGGCGCGAGGACGCGCTGATGCACTGGTGCATGCTCCACCAGATCAAGGCGCGGGAGCTGAACCTGGTCGGGTATGAGGACGACGAAGACGAGTGATGTCCGACGTTCGACCTGACGTCGGCAGTGGACAAAAACAGCTTGCCTCCCAAGGGAAAGCGGCACGAAAGTGAGCGGGTGCCGAGCAGGAGTAGACGATGTTGGTCACTGCGTTGCTTGTATCGATTGCCGCGCAATCGTCGCCGCCGCCCGACGCTTCGGCAGAGCCCGTCATAATCAACTTGCTGCCGCCTCCCTGTCCGACTGAAAAATCTCAAGCGGACGTGACGGTCTGCGCAAGTCGAACCCCCGGCTACAGGATCGAACCCGAGATTCTGGCGGGTCAGCGAGCGCGCGATCCGCAATTGCCGGAACGGACGGAGCGCGCCCGCACGGCAGAAGCGACCGCGACGCACTGCGAGGATAAGCTTCTCAAGTGCCAGGGAACGGACGTGATCCCGCTGCTGCCGGTAGCTGCCAGGGCCGTTGAAGCAGTGATCCTGGCCACTCAGGGACAGGATTGGCGCGAGCCATTTCGGACCAAGCCTGACGAGTATCAGGCGTACAAGGCGGCGCGGGAACAACGGCGCGGTAAGGTCGATGTGGCCCTGAGTGCCACTGGTGGGGGCGGCGAGCGCCCCTGACCGGATTTCGTCGCTCCGTCGGCGGCACCGGAACCGATCCCCGGGCGTTTGAACGCTACAACCCATCGACGGAGACAAGGATGAACATCGATACGCTTGCCGGTGAAGGCACACAGATGAAGGGCGACCTCAAGACGTCGCTGGGCCAGGCCACGGGCGATCCAAAGCTGCAGCAGGACGGCGCGCTGGATCAGTTGTCGGGCAGCGCTCGCAAGGGCGTGGGTGCGGTGCGCGACTTCGCCAGGGCGCAGCCGATCGCAACGGCGGCGGCAGCGGCGCTGTTCGGCTTCGGCCTGCTGAAGACCCTGCGCGGCAAGGGCGCCCGCGTCTGATCCAAGGCCGGTCGACTAGCGTGGATGGACTAGCCGTTCACCGCGCCACCAATCGTCCGCTCCCCGGCGTATAACGATCGGCCTGGAAGGTGCGCCATCAGGTCGCGCCGGGGAGCCGGGCGATGGCACAGGATCTCTACGAACTGGAAATGGAGCTGGAGGCGCCGGGCGCCCCTGGCCCCGAAGTCAGCATGGAAGCCTTTCCGGAACTGATCGGCGAAGCGGAGCTGACGACGGCCGAATTGCTGGAAAGCCTGAACCCGGAGGAATTTTGCCGACGGCGAGGCCCGGGCGGATTCATCGTCCTTCGCGCTGATGCGGGCGATCCCGGACAGCGCCGATTACCGCAAATATATTCCGCTAAAATACCGGCTTGATGCCAAGGCCATCGTCGGCCGGCTGGCAGTGGATCTGCAGGAGCTGAAGACTCCCAGTGCCAGCGACCTGCGCAAGATGGCGGGAGACATCTACAAATTCGTGACGGGCGGCAGCATCGCCGCGCCGGTCAAGCTGTTGATCATGACCCTGAAGAACATTCCGGCAGGCTACATGGCCGCCGCGGCCAAGATCGCACGGGACTGGGCGGCCAGCGGCTTTTCACGCGGGGTGGTGATGGGCGCCAACGGCAAGAGCGTCAGATTCATGCTGAACATGTTCGGGCGCCGCGATATCGTGAAGAACAATTTCTTCCCGTATGGGACCAAGGTCGCCATGGCCAACTACAGCGCCGGACTGCTGGCCGGCTATGTCCAGGGGCGGTCGCTGTCGCCGCGGCAGCACAAGATTTTCTGGCGCGAGCTTGGCTATCACATGGGCGACCAATCCTATCGCGGGCCAAGCGACAAATGGAGCCAACGCGACTGGATCGACTGGTATGTCAGCGCCGCGGCCGTGTTCCGGCGCGAGCACCTGACCGCCTAGTGATCGGCCTCGGACCGCTGGATGCCGGATTGAGCCAGTTGTTCGTCGATGTCCGCCACCAGGCGCCGAAGGCCGGTTTCGTCCGTGGACTCGGCGCGTGCGACGAGGACGTCCTGGGTGTTGGAAGCGCGTAGCAGCCACCAGCCGTCGCCGTTCATGACCCGCGCACCGTCGGTCGGATCGACCCTGGCACCCTGAGCCGACAGGCGGGCGAGAACCTCGTCGACAACCGCGAACTTGCGGCTTTCCTCGACCGGAAAACGCATCTCGGGCGTTGCGATGCTGGTCGGCATTTCGTCCTTCAATTGCGTCAGGCTCTTGCCGGACTGCGCCACCGCCTCGATCAGGCGGACGGAAGCATAGAGGGCATCGTCGAAGCCGTACCAGCGGTGCTTGAAGAAGATGTGGCCGCTCATTTCGCCGGCCAGCGGCGCCAGGGTTTCCTTCATCTTGGACTTGATGAGGCTGTGGCCAGTCTTCCACATCAGCGGCTTGCCACCCAACTCGCCGATCCGGTCGAAGAGGGTCTGGCTGGCCTTCACGTCGGCGATGATGGTGGCGCCCGGATTGTCCTTCAGCACGGGGCCGGCGAGGATCATCAGCAACTGGTCGCCCCAGATGACCCGGCCTTTGCCGTCGATGGCGCCGATGCGGTCGCCGTCGCCGTCGAAGGCGATGCCGAAGTCGAGGTTCTTCTCTCGCACCAGGGCCTTCAGATGTTCGAGGTTCTTTTCGACTGTCGGGTCCGGATGATGATTGGGGAAGCGGCCGTCGACGTCGGTGAACAGCAGGTGATGTTCGCCAGGGAGCAGTTTGACGAGCTTTTCCAGCGCGGGTCCGGCCGCACCGTTGCCGGCGTCCCAGCCGATGCGAAACTCACCGCCCTGAAAATCCTCGACGAGCCGAGCGACGTAGCGGTCGAGGATGTCGACGTCCGTGACTTGGCCCTGTCCTTCGCTCCAGCGGCCTTCGAGCGCGCGGGCGCCGAGTTGCTTGATCTCCTCGCCGAACACCGAGCGATTGGGCAGCAGCATCTTGAAGCCGTTATAGTCGGCAGGATTGTGGCTGCCGGTGATCTGGATGCCGCCGTCGACGTCGAGCTCGGCCACCGCATAGTAGAGCATGGGCGATGGGCCCTGGCCGACGCGGACGACGTTGATCCCGCCCTCGGTCAGACCTCGGACGAGGGCTTCCTCCATTTCCGGCGAATGCTCGCGCCCGTCACGGCCCACGGCGAGGCGCTGGACTCCCTCCTCGCGGGCGTGAGCGGCGAAGGTGCGGCCGAGCGCGTAGGCGTCAGCTTCGTGAAGCGTTGAACCGACGACGCCGCGAATGTCATATTCGCGCAGGATGGTGGGATTGAAGCTATGGGTCATTGCGGGGCCGAACTCATAGGAGAGTTGAAGGTTCAATGTCATTGCGAGGAGCGAAGCGACGACGCAATCCAGTTCCGTCGCTGGGTTGCTTTGCGACGCTCGCAATGACGAGGATTCGCTAGGCCGCTTCGGCCCGCTCCGCCGCCGGAATCCCGAGGCCGGCGACCATCTCGCGCAGCTCCTGGCGGGCGGCGATATGACCCATGCCGACATCGCCGATCTGCTTCAGGTCGAGCAAGGTCAGGCCCTTGGGGAAGAGTTCGCGGTAGATGACGCGCTCGCCAAGGCCGGGGATCACCCGAAAGCCGACGCGGCGGGCAAGCTCGTCGAGGGCAGCGCCGACCCGCTGCTGATTATGGGAGCCGATGTGCTGCATCCGGTTGCGCAGCACGACCCAATCGACGCTCTTGCCCGCAGCCTTGGCGCGGGCGGTCCGGCTGTTCCAGATCAGCTCGGCATAGAAGCTGGGCTTGGTGACCTTGAAGTTTTCCGGGTGGACCTGGCCGATGAGGTCAAGGTCGACGAAGCTATCGTTCATCGGAGTGACCAGCGTGTCGGCGCGCAGGATGGCGGCGCGGGCGACGGCATCGTCGCGGCCAGGAGTGTCGATAACAAGCACATCCGCCTCCGCCGACAGTCGATCGATGGCAGCTGCCAGCGCCTCCTCCGTAAGATCGGCGAGCACTTCGAACGTGGGTTGGGCAAGCGCGGTGTCCAGCCGGCGCATGGTGGCGGCGCGATTGTCGAGATAACGGGTGGTGGTCCGCTGGCGATGGTCGAGGTCGAGGACGCCGACACGATGCCCGGCGGCTGCCAGGGCCACGGCGGTGTGAACGGCGGTGGTGGACTTGCCGGTGCCGCCCTTTTCATTGGCGAAGACGATGAAATGCGGTTGAGTCACTTGGATTTCCCTTGTCCGCGCTTCAAAGCGCCCTCACTTGCCGATGTTTAATGCGGGGGAATCGAGGGTGCAAATCATCCGTGGCGGTGAAGATGTCACGGCGGCGCGGCGTGGCTTCGGTGGCACGGTGGCGCTGGTTCCAACGATGGGCGCGCTCCACGAGGGGCATCTGGCGCTGGTGCGCGAGGCGCGAAGGCGGGCAAGCCAAGTGGCGGTCAGCATCTTCGTCAATCCGCTGCAATTCGGGGCGAGCGAGGACCTGGGGCGCTATCCACGGCAGGAGGCGCGCGACCTTGCCTTGCTTGACGCGGAAGGCGTGGACTTCGTCTGGTTGCCGGCGGTGGGCGACATTTATCCGGCAGGATTTGCGACCAGCGTCCAGGTGGCGGGCGTGAGCGAGCGCTGGGAAGGCGCGGCTCGGCCGGGGCATTTCGACGGGGTGGCGACGGTTGTGGCCAAACTGCTGATCGCCGTCGCGCCGGATGTTGCGGTCTTCGGGGAGAAAGATTGGCAGCAGCTCGCGGTTGTGCGGCGAATGGTGATGGACCTTGGCCTGCCCGTGGAGATCGCCGGGCTGGCGACGGTCCGCGAGGCGGACGGGCTCGCCCTCTCGTCGCGCAATGCCTATCTCAGCGAAGACGAACGGCGGCGGGCGGTGACACTTCCAACGACCTTAAGGCGAGCGGCCGCTGCGTTGCGCGAGGGGCGGTCGGCCGACGCGGTTCTGCGGGAAGCTACCGATGCGCTGACCGCGGCGGGCTTTGGTCCAGTCGACTATCTGGCGATGGTGGACGAGACGTCGCTGGAACCGATCGCGGCTGCTGGTCCCGGCGCCCGGCTGATCGCGGCGGCGCGGATCGGGAGCACCCGGCTGATCGACAATCTTTCGGTGGCGGAAACATCACAGCGATCAGGGTGATTTCCGCGTTAACCATTTGGTGACCAGCAGTGCCGCAGCTTCCTCTGCAACACGACGGGGAGATTACCAATGGCCATCAGCCTGAAGAGCGCCGAGTTTCTGATGCGGAGCCGGATCGCGGACGCGGAACGCGGCAATGTCGACGCACTGTTCGACCTGGGCGTCGCTTACTCCACCGGGCGGGGCGGCGTCATCGTCGACCTCATCGAAGCGCACAAGTGGTTCAACCTCGCCGCGCTGAACGGCTGCACGCGGGGCCAGCAGTGTCGCGCGGAGATCAGCGTAGAGATGACCGCGCGCGAGATTGCCGAGGCCCAGCGCCAGGCCCGTTCGTGGCTGGCGGCGACGGGTCACAACGAGCGGCGGATGGTTGCCTGACCCCTCGGAACCCGGCCAAAACCGGATCCCGAGAGCGCGTCGTCACCGCAAAGCCAATCGTCACCGGACGACGACGGTGACCGCCCGACGGTTGCGTGCCCAGGCCTGCTCGTCGGAGCCGGTCGCCTGCGGGCGTTCTTTCCCCCAGCTTACCACCAGCAGGCGATTCTCCGGGACACCCTGGCTGACGAGATAGTTTTTCGCCGCATTCGCACGGCGTTCACCCAGCGCCTGATTATATTCACGCGTGCCACGTTCGTCGGCGTGTCCTTCCACGCTGGCGCGAACATTGGGATTGGCGAGCAGCCAGCGCGCCTGAGCGGAAAGGACCGCCCGATCCTGGGCATCGACGATCGATTCGTCCGTCGCGAAGAAGATGGTATCGGTGCCCGCCGCGGCGACAAGGGCGGCCTGCGCTCCGGGCAGTTCGACCAGCCCAACCTCCTCCGGGTTGGTGCCGATCTCGGTCACGGTGCCTTCCGCGGCGGGCGGCGGCGTGGTGGCGACCTGCTTGCGTCCGCAGCCCGCGACGGTCAGCGCCAGCGCGGCGGCGGTGAGGATCAGGGTCTTGCGCATCTATGTTCTCCTTAGCGCTGAAGTGGTGACCAGGACGGGTCGGAGCCGTCCTGCGGGGTCGGAAGCCGGCGCGCGGTACCGCCGGCGACCGGAACGGCGAACAGGCTTGAACTGCCGGCCGGAGTGAAGCGGTTAAACATGATGAACTGGCCATTGGGCGCCCAGCTCGGGCTTTCATCCTGCCAGCCATCGGTCAGGATGCGCTCGCCACCGCCGCCGGCGTTCATGACGCCGATGCGGAACGCGCCAACCCGGACAAAGGCAATCCGGTCGCCGCGCGGGCTCCAGGCGGGCGAGGCATAGCCGCCGCCACCGAAGCTGATCCGGCGCTGGTCGGAGCCGTCGGCATTCATGACATACAGCTGCTGCGACCCGCCCCGGTCGCTTTCGAACACGATGCGGCTCCCGTCGGGCGAGAAGCTGGGCGCGGTGTCGATGCCCGGTGCGCTGGTCAGGCGGATCGGGGTGCCGCCGCCGGCGGCGTCGGTGACGTAGATATCGGTGTTGCCATTGGCCGACATCGCGAAGGCGATCCGGCGCCCGTCCGGGGAGAAGCGCGGCGCGGAGGTCAAAGCCAGGCTCGGGACCAGCAGCCGCTTGGCGCCCGTTGCGATGTCGAGCACCCATACCCGGGCGCGGCGACCCTGGTAGGACAAGTAGGCGAGGCGGCTGCCGTCGGGTGAGAAGCGAGGCGTCACGACGGTCGCTTCACCCTGGGTCAGGTAGCGCAAGTTCGCGCCGTCCGAATCCATGATCGCGATTCGCTTCAATCGGCGATCCTTGGGGCCGGTCTCGGCGACGAAAACCAGGCGGGTATCGAGGAAGGGCTGCTCGCCGGTCAGGCGGGAATAGACTGCATCGGCGCACTTGTGCGCGGCGCGGCGCCAGTTGGCTGGAGTAACCGCGAAGCCCTGCCGCACCAGTTCGCGGCCGGCAGTCACGTCGAACAGATAGCAGCCAAGGGTGAGCGCGTTGCCCGGTCCGCTTTCGAGGTAGCCGCTGACCAGATGCTGGGCGCCGGCGGAGCGCCAGGTGGGAAAGGCAGGGGCGGAAGCCTGTGCATAGCCATAGGTGGGGATGCCCTGCGGCCCCAGGGGGGTGAACTGGCCAGTGGAGCGCAGGTCGGAGGCGATGACGGAAGCGACCTGCGTGCCAAGGCTGGTATCGACCGTCCCCTGGGTCGGGATTGCCGGAACGGCGACCGTTCCCACGGTGCGCACACCACCGCCGACGATGTCGACCTCCACGGGCGGTGGCTCTTCCTGCGCGTGGGCGGCGCTGCCGATCAACAGCAGCGAGGCAATGGCGATGGATCTCAGCATAATGGTCCTCACGGCACCCGATAGGTCATGTTGATGTTGCCCCAGCCACCTTGCGGCGTGCTGTACAGTTCGGCCGGCAGGCGGAGCGGCGAGCAGGCGCGGTAGACGGCGATGGCCTGATCGGTGACAAGTTCTTCGAAGCGGGCGTTGTCGTCGTCGACGCCGCTGGTACGAACTACCGTCGGCGGGCGGCTCAGGCGGCCGGTAGGCGACAGCCGCAGGTTGAGGACCACCCGGATGCGCTCGGCGCCCGGCCCAAGGGCGGGCTGGCGGTCGGCGCAGGGCTGGATCTGCCGTTTGATCGCCTGGTCGACGCTGGCCTTTGCGGCGGCGCTGAAGGTCGCCGCGGACTGCGCGGCCGGCCGCTCGGATGGCGTGGCATCGGCAATGCCCTTGAGGAAATCGTCGCCTAGCCGGGAGGTGCGCGGAGGTGCGGGTCTGGGCCGGGCGGCTGGCGCAGGAGCGGGCCGCGTGGGCTGCGCCCGTGGAGGGGCAGGACGAGGCGCAACGATCGGAGCTGGCTGCGGTGGAGCCGATGTCGGTTCGATGCGTGGCACCGGAGGAGGCTGAGGCGCCGCGCTTCCAGCGGGCGCCTGGCTTGGCGGCGGTGGTGCGTTGGTCGGGGCGGCAGCCTGAAGCCCAACCTCGTCGCTATCGATCAGCTCGACCTCCATGCTCGGCGGTTCGGGCTCGTTCGGGACGGAGGCGAGGCTGGTGGTCAGCGCGATCACCAGCCCGGCGTGCAGCAGCAGGGCAAGCCCGGTCCCCCCGATCTCACCCCGGTCGAGCCTCATGGCTGATCGCCGCCGACCGAGACCAGCGCGACCCGATTGAGGCCGGCGCGATTGAGCTCGCCCATGACGCTCATAACCTTGCCGTAGTCGAGACCGCGGTCGGCGCGGAGGTAGATGCGCCTGCCTTCGGGCGGCGCCGGCTGGGCCGCAATGGCGGCAAGGCGCGCGGGCAGTGCGGAGGGATCGACGGGCTGGTCGTCGACGAAGATCACCCCGTTCCCGTCCATTGCGATCTGCACCGGGCTAGCCTGCTGGTCGAGCGCACCCGCCCGGGTTTCGGGCAGGTCGACCGGCACTCCGGCGACCAGCAGCGGAGCGGTCACCATGAAGATGATCAGCAGCACCAGCATGACGTCGACCAGCGGGGTGACGTTGATCTCGGCCATCGGCGCGCGGCGGCCACGGCCCCTGCGACTGGTGAGGTTCATCCCCACTAGGCGTCGACCTCCAGCTCGCGGCTGAGTGTTGCGTGGAAACGATCGGAAAAGCGTCCGAGCTTCGCTTCCAGGCGATCGAGGCCGTGAGTCAGCCGGTTGTAAGCGATGACCGCCGGAATGGCCGCGAACAGGCCGATGGCGGTGGCGAACAGAGCCTCGGCGATGCCGGGCGCGACCACTGCGAGCGAGGTGTTGTTGGCCCCGGCGATGGCGGTGAAGCTGCGCATGATGCCCCAGACAGTACCGAACAGGCCGACGAAGGGCGCGACGGAGCCGACGGTGGCGAGGATATTGAGCCGGTCCGACAGCCGATCGAGTTCGGCCGCGATCTCTCCATTCATGCGGCTGGCGAGCCGTTCACGCGTGCCGGATCGGTCGATCGCCTTGGTCCGGGTCGAGCGGCGCCATTCGTCGAGGCCGGCGGCGACGATCCGGGCGCTGGGCACCGGGTCCTTGCCGCGGCTGGCGTGAAACGCGTCGATATCCTTGGCCTGCCAGAAGTCGCCCTCCCAGCGGTCGGTGGCGCGGTTGATGCGGCGCAGGCGGGCGGCGTGCGTGATGATGATGCCCCAGGTCCATACGCTGGCGAGCAGCAGGCCGATCATCACGGCTTTCACCACCACGTCGGCATGCATGAACAGCGCCAGCGGGCTCATCATGTCGGCGGGCTGAAGTGCGCCCGTCATTGTTGTTCCCCCCGAGCAATGCTCTCAAACGTTTCGACCCACTGGCGCGGCTGGCGCGTGGGCCGGCCGTCCAGGGTCAGGAAAGCGGCGGTTATCCGCCCTTCCGCCAATATTTCCGGTCCGCGCCTGACCTGCTGATGAATAAGAACGGAGGCGGCACGAACCTGTTCGACGGTGGAGATGATCTGCAATTCGTCACCCAGCTTTCCGGGGCGGAGATACCGGATGTTCGCCTCGGCCACGGCGTAGACGCCTTCGCCGCCTTCCAGCGCGCCCCGTTGGTCGACGCCGGCGGCACGGAGCATGTCGGAACGCGCCCGTTCCATGAACTTCAGGTAATTGGCGTAGTAGACGATGCCCGCGACGTCGGTGTCCTCGAAATAGACGGTCAGGGCGAAGTGGTGTTCGCGCCCGACAAAGCCGCCGCGGTACGGCCGGCCAAGCTGGTGTTCGTTCATGTGCGCGGGCCTAGCGCCCGGTGCGGATAGCGCAACCGGAGCGGCGCGGCCCGTGGTCAGCGCGCGACGGGCCGCGCCCGATTGGCCGCCGGACCGACCTCCTGCACGAGGCGGACGAGATCGCCCTGCGGCGCGTTCATGTCGGCCAGGTGCATGCCCCAGCCGGGCAGGAAAAACCCGCCGATGCCGACTTCACCACCAATGCGGTCGGTGCGGGCATCGCGCGGATCGGCATTGACCCGAACCTCGAGATAACCCTGCGGTCCGTTGTTGACGCAGCGGGCCGAGGTCAGCCCTTCGGTGCGAACAAAGGGTGTCGGTGGAGCGCCCGCCGTGGACCAGACGATCGGTCCACCCGGGACGGGAAGGGTCGAACGGGTCGCCCAATAGCTGTCGAGCGTTTCCCAATTGCGGCTGCCCGGCCGCGCCGGATTGACGCAGCCGACGGTCATGCCGGGTGCGGGGGAGTAGCCGAACAGCGCACCCTTGGGCGGCGGGTTCTGCGTGCGGAAGCTGACGTAGCTGATGACGCAGCCCGTCTCGCCGGGGCGGCTGCATAGCGGGGTCGACTTGAAGGTTCCGCCGGTGAGCCTGCCTTCGGGCACGAGGACGTTGAAGCCGGGAATGATGGCAAGCGCCATCTGGCGCGCGAGCGGCTTGCCCTCGATTTCTTCCGCGATCAGGCGCTGAAGATGCCAGCTGCCCTGGCTGTGGCCGACGAGGACGAACGGGCGGCCGTTATTGCGGCTGGCGATATAGTAGCGGAAGGCGGCGCGCACGTCGCCGTAGGCAAGCTCCCTGGCCGGCCCAAGATCGGTGCCGACCGCCGCCGCGGCGATCGCCTGGGTCGTCATCTGCCGGTAAACGGGCGCGAAGGTCCGGCAACCGGCGGCGAAGCGGGCGAATTGTGACTGGGCGGCACCGTTTTCCTCGCTGGTCTGAAGATCGCTGTTCATCCCCCGATCCCGGCTGACCGTCGGGTAGACATAGAAGCAGTCGAGCGCGGGGGTGGCGGCGACCGGGCTGAGACCCGTCGAGCCGTAGCCGTTGGGGTTGAGCGCAGTCGTCGGCAGCGGGGTCGAACACGCGTCGCGGCGGCCCGGCAGGCACAGCCAGCTGGCCGCTTGCGCATAGTTGGGTGCGGCGGGAACCGCGACAGCGGGAGCCGCGGCGGACTGGGCGGCAAGCAAGGCAACAACAAGGCTCATCACTTCACTCCATTGCCGTCGAACAGGCCGGTTTGCGCACCGGCGGGCGGGTTGAGGCCAAGATGGGTCCAGCCGCGACCGTTGAGGCAGCGTCCGCGTGCCGTGCGGGCGATGAGGCCGAGCTGAATAAGATAGGGTTCGATGACATCCTCGATAGTGTCGCGCGGTTCGGACAGGCCCGCCGCGAGCGTTTCGACGCCGACCGGGCCGCCGCCGTAGAGGTCGGCGATCATGTGGAGGTAGCGCCGGTCCATCGCGTCCAGGCCAAGGGCATCGATCTCCAGCCGGGTCAGCGCCCGATCGGCGGTGGCAGCGTCGATGTGGTCGGATCCTGCCGCATGCGCGAAGTCGCGGACCCGGCGCAGCAGGCGACCGGCGATGCGCGGGGTGCCCCGGCTGCGGCGGGCGATTTCGTGCGCTCCATCCTCGCCAAGGTCCGCGCCGAGCAGCCGGGCGGCGCGGCGCACCACCTGTTCCAGTTCGTCCACAGTGTAGAAATTGAGGCGCACCGGGATTCCAAAGCGGTCGCGCAGCGGGGTCGTGAGCAGTCCCTGACGGGTTGTGGCGCCGACCAGCGTGAAGCGCGGCAGGTCGATGCGGACGGAACGGGCGGACGGACCCTCGCCGATCATCAGATCGAGCGCGCGGTCCTCCATCGCCGGATAGAGCACTTCCTCGACGGCGGGGTTGAGGCGGTGAATTTCGTCGATGAACAGGACATCGCCGTCTTCGAGGTTGGTGAGCAGCGCGGCAAGATCGCCCGACTTGGCGATTACCGGGCCGGAGGTGGCGCGAAAGCCGACGCCCATTTCCCGAGCGACAATCTGCGCGAGCGTGGTCTTGCCGAGGCCGGGCGGGCCGAAGAAAAGGACGTGGTCCAGCGCCTCGCCGCGCGCCTTCGCCGCCGAGATGAAGACCCGCAGGTTCTCACGCGCGCCCTTCTGGCCGACGAATTCGTCGAGCGACTTTGGCCGCAGCGCGGCATCGGCGTCTTCGGCCGTGCGCTCGGGCGTGGTCAGGCGGGCGGGATCCGTGGCCATCAAGGGTCAGGCGAAACGGTCAACTTGAACAACATGGACACTACGTCCCCCATTTGTTCGCCCCCTGCAATGGGCTTGTCGAGCGGCGCTGGAGTGCGAGAAGGGCGCGTCGGGCGCGACATGGGGCCACCTTGCACGCGGCGGGCGCTGTAGGACAGAGGGTTGGCGAGCGCCCTGTTAGTCGTGCTCGATGCCCGGGCCGGTGATCTCAAGCCAATCGTGCTTGCGTGATTCCCAGACCGAGTAAGCGGGAGCGAAGGCATGGGGATCGTCCAGCATGCCCATTGCGATGGCGATCGTCTCGGGCGAATAATCGTGCTGATAGTATAGCGCTCCGCCACAATCTGGGCAGAAATGGAAACGGGTGACGCCATTGTGACCCGCGTGGGCGTACTCACTCGCCGTGCCCTCGATCGTGACCCGATCGGCCGGAAAGCGCACCTGCGCCGCAAAGGACGAGCCGCTGCGTCGCTTGCAGTCCAGGCAATGACAGATCGATGCCCGCACCGGAGCGCCAAGCGCGGTGGCGCGGAGTTGGCCGCAGCGGCAGGAAGCGGTGTGAGTCATGGTCATGCCTCGATCTCGATCGGGGTTCCGTCGGGAACGGCGCGATAAAGCCATTCGATTTCGGGATTGGTCAATGCAACGCAGCCGTCGGTCCAGTCGGTTAGCGTGTGCCGGCTGCCAAGCGCCGCCTGGCCGTTGGGGAGACCATGGATCATGATGTCGCCACCCGGCGATACTCCCCGCCGGGACGCTGCCGCAACCTGCTCGGCGGTCGGATAGCCGATCCGCAACGAAAGGTGGAACGCGCTTTGCGGATTGTGGGCGGTGATCCGGTAACGGCCTTCCGGCACCCGCCCGTCCCCCTGCTGTTGCTTGGCTGCAAGGCCGCCCCGGCCAAGGGCGACGCGGAAGGCGCGCACCAGCTTGCCGTCGCGATAGGCCAGGAGCCGGCGGTCGGACTTGTCCACCTTCAGCGCGTCGACCCGGGGGTCGGGCAGGGCGGTGCAGCGCTTAGCCGAATAATCCCAAGCCCGGTTCCCGGCGAGGCAGGAATCAGTGCGTGCGTAATCGCCGGCGGTGGTGGCGCAAGCGGTCAACAGGCCGACGAAGATGCATGGCAAGACGCGCCAAACGGTGCGGGCAGGCACCCTCATGACGGCAGTCCACTTTCGGACGTGGCAAGCTTGGATGGAGAAGCTTGGGCGCGCCTGGTCGCCAGCATGACCAATCCGTGCTGCAGTGCGCCTCCGGCCAGGTAGGCCAGCACGTCCCGCCAGTCGGCAACGGAATGGGCCTGCACGAGAGGCACGATCACTTCCCAAGTCAGCGATGCTCCGAGCACGAGAGCGACTTTGCCGCCAAAGCTCGCCAGCAGCCGAACGACCGTGTCGGGCTTGCCCGGCCAGAGTTCGAATATCGACAGGAGGACGGCCCCGGCGATGACGTCAGGACCGTGGTCGCGCAGCAGGCTGTCGTGGTGGACCAGACCGGCGTGCACGCCTGCATAGAGCAGCATGCCGACCGCCACGATCGCCAGGTGCAGAATTCTCATTTCGCGGCCTTGCGCAGCGCCAGGCGCACCAGCGCATCCAGGGTCGCATTCGGGCCGAGCTCCTCGCTCGCGGCGGCGACGGCGCTGCTGGCTTCGGCGGGCTTGAAGCCGAGATTGGCAAGGGCGGACAGGGCGTCCTGGGTGTGGCCGCCGCGCGGAACGGTGGCGCCGGCCGTCGCGGCGAGCGCAGGAAGGCCAAGCTTGCCCTGAAGCTCCATCGCGATGCGCTGCGCCAGCTTGGGCCCGACACCGCTGGCCCGGGAGATGCTGGCCTTGTCGCCGGCCGACACGGCGCGGGCAAGGTCATCGGGCGGGAGGATGGAGAGGATCGCCAGGGCCAGCCGGCCCCCGACGCCCTGCACGCTGGTCAACTGGCGGAAGGCTTCCCGCTCGCCGGCCGAACCGAAGGCGAATAGCGTCATGCTGTCTTCGCGCACCTGCAATTCGGTCAGCAGCATGACGCTGCCGCCGGTCGGGCCGATTGCAGCCAGGGTCTTGGTGGAGGCGAGGACGAGGTAGCCGACGCCGGCGACATCGACGACGGCGCTATCGGCGGTGGTTTCGACGAGGGTTCCGGCAAGCCTTGCTATCAACGTCGCGCCATCCCGCTTGCCCTGTGCTTATCGAAGGGCGGCCCTTGTTCTGCCCATTGGTAGGAAGAAAGACAGCCCTCCGACAAGATTAGGACGGCGGATTTCTTAGCGGATCCCTCGCCCGGCACTTGCCAAATGATGCGCGTGGGTGATGGCGACCGCCAGCGCATCGGCGGCGTCAGGGCCGGCGATCCTTGCGCCGGGAAGCAGGCGCGCGACCATGGCGTGCACCTGATCCTTGGATGCGCCGCCGGTGCCGACCACGGCCTTTTTGACAAGCGTCGGGGCATATTCTCCGACTTCGATCGACGCCCGAGCGGCGCATAGCAGCGCGACCCCCCGCGCCTGCGCGAGCTTCAGGGTCGAGCCAGGGTTCTGGTTGACGAACACCTCTTCGGCGGCCGCGGCCCCCGGCCGGTGCGCGGCGATCACCGCCTCGAGCTGGGCCGCGAGTTCCAGGAGGCGCGCCGGCAGGGTGCCCGTCGCACGGGTCTTCACCTGGCCATTGGCGATGTGGCTGAGGCGATTGCCGTCGGCCCGGATGATGCCCCAGCCCGTTGAGCTGAGCGACGGGTCGAGGCCGAGGATGATCAGCCCAGCCGCTCCATCACGTCGTCCGGGATGTCGTAATTGCCCCACACGGTCTGGACGTCGTCGTCCTCTTCCAGCGTGTCGATCAGCTTCATCAGCTGCCCGGCCTCTTCCTCGCCAACCCCGACCGGGGTCTGCGGGCGCCAGGCGAGCTTCACGGCGGCGGGTTCGCCAAGCGTCGCTTCGAGCGCCTTGGCGACGTCGTGCATGCCGTCCATGCCGGTCCAGATCTGGTGGCCGTCCTCGTCGCTTTCGACGTCGTCCGCGCCGGCTTCGATGGCCGCTTCCAGCACCTGGTCGGAATTGCCGGCCGCCGCGTCATACTCGATCAGGCCAAGCCGTTCGAAGCCGTGGCTGACGGAACCGGACGCACCAAGGTTGCCGCCGTTCTTGCTGAACGCCGTGCGGACGTTGGTCGCGGTCCGGTTGCGATTGTCGGAAAGCGCTTCGACGATCAGGCTGACGCCGCCCGGGCCAAAGCCTTCGTAGCGGATTTCCTCGTAATTCTCGGTGTCGCCGGTCGAGGCCTTGTCGATCGCCCGCTGGATATTGTCCTTGGGCATCGACTGGGCCTTGGCCGCCAGCACCGCGGCGCGCAGGCGCGGGTTCATGTCGGGATCGGGCAGCCCCATCTTGGCCGCGACCGTGATTTCACGCGACAGCTTCGAGAACATCGCCGAGCGCTTTTTGTCCTGCGCCCCCTTGCGATGCATGATATTCTTGAATTTGGAATGCCCCGCCATGGGGTGCCTCCTTAATGCAGTCCGAGGGCGTTGCGATAGGTTTCGAGCAGCGCGTCGGCCTCGTCACGGGCGTGCTTCTCCATCTTCCGCAGGCGGACGACGGCCCGCATCGTCTTGGTGTCGTAGCCGTTGGCCTTGGCCTCCGCGTAGACGTCCTTGACGTCGTCCGCGACGCCCTTCTTCTCTTCTTCGAGCCGCTCGATGCGCTCAATGAACAGCCGCAGCTGATCGGCCGCGACGTTGCCGTCTGACATGTGGTCCCACCCCTATAGTGTTCGGATTCGAACCGCTCGTTAGGCGACCCGGGCGCGGCGCTCAAGCGGTTGAACCTGCCGGGCAAGCGGCTATGGCGGCGGCGCAACACGGAGGTTCATGGTGGTGAAGTCGGTCGGCCCGCGCGGGCGCAAGGTCAGGATCCTGGCGACGCTCGGCCCGGCAAGCGATACCCCGGAGATGATCGCGCAGCTGACCGAAGTCGGCGCCGATGCCTTCCGCATCAACATGAGCCACGGCGACCAGGAGACGAAGCGCCGGCTGGTGGAAACCATTCGCGAAGTGGAGCGGCAGCTTCGCCGGCCGACGACCATCTTGTTCGACCTGCAGGGGCCGAAGTTGAGAGTCGGCAAGATGGCCGGTGGCGGTGCCCTGGTCGAAACCGGCAGCCGCTTCACGCTCGACCGGTCCATCGAGCCCGGCGACGCCAACCGGGTCGAACTGCCGCACGCCGAATTGTTCGAGGCCGTGAGCGAGGGCGATCGTTTGTTGATCGACGACGGCAAGGTGCGGTTGCGGGTCGCCGCGGCCGGGCCTGAGCGGATCGACACCATCGTCGAGGTCGGAGGCCGGATCAGCGACAACAAGGGCGTCAACGTGCCCGACGTGCTGGTGCCGATCCCGGCGCTGACGGACAAGGACCGTTCCGATCTGGAATTTGCGCTGGAGATGGGCGCGGATTTCATCGCGCTGTCGTTCGTCCAGCGGGCGGAGGACGTGGAGGAGGCACGCCGGCTGGTGGGTGACAGGGCCGCGCTGATGGTCAAGATCGAAAAGCCGGCGGCGATCGAGCGGCTGGAAGCGATCCTGCAGCATACGGATGCGGTGATGGTGGCCCGCGGCGACCTGGGCGTGGAGTTGCCCGCCGAAGCCGTGCCGCCGCTGCAGAAGCAGATCGTCGCCCGCTGCCGCGAGCTCGGCAAGCCTGTCGTGGTCGCGACCCAGATGCTGGAATCGATGATCAATTCACCCACCCCGACGCGGGCGGAAGTCAGCGACGTCGCCAACGCCATCTACGACGGGGCCGATGCCGTAATGCTGTCGGCCGAAAGCGCGGCGGGCCAGTTCCCGTGCGAAGCGGTGGCGATGATGGACCGCATCGGCCGGACGGTGGAGGCCGACCCCGGCTATGCCGCGCGGGTCCATTTCACCGCGACCCCCGCCGAGCCGACCACTGCGGACGCGCTGGCGGAGAGCGCCGGGAATATCGCCAACACCGTGCCGGTGGCGGCGATCGTCTGTTATACCTCGTCGGGGTCGACCGCCCGCCGCATCGCGCGCGAACGCGGGCCGGTCCCGCTGCTGGTGATGACCGCGAGCGAAAAGGTTGCCCGGCGGATGGGGCTGGTGTGGGGCGTGCACGCGGTCAACACGCGGGATGTCTCGAGCTTCGAGGAAATGGTTGCCAAGGCCAAGCGCATGGCGCTGCGGCAGAAGATCGCGGGTCCCGGGGAGCGGGTGATCATCATGGCCGGCGTGCCGTTCGGGACGACCGGATCGACCAATGTGATGCATGTGGTGCAGCTGGTCGGGGACGAGCTGGACGATTACGGCGGCGCTTGATCCCGATTCAATTACTGGGGGGGAACAGCAGGCTTGGCACCTCGTCCGGTATCTCACGCGCCAGATAGCCAAGCGTACCGATCTTTTGTCCAAGCCGGCGACCTGCTTCGCCATGGCACCACACGCCCCACAGCAAGGCGGAAAGCGGGTCTGCTCCACGGGCGAGCAGTCCGCCGACGATTCCCGCCAGAGTGTCGCCCGAGCCCGACACCCCGAGCCCCGGACCGCCGCCCCGATAGTGGAATGCCTGCCCGTCCGGTGCGACCACGTAGCTTTCGACGCCCTTTACCAGCGTGACGCTGTCATAGCGGTCGGCGCAGCGCCGCCCGGCGGCCAGCGGGTCCGCCTCGACGTCCGCTTCCTCGCAGTCGAGCAGGCTCGCCATCTCTCCCGCGTGAGGCAGCAGGATCGTCGGGCATTGGGACCGCTGCACCGCTTCCTGACGCTTGGGCAGTGCGTGCAGCAACGCCGCGTCGAGCACAAGGGGATTGCCATTGCCGACAAGGGCGGCGGCAAGCCTGGGGCAATGGCTGTTCCCACGCAGGCCCGGTCCGGCGACGACCGCATCCGCCGTGCCGGCAAGTTTGGCGAGGGGCTTCACCGTCGAAGCCGCAAAGCCGCCATCGCGGCCCTCGGCCATTGCACATACCATCGCTTCGGGCATGGCCATGCCGAGCTGCGGCGCGGCGCTCGTGACCGTCGCGATTTGCAGCCGCCCGGCTCCGGCCCGCATGGCCGCGAGCGCCGTTAGTAGCGCTGCACCCGGCACATCGTGACTGCCGGCGACGATCAGGATCGAGCCGCGCTGGTCCTTGTCCCCGGCGGCGACGGGCGGAAGCGGGTGCCGCCGGAGCAGCGCCGCGTCCAGCTTTGCCACCGTCATCGCGTTCCCACGATGGCGTCGGGCGCGGACGTCTTGGGAGCGGCGCTCTCTTCCAGCGGGGCACCGTGGTTCCACAGCGACAGGCGCGGCGCACAGTCGAGTTCGTGCGGCTGGAAGTCGAAGGTGCAGATCCCGCAATTGAGGATATCCGCCTGCTTGTCGATGCCCAGGATCTGGGCCTCGTCCAATTCTTCGAGGATATAGCGCATGCACAGCACCACGACCTGATGACACACGATCAGCACGCGCCGGTCCGCATAATGGAGGTTGATCGAGTTCATGGCCGAACGAAGCCGCAGGATGACGTCCGCCCAGCTCTCGCCGCCCGGTGGCCGATGGTAGAACTTTCCAAGTCGGCTGCGGTGGGCGGCCTCTTCGGGAAACATCTGGCGGATGCCGAGGCTCGTCAGTCCGTCGAACACGCCAAATTCACGCTCGCGTAAACGCTCATCGATGACCGTGCGGGCCTTGCCACCGGACAGGCCACCCGCTTCGCAGATCGCCTTCGCGGTCTGGCGCGCCCGCAAATAGGGTGAGGACAGGATCACCTCGGGTCGCTGATCCTGGGGCAAGGCGGCAAACCACCGACCGGCCGCCTCTGCCTGGCGATGGCCGAGGTCCGAGAGGGGCACATCGACATCGCGGATGTCGATGCCGATCCGGGCGGCGGCGGCGGCCTCGGCCGCATCCCGGGCGACGTTGCCTTGGCTTTGACCATGACGGACCAGCCACAAGCGTTGGGGCCAGTGGGATTGCGGCATCGTTCCTCCTGTTGCCAAATGAGAAAGCATGAGGGCGGCGAAGGGTCCAGTGCACTTCCGCCATGCCGCGGAGGGGCAAGGCGGCTATCCACCACACGGACGGTGGCGACCGCCAGGTTTCTGTCGTAGGCAGCGGCCGCCATTCGCGAATTTGGCGTATTTCAGGGAAGGGTAGGCGTGGTCGTTGCGGTCGTTCTTGGCATGCACAAGTCGGGGACCAGCCTAATCAGCGAGACCTTGCACGCCAGCGGCATCGAAATGGTCGAGGGTGCACCCTCCGCCCGCTACGACCAGGGCTACCACCACGAGCGGCGCCGGACCGGCGAGATCAACAAGGACCTGCTCGGCGCACGCGGCCGGGACAGCCTGGACACGATCCGGCGGCTTGGCCTGGCGGAGGCGGATCCGGGACATGTCGCCGAGGCAAGGGCATTCGCGGCCGAGATGGATGGGAAAGGCCGCGACTGGGGGTTCAAGGATCCCCGCACCTGCCTCACCTACGAGGTATGGCGGTCGGTGCTTCCGCCCCATAAGCTGATCTGCGTGTATCGCGACCTTGCCGAAGTCATGCGGCACTATCTGTCGCGGCGGGAGGGTGCCCGGGTGGCGAAGGTGCTGGATGCCTGGTTCATCTACAACCAGGCGATGCTGGCGGCCTATCGTTCGGCGGCCCCGGGTGATCGACTGCTGCTCCATTATGGCCGGTTCATGAGCGACAAGACCAGCATCGCAGCACTCGAGCAGGTGCTAGGTCGGACAGTGACTGATCGCCGCGACCGCATGCTTCGGCGCAGGGTAACGGCGATGACCACCAAGCTACGGCTGCGGGCACTGCTGCACCGGCTAGTGACCGGTCGTGACGTTCTTGGCCTGCAGCGCGAGCTGGACGCGGTGGCCAGGATCGATGCGGCATCGCCGCGGATTGCGCCGACCGCCGCTGATTTGGCCGGCTTCGAAGGCACGCGCGCTTGACGACCCTAAACACGCCGAGCGGTGTGCTGTTCTTTGTCAGACGGGATCGATACTAAGGATGGGTCTGAAGAAAAGATTGCGTTCGTCAGCGAAGCAGTTGTGGCTCCGCATCGGCCCGGCCCGGCGCACCCGGGACGTGGTCTTGATCTCTTTTCCAAAGTCCGGACGGACCTGGGTGCGATTCATGCTGGAACGCGCGGGCGCAAGAATTGCATATTCGCATTCAGGGGCGGACAACCGCCTCGGCCTTCCGTTCGAGCGGATCGCTGACAAAGTGACGGAGTGGCGCGATCGCCGCGTCATTTTCATGGTTCGCGACCCCCGCGACACGATCGTATCCTGCTATTTTCAGGCGACGCGGCGGATCGCGGAAGAAGCGCGCTTCCACGGGACAATGGCCGAATTTATCCGTCATCCCGGGTACGGGATCGACAAGATTGCACGCTTCAATCTTCACTGGCTGGAGCAGGCCGAGGTGTTTCGGGACTTCACCGTCCTGACATATGAGGGCCTGCACGCCGACACGCCGGCAGAGCTGTCGCGCGTGGTTCGCTTCGCAATTCGGCGGGACCCGGGAAAAATACGCATCGCGCGCGCATGCGAGGCCGGTCGGTTCGACAATATGCGCAAGGTCGAGGTGGCGATCGGGGACAAGGGCGAGCAGGACAAAACTCGGCTTGGCGGCGGCGCGGTGGGTGACGCCGAGAGCCTGAAGACCCGAAAAGGCAAGGTTGGCGGCTGGGTGGACTATCTATCGCCCGAAGACGTCGCCTACTGCGAGGAGACGCTTGAGCGGTTATCCTATTGGCCACGGCTTGAGGGCTTTCTCAATAAGTATGGAGGAAAGCCGGGTCGGCTTTCGGCTCAGCCGGCGGTGGCGGCAGATACGCCAGCCTGATCGGCGATGAACGCGTCCATCAAGGCCTGTTGCCGGCGAACTTCCTCCGCATAGTCTTCGCAGACGCGGCGCGCGCCGTCCTTGTCCGCGTTGCTCAACAGGCCGACCTTGCAATCCCGGCCGTTGTCCCAGCCGGGATAGTCGGTGATCGGATAAAGGCAGATCGCCTGGATGTCGGCACCCCTGCGCATGGCGGCGCGGACTTCGCCGCAGACATAGTGCAGCCAGGCCGGACGGGCCGTGCCCTCGGCGCCCGTTTCCGAGATGAAAAGCGGCTTGCGGTAGCGTTCCCACACTTCAACCAGCATGTCGCGCAACGGGCGGTATTCGTGGTGGCCCATCGGAATGGTCGGGCCATCGTAATACCATTGGTTGTGCGGGTAGAAATTGAGGCCGATGGCGTCGACCATCTCCGCATGCCCGCCGAGTTCCGGGGCGGCCAGGCCAAGCAGCATATCGTAGGCCTCGAACTGCGAGCTGCGCATGCGCTCCGCTTCACGGCGCTGCATGCTGCTGCGGTTGTGGGGCGCGACGTGGATCAGCGGCTCGGCCCAGAAGAAACGCCGGCCGGGACAAACATGCTCCATCGCGTCGGCGGCGGCGATCGCCGATTGCACCAGCCGGCGCTTCATCCAGCCGATCGGGTGGTCGTCGTCCAGCTCCGGCGGGAAATAGCCCACCTCGAGCGCCCAGGTGAAGAAGCTGATCTCGTTGAGCGGCACGGCGCGGATCGGCTTGCCGGTGTGCTGAAGGTGCTTTTCGGCCGCGGCCGCAGCATAGGCGGCATAGGCGTGGATGAAGTCGTCGCTGCGCGGATCGTGAAAGTCGGGATAACCGTAGTGGAAGATGTCCCAGATCACGTCGATGTCGGCTTCCGCCGCTGCGTCGAGCATCGGGAGCCAGTCGGAGAAGTCGAACTTGCCGGGCACGCTTTCGATGCGGTGCCAGCGCAGGCCGTCACGCACGGAGCGGAAGCCGAGGCCGAGCAGCGTCCGATAGTCCTCTGCCGCCGTCCTGTCGTGCCGCGTCGCCCGCAGCAGATCGAGCCGCACCCCGTCCTTGCGGCGGTGTGAGGAGCATTCGAAACCGGCCATCCAGAAGCCTGGAAACAGCGGTTCAGGAGTGGGGTCGGGCGCCATGGATGGGTCGGCCTTGCCGCCGGGCTGCCGGTCGCGAACGAACGGCAGCCCGATCGGCTTACACGGCCACCCGCATCCCTGCGTTCGCCATCAGGCCATTACGCGCCTGATCCATGCGCCGGAAGGTGGCAAGCGCCTGCCCGACGATCTGGTCCATGTTGTAGTAGCGATAGGTCGCCAGCCGTCCCACGAACGTCACGCCGGCCGTGGAGTCGGCGAGCGCCTCGTACTTCTTGAACAGCGACTGGTTTTCCGGTCGGGGGATCGGATAATAGGGGTCACCCTCCGCGGACGGATATTCCAGCGTGATGGTCGTGCGCGGATGCGACTGGCCGGTGATGTGCTTGTATTCGGAGATGCGGGTGTAGGGGATATCCTCCGCAGGGTAGTTGACCGTCCCGACCTCCTGGAACTGCTCCTTGTCCACGGTCGAGTGGACAAAGCGCAACGAGCGGTAAGGCAGCTTGCCGAACTTCCAGTCGAAATATTCGTCGATCGGCCCCGTATAGATGATGTGCGCGGCATCGATCTCGTCCCGCACGTCGCGGAAATCGGTGCCGAGCGACTTTTCGATCAGCGGGTGATCGAGCATCCGCTCGAACATCCGCGTGTAGCCGTGAAGCGGGATGATCTGGTGCTTGTCAGTGAAATAGCGATCGTCGGTGTTGGTCCGCGTCGGGATGCGGGCGGTGACCAGCTTGTCGAGCTCCGACGGATCGAGACCCCATTGCTTGCGGGTATAGCCGCGGAAGAAGAGCTCGTAGAGCTCGCGGCCGACGGCGTTGATGACGACGTCCTCTGAGGTCTGGATGTCGGCCACCGGCTCGGCCCGCGCGGCCAGGAAGGCGGCGGCCTCTTCGTCCGTCTTCAGGCCCGCGTCGAACAGCTTGTTGAGCGTGGTGCGGTTGATCGGGATCGGGACCAGCTGGTCGCGCACGTTGGCGAGCACGCGATGTTCGTACGGCCGCCATTCGGTGAACTGCGAAAGGTAGCTGACGATCTCGTCGGAATTCGCATGGAAGATGTGCGGCCCGTACTTGTGATACAGGATACCGTCGTCGTTCAATTCGTCATAGGCGTTGCCCGCGATATGGTCGCGCTTGTCGATCATCAGCACCCGGGCGCCATGTTGGGTGGCAAGCCGTTCAGCCAGGACCGAGCCGGCAAAGCCGCAGCCGACAATGAGGTAATCATATTTCTTCGACTTCGGGAACGTCGTGGCGTGACTGGCACCGAACGCCGGACGCTCGATCTTGCGGGCGGGTTCGACCACCTGGTCGATCAGGGCGGCCATGCGCGCCTGGGTCGTGTCCCAGCTCATGTCCGCCAACAGCAGGTCCACCTCGGCCAGCCAATTGTCGTCACCTTGGCTGAGCGCCAAGGCGCGATCGCAGGCGGCGATGAACTGCTCCGCCGTCCCCGCGATGCTGACGCCGGCGATCTTTTCGTAGTGCCGCTTCACGTCCTTGATCGGCGTGGAGACCACCGGGCGGCCACCGGCGAGATATTCGGGAGTCTTGGTCGGCGAAATGAAGCGGGTCGCCTCGTTGATGGCGAAGGGCATCAGCGCCACGTCCCAGCCGGACAGGTAGGACGGAAGTTCGTCGTAGCTCTTGCCCCCAAGGTAATGGATATTGTCGCGGCGCGGCAGTTCATCCTCGCTGATCTTCACCACCGGGCCGACCATCACCAGCTGATAGTCCGGACGGGCGTCGGCGACGGCGGCCAGCAGGTCCAGGTCAATCCGTTCGTCGATTACGCCATAGAAACCGAAGCGCGGCTTTCCGATGCCAGCCTGATCCGCCGGGGACCGGTCACCTTCGCGCGCCTTGGCGAAGTGCTTGCGGTCGACCGACGATGGAAACGGATGGACGTTGCCGTGGCGCTTCTTCTTGGCCTCGTACAACGAATAGCCGCCGGTGAAGACGACGTCCGCCGCCTCCAGCAGCTCGCTTTCAAGATTCAGCAATTCCTGCGGCGCGAAGCGGAAGGCGGACAGCTCGTCCATGCAGTCGTAGACAGTCGCGAGCGCATCCAGGTGCCGCGAGAAGGGCAGCATCATCGGCGTGTAGTACCAGCGGATGAACTTGCCGTGCAGCGGCGCGACATAGCCGTCGAGCAGTCCTTTCAGCACCGTTTCCTGGCGCACCGGGTCCAAGCCCTCGGGGATGCGCGGGGTTACGATGGTGATGTTCTCCACGTTCGCGGCGGGGCGGGCGTGCAGCGACGGGCCTTCGCCTGCGGGCGCGGGGATCGGCTCTTCCCAGACCACGACCGGCATCGACCGTGCGAAGCGGTTCATCAGATGCTGCGGCCGCTGGAACACGAATTCCCAGCGGAGATGAGAAAAACAAATCAGGGTGGTCTGGTTGCTGGAGGACGCCGGAACCGGAGCACTTCCTTCACTGGACACGCCGACAAACTCCGACATTCTTCGATACCTCACACATGAATGGCTGTTAATAACGGTTCAACAACAACGGTCCGATTCGAGTTCCCTCGGTCTTTGGTTGGAAACCCAAAGACTTGCCGCACTGCGACAAGGACCCGGTTATGCGCGCTGGACCGAAGGCTCGCGGATCCCGGCGAACGTCAGACCGGCTCGGCCATCCGGTTCCGGGTCGAGCGACCACCTTCGCGGCCCGCGGCTGCGGCCCGCTCGCGATTGTTGGCGAAGTTGCCGCCCGAGGCCTTCCCGCCCTTGCTTGCGATCTCACGCTGCTTGGCTGGATCCATGGCTGCGAAGCCGCGACGGGCGCGGGTAGGTCGTTCCTGCATTTTTCCTCCGAAACGCCCGGGCGGGACGCGCCGGGCGGCAAGGAAACCGACCGACAAGCGAACGGTTCACAAGCTTAACCTTGGTTAGTGTCCGCTTGGACGGATCGTACGCTCTCCCGCCAGCCGTTGACGCGGACGCGCCGCTGGCCGAAAGCCGCTGCCCATGACGACCACGATCGCGGAACTGGAGCGGCGGCGAGAGGCCGCAAGGATGGGCGGCGGACAGAAGCGCATCGACGCGCAGCACGCCAAGGGACGGCTGACCGCGCGCGAGCGTCTGCAGGTGCTGCTGGACGAAGGGAGTTTCGAGGAGGTCGACACCTTCGTCGAGCATAATGCCACCGACTTTGGCATGGCCGAGCAGAAGATTCCGGGCGACGGCGTGGTCACCGGCTCGGGCACGATCAACGGCCGGCTGGTCTATGTCTTTGCTCAGGACTTCACCGTCTTCGGCGGATCATTGTCGGAGCGGCATGCGCAGAAGATCTGCAAGATCATGGACGCGGCGATGCGCAACGGCGCGCCGGTTATCGGGCTGAACGACAGCGGCGGCGCGCGCATTCAGGAGGGCGTCGCCAGCCTCGCCGGCTATGCCGAGGTGTTCCAGCGCAACGTGCTGGCGTCCGGCGTCATTCCGCAGATCAGCTTGATCATGGGTCCGTGTGCGGGCGGCGCGGTTTATTCGCCGGCGATGACCGACTTCATCTTCATGGTGAAGGATTCAAGCTACATGTTCGTCACCGGCCCTGAGGTGGTGAAGACCGTCACCAACGAGGTGGTAACGCAGGAAGAACTGGGCGGCGCGGTGACGCACACGTCCAAGTCGGGCGTCGCCGACGTGGCGTTTGAGAACGACATCGACGCGCTGCTGGCAGCCCGCGAGTTCTTCGACTTCCTGCCTCTTTCGAACCGGATGGAGGTGCCCGAGCGGCCGTCGGCGGACCCTTGGGATCGGGTGGATGAAAGCCTCGACACGCTGATCCCGCCATCGGCCAACCAGCCCTACGATATGCACGAGCTCATCCGGAAGGTCGCCGACGAGGGCGACTTCTTCGAGCTTCAGCCGAACCATGCGGGCAACATCATCATCGGTTTTTGCCGGATCGAAGGGCGCACGGTCGGCGTGGTCGCCAACCAGCCGATGGTGCTGGCGGGCGTGCTGGACATCAACTCGTCCAAAAAGGCGGCGCGCTTTGTCCGCTTCTGCGACGCGTTCGACATTCCGATCCTGACATTCGTTGACGTGCCGGGCTTCCTTCCCGGCGTCGGCCAGGAGCATAACGGCATCATCAAGCACGGCGCCAAGCTGCTGTTCGCCTATGCCGAGGCGACGGTGCCCAAGATCACGGTGATTACCCGCAAGGCCTATGGCGGCGCCTATGACGTGATGGCCTCCAAGCACTTGCGCGGCGACTTGAACTACGCCTGGCCCACCGCCGAGATCGCGGTGATGGGCGCCAAGGGCGCGGTGGAGATCATCTTCCGAGGGAAAACGCCGGAAGAGATCGCCGAGCGCACCGCGGAGTATGAGGAGCGTTTCGCCAACCCCTTCGTGGCGGCGAGCATGGGCTTCATCGACGAGGTCATCATGCCGCACTCAACGCGGCGGCGGGTGGCGTTGGGATTACGCAAGCTGCGGGGGAAGCAGCTGGAGAACCCGTGGAAGAAGCATGACAATATCCTGTTGTAGTTCGTCATTGCGAGCGTAGCGAAGCAATCCAGGCGGCCGGCTGCTTGAATCTGGATTGCTTCGTCGCTTTGCTCCTCGCAATGACGGCGCATGAAGCAGCCTGCAGTCTACATCATGGCCAGCAAGAGAAACGGAACGCTCTACACGGGCCTGACGTCGAACCTCGTGCAGCGTGGTTGGCAACACCGAGAAGGGCTGATCAAGGGCTTCACCCAACGCTACGGATGCAAGCTGTTGGTCTGGTTCGAGGCGCAAGAAACGATGCAAGATGCCATCGTCCGTGAAAAGCAGATCAAGGCGGGTTCTCGATTTGCAAAGAAGAAATTGATCGAAGCGAGCAATCCAGATTGGCGTGACCTCTATCCGGAGATCGTGTGACTGGATTGCTTCGCTTCGCTCGCAATGGCGAGGAAAATAGATGAAACTCGGACGCCTCAATCACATCGGCGTAGCGACACCGTCCATCGAGCGGTCGGTCGCTTTCTACCGCGAGCGCATGGGCGCGGAGCATATCGGAGAGCCGTTTGACCTGCCGGCTCAGGGCGTCCGGGTGTGCTTCGTCGATGCGCCGAACACGCAGGTGGAGCTGATCGAGCCGCTCGGGCCGGAGTCGCCGATCGTGAGGTTCCTCGAGAGAAACCCGGAAGGCGGGCAGCACCACCTCTGTTTCGAGGTGCCGGACATCGAACAGGCGCGCGCCTGGTTCGAAGGGCAGGGTGCGCGCGTACTCGGGCCGACGCGCATCGGGGCGCATGGGACGCCGATCTTCTTCCTCCATCCCAAGGACATGGGCGGGGTGCTGACGGAAATCATGGAGAGCCCGAAGCAGGCTCATTGAGGCGCTAGGCCGAGCCTTCCGTGCATGGCTTGATTGCCGATGGAGCAGGCCGCTCCCCGGCCGGTTTGAACGCCGCGAAATAGCTGTCGCCGCCGGGCAAACGCTGAAAGCGGTCGAGCCGCAGGCCGACCGCCGCGAGCTCGCACTTGAGCCGTTGGGGCGGGATGCCGTGGCGTTTCACCGGGCGGTCGGCATCGACCACGATCACCTCGCCGTCCGGCTTCAGCCCGGTGCGCAGGTTCCACAGAAAGGCATAGGGGTCGGTGACCTCATGATACATATGGACGAGCAGGATCCGGTCGAAGCTGTTGGCGGGGAGCTTGGGATCGGCCGGTTCGCCCAGCCGCACCGCGACATTGTCGAGGCCTTCGCGCTGGACCCGTTGCGACAAGAGCTCGCGAGTGTCGGCGCTGATGTCCTGTGCGAGCACCCGGCCGTCGCGGCCGACGATGGGGGACAGGCGGACGGTGTAATAGCCTTCGCCCGCGCCGACGTCGGCGACCCACATGCCGGGCCTGATGCCGGCCGCTTCGATCACCGCCTCGAACTCGCCGGCCCGGTCGCGCGCGTCTTCGGTCGAAAAGGCGTCCGACACGATCGGCGCCACGTCGCGGCCGGCCGGCGGGAAGGGGGAGGTGGGAGTGGTAGGCCCAACGCGGCAGGCGGTGAGGAGGAGGGTGAGAACCATTCCGCTTGTCCTGAGCGAAGCGCGTAGGCGCGAAGTCGAAGGGCCTCGACGCGAGGCGACGCCCTTCGACTTCGCTGCGCTGCGCTCAGGACGAGCGGGGTCGGGACAAATCGCCATCCCTATTCCACGTCCTCCACCTCGACCTTTTCGCCGGTCACGCGCTGGCTGAGCGCGGAGGCCATGAACCGGTCGAGGTCGCCGTCGAGGACGTCACCTGGCGCCGTTGAGGTGACGCCGGTACGCAGATCCTTCACGAGCTGATAGGGCTGCAGCACGTAGGACCGGATCTGGTGGCCCCAGCCGATGTCGGTCTTGGCCGCCGCACTGGCGTTGGCCTCCGCCTCGCGCTTCTGCAACTCCACCTCGTAAAGCCGGGCCTTGAGCTGCTTCATGGCTTCGGCGCGATTCTTGTGCTGCGAACGCTGGTTCTGACATTGCACGACGATATTGGTCGGAATGTGCGTGATGCGCACCGCGCTGTCGGTCGTGTTGACGTGTTGCCCGCCGGCGCCAGAGGCGCGGTAGGTGTCGATGCGGAGATCGCTTTCGTTGACTTCAATGTCGATGTCGTCGTCGACTTCGGGATAGACCCAGACGGAGGCGAAGCTGGTGTGCCGGCGTGCGGAGCTGTCGTAGGGACTGATGCGGACCAGGCGGTGCACGCCGCTTTCGACCTTCAGGTTGCCATAGGCGTTCTCGCCCTTGATCAGCAGGGTGGCGGACTTGATGCCGGCCTGTTCCCCGGCGTGGAAATCGATCAGCTCGACCTTCATCCCGTGCCGCTCCGCCCAGCGGGAATACATGCGCTGCAGCATTCCGGCCCAGTCCTGGCTTTCGGTGCCGCCAGCGCCCGAATTCACCTCGACATAGCTGTTGTTGGCGTCAGCCTCGCCGGCCAGCAGAGCGGCGACCTTGTCGCGCTCGGCCCGCTCGGCAAGCTCGGCGAGCGCCCGGACCCCATCGTCGACCAGCGCGTCGTCGCCCTCCAGTTCCGCCATTTCGATCAGCTCGGCCGTGTCCTTGAGCTCGGTCTCCAGCTTGCGGGTGGCGCCGATCGCCTCTTCCAGCCGGCGGCGTTCGCGCATGACCTCCTGCGCGGCTTTGGGATCGTCCCACAGCGTGGAATCCTCGACCTTCGCGTTGAGCTCTTCCAACCGCTTCAGCGCGCGGTCCCAATCGAGGAAGCGGCGCAGCAGCTGGGTCGCGGCGTTGATCTGGTCGATATGGGCCTGCGCTTCGGCGCGCATGTGAGATCCTTTTGTGTCAGACCTGCGAACGGCAGGTCCGACCGGCCCTAGTAGACCCCACCCTGCCTCTGCAAGAAGTCGTCTTGCGCCGGCGCCGGTTGCGGCGCGCTGGGAGCGGGTCGCGGCCGGGGGCGCGGGGCGGCGGCCGTACGCCGGGCGGGGCGAGAAGCCGCCACCGCCGGCCGCTCCACGTCCTCGCCTGACGAGGCGCGGCGGATGGAGCGCCGCGGCTCGGTCTCCGGCTTGAAGGCTTCCCAGATTACGGCGGACTTCGGATCTTCAGTGGTCGGGAAGGTGCCGAACACCCGCCGGCCGCTGTTGCGATCGATGCGGACCATGCGGATGCCGCGCGGCGCGACGAACGGTGTCGGCGGCACGTCCTTGAACGCGGCCTGCGCAAACTGCTTGAAGATCGGCGCCGCAATGCGGCCACCCTGGGCGGCACCACCCATGGAGCGCGGCTGATCGTAGCCAAGGTAGGTACCGGCGACGATGTCGGGCGTGCCGCCGACGAACCAGACGTTGGTCGGTCCCGAGGTAGTGCCAGTCTTGCCGAACAACGGGCGATTGAGGTCGCGCAACACCGTCGCCGTACCGCGTTCGACGACGCCGGTCAGGATATGGACCATCTGGAAGGCTGCCTGCGGATCGAGCACCTGGCGCGAGCGCGAGGGTGGCCGCGGCATGGCCCCGCCATCCCAGTCGCGGGCGTTGCAATTGCCCATCACCTCACACCGGTTGTCGGCACGGAAGATGACCTTGCCGTTGCGATCCTGGATATAGTCGATCAGGCTGGGCGAGGTCGCCCGGCCATGGTTGGCAAGAATGGCGTAGGCGTTGGTGAGCTTCATCACCGTGGTGTCGCCGGCACCGAGCGCGATCGACAGATAGTTGGGGTAGTCGCCGACCCCCAGCTTGCGTGCGGCGTCGGTAATCTTGGGCATGCCGGTCTGCGACGCCGCGCGAACGGTCATCAGGTTGCGCGACTGTTCCACGCCCCAGCGCATGGTCTTGGCGCCATAATAGCGGCCGTCGAAGTTGCGGAAGCATTTGTTGCCAAGGCCGGCGCCCTGCCACACGCAGAAGGGCGCATCGGGGATGATGCTGGCCGGGGTCATCCCGTTCTCAAGTGCCGCTTCGTAGACGATCGGCTTGAAGGTCGAGCCGGGCTGGCGCAACGCCTGGGTCGCGCGATTGTACGAAGATCCCCGCGCATCGAACCCGCCCTGCATTGCGAGCACGCGGCCGGTGCGGACTTCCTGCGCGACGAAGCCGCCGCCGATCTCCGGAATGGAGCGCAGCGCATAGCTGCTGGTGCCGAGCTGCTTGACGATGATGATCATGCCGGGCCGAAGGTGGCTGAAGGCCGACCCGCCGACCCCGCGCTTGGGCTGCTGCGCGGCTGAGGCCGGCAGAGTGCCGGTCGAGCCATCGTCGAACCCGATGCGCGCAGTTCCGCCGCTTTTGGACAGCACCACCGCCTTGCGCCAATCGGGGAAGCCCGTGCCAACAGGCGTACGATCCAGTTCGGCGCGCCAGTCGCCATCGACGTCGACCGACTTTTCGATGTCGCGCCAGCCCCGTCCGCCGTCGAACTTCGCGAGGCCTTCACGCAGTGCTTCGGCGGCAGCGTCCTGCATCTTGGGGTCCATGGAGGTGCGGACCCACAGCCCGCCGGCATAGACGCTATTCGGCCCGGCCTCGGCGTTTTCCCCGAACCGCTTCAACAGGTCGCGCCGGACCTCTTCCATGAAATAGCCGCCCTGCTCGCGGAACTTCACGTTCGAGCCATAGGGAATGGTGCCGAGCGGAGTCGCCGAGGCGGCGGCGGCCTGGCTGTCCGTGATGTAGCCGTTGTCCGCCATTTCCCGCAGCACATAGTTGCGGCGGTCGAGTGCCCGCTGGGTCGCGCGAACCGGATCATAGTTGGACGGCGCCTTGGGCAGAACCGCGAGATAGGCGGCTTCGGGCAGCGTCAGATCGGCCACGTCCTTGTCGAAATAGGCCCGCGACGCCGCCTGCACGCCATAGGCGTTCCGGCCGAGGAAGATCTGGTTGAAATAAAGCTCGAGGATCTGCTCCTTGCTGAGCGTCGATTCCAGGCGAAAGGCGAGGATCGCCTCGCGCACCTTGCGGCTGACGGCGTAGCTGGAGTCCTGAAGCAGCGCTTTCGCCACCTGCTGGGTGATGGTCGAGCCGCCGCGGGCCCGGCCGCCCCCCGTCGCCTTCTTGGTCACGAAGTCGCCGACCGCGCCGATCAGGCCCGGGTAGTCGATGCCGCCGTGGCTGAAGAAGGTCTTGTCCTCCGCCGCGATGAAGGCGTTGATGACCAGCGGCGGATATTCGTCGAAACTCAGCTCGACGCGCCGTTCGCGCGCGAAGGTCTGGACCGGCTGGCCATCGTAGCCGCGCACGTTGGACGGCAGCGGCGGTTGGTAGGCCAGCAGCGTCTGGCTGCTTGGCAGGCCAGAGGCGAAGACCACCCAGACGAGGATGAATGCGAAATAGCCAAGCACGCCCAGCCAAGCCGCTCGGCGAAGCCATTTATTGGCCCACAGCGAGTGCAGCCGATCGGCGATGCGGTGGTGGCGCTCCATCCATTGCGGGGTCGGCGGCGGTGAGGCAACGGCGTCCATCGCGGCCCATCTACCCGTTCGCGCCGCAAGGTCCAAGCTTTGAAACTACGTTTGCCTTCAGACGATTAGCGGCGAGTAAGCGCCGTTTCCGTTTCGATCGCCTGCGTCAGCGCTTCGACGATGCGGCGGCGCTGCGCTGGATCGCGCAACATGGCTTCATCCTCGGCATTGGTGAGGTAGCCCATCTCGAACAGCACGGCCGGCGCCCCGGACTGACGCAGCACCCGGAAAGCGGCGAAGCGATGCGGCTCGGGCCGAAGTTCCAGGTGGCGGCCGGCGCTCCGCAAAAGCCGCACGGCGAAATCGGCCGACCCCGCCATGGCGTCGCGTGCGGCAAGGTCGGCCAGCAATCCGCGCACGCTGGCATCCGGCGATGTCGAGACCGCCGAACCGCCCTGCGCTGCCGCCATTCGCGCGGCATCGACGTCCGAGGCAACGTCTGACACGGAATAGACTGTCGCTCCGCGAGCCGAAGGGGTGCTGCCGCTGTCGGCGTGGAGCGAGATGAACAGGTCGGCGCCCAGGCGGCGGGCGATCTCCGCCCGCTGCCCCAGTTCGAGCGTCTGGTCGCCGTCACGGGTCAGCGCAACCCGCACTCGGCCCCGGGTGGCGAGCCGGGCGCGCAGCTCGCGGGCGACGAGCAGGGTCAGTTGCGCTTCCTTGATGGTGCCCGACGCGCCGCTTGCGCCAGGATCGCGGCCGCCGTGGCCAGGGTCGATCACGACCAGCGGTCGACCGGGGACGCGGGCTTCCGTCACTCGAACATTGGCCAGGCTTTCGGGCAGGCCGACCGTCATTGCCCCGGTCCGCGCCTCGCCCAGCACCCCACGGTCAGCGCCTGAGCGGGCACCCGACGGGTTGGAAAGAACGACAATGACCGACAGGCACAGCAGCAATGCCGCGCCCGCCAGTGATAGCTGTCCCGTTCGCGTTCCCCACCAGCCCGGCATGGCGACGAGCTTAGGCCAGTTCGGCGCGCGCTTGAAGCGGCCTGTTCGGCGGTGGGACGGCGCGCTTCCCTAAGGACGCGGCGCGCTGGTTGCGGCGGTGAAAGGACAATGCTAGGCCCGCTCTGTCCGGCGGATTTCTCGTCCGGGCTTTGCCGGGACCAACTCTTTTTGTGGTTTCCGGTTGTTTTCAGGTTGACGCTGCATGACGCCAAAGATCGCCCGCTTCGCGCTCCTTACAGAGCACGACGGTGCGTCTCTCCCGGCAATTCCCGGGGGGCAGCAGGCAGCAGAGGCACATTCCATCATCATCCTTCCCGGCGCCCGCGGTCCATCCGCGCCCGCGCTGGACAGAGCACGCGCGCGCCGCTTGGGCCCGCCCGCCGCGCGCGCCCGGAGACAATTTCATGACCATGCGCATGCTGATCGACGCGCGCCACCCGGAAGAAACCCGGGTCGCGGTCGCCAAGGGTAACCGGATCGAGGAATTCGATTTCGAATCCGCCGAGCACAAGCAGCTCAAAGGCAACATCTATCTCGCCAAGGTCACCAGGGTCGAACCGTCGCTGCAGGCGGCGTTCGTCGATTATGGCGGCAATCGCCACGGCTTCCTGGCCTTCAGCGAAATCCACCCGGACTATTACCAGATTCCGCTGGAGGACCGTCAGGCCCTGCTGCGTGAGGAGGCGGAGCACGCCGCCGAAGAGGAGCGTCTGCGCGCCGAGGCCGACGACCTGGAACCGATCGACGGCCATCACGAGGATGACGGTACCGACGACCGCCCCGAGGAGATGGGCAACGGCGACGACGACGGGGAAGACTTCGACGAGACGCAACCAGAGGAAGGGTCCGGCGACCGAAACAGCGCCCGCTCGCGCCGCCGTGCCGCCGACGAGGCCGCGGAGGAGCTGCGCCGCAAGCGCCAGAACCTGCGCCGGCGCTACAAGATCCAGGACGTAATCCATCGCCGGCAGGTGCTGCTGGTCCAGGTCGTCAAGGAAGAGCGCGGCAACAAGGGTGCGGCGCTGACCACATACCTGAGCCTCGCCGGCCGTTACTGCGTGCTGATGCCCAACACCTCGCACGGGGGCGGGATCAGCCGGAAGATCTCCAACGGCGCGGACCGCAAGCGGCTGAAGTCGATCATGGCCGAACTGAAGCTGCCGAGCAGCATGGGCCTGATCGTGCGCACCGCCGGGCTGCAGCGGACCAAGACGGAGATCAAGCGCGACTTCGATTATCTCGCCCGGCTGTGGGACGAAGTGCGCGAAAACACGCTGAGCTCCAGCGCTCCGGCACTCATCTACCGCGATAGCGACCTGGTGAAGCGCGCCATCCGCGACCTTTATCATCGCGAGATCGACGAGGTGCTGGTCGAGGGTGAGGACGGCTACAAGGCTGCGCGCGGCTTCATGAAGCTGCTGATGCCAAGCCACGTCCGCCGGGTGCAGCAGCACACGGAATCGACGCCGCTGTTCCAACGCTATGGCGTCGAGGATCAGCTTGGCGCGATGTACCAGCCGGTGGTCCAGCTGAAGAGTGGCGGTTACCTGGTCATCAATCCGACCGAAGCGCTGGTATCCATCGACATCAATTCCGGGCGTTCGACCCGCGAGCACAACATCGAACAGACCGCGTTCGCGACCAACATGGAAGCGACCCACGAGATCGCTCGTCAGCTGCGCCTGCGCGACATGGCGGGCCTGGTCGTGATCGACTTCATCGACATGGAACAGAACGGCCATGTTCGTAAGGTCGAGAAGGCCATGAAGGAGGCGCTGAAGAACGATCGCGCCCGCATTCAGGTCGGCCGCATCTCGGGCTTCGGGCTGATGGAGATGAGCCGTCAGCGCTTGCGCACGGGCGTGCTGGAAGCCTCCACCAAGGCTTGCCCGCATTGTGAGGGCACGGGCCTTATGCGCACCGCCTCGTCGGCGGGCCTCCAGGCCTTGCGCATGCTGGAGGACGAAGCGGCTCGGGGCCGGGGCGAGCGGGTCTGCCTGCGCGCCGGTCGCGAGGCGGCGATCTATGTCCTCAACAAGAAGCGGGCCGAGCTCGCCGACCTTGAGGCGCGCTACGGCGTAATGGTCGAGGTGCTGGTCGACGAAAGCTTCGAAGGTGCACGGATGAGCGTAGAGAGCTCCGGCCCGCGCCCGGTGGCTCCGCCGCGTCCGCTCGCAGCCGCGCAACCGGTCGAGCATGAACCCGAGATCGACGAGATCGAGGAGTTCGAGGACGACGAGGAGTTCGAGGCGGAAACCGGCGAGCGGGAAGATGGCGTCGGCCCCGAAGGCCACGGCGAAGGCGAAGAGCGCAACGGTCGCCGCCGCCGCCGTCGCCGTCGCGGTGGACGAGGCCGCAGCCGTCGCGACGAGGAGCTGGGCGAACAGTCCGAGCAGTCCGAGCAGTCCGAGCAAGTCGATCGGCCGGAGGAGTCGGAGCAGCCCGAGGCGATCGAGGACGGATCGGACGAGGACAGCCGCCGCGGGCGCCGTGGCCGCCGCGGTGGTCGTCGCCGGCGCGGCGAGCGCGAACGGTTGGACGGCGAGCGCGAGGTTTCGGACGAGCCGGCCGAGCTTCCGTCTCCGGACGAGGCGCCGATGAAGGAGCCGGTGCCATCGGAAGATCCGTCGCCCGAAACGGTGGCGGCCGTGCCCGAGCCTCAGCCCGAGGCCGGCGAGGAGAAGCCGAAGGCTCGCCGCCGTCCCCGCTCGCGCAAGGCGCAGGCCGATGCGGCCGAGCAGCCCGTGGCCGAAGCGGCTCCAGCCGAGCAGCCCGCGCCGGAAGTGACGGCCGACGACACCGCTGCCGCCGAAACTCCGGTCGAAAAGCCCAAGCGTCGGACCCGGGCGCGCAAGCCCAAGGCCGAGCCGGTCGAGCAAGCGCCGGTCGAGGACGCTGAGGCGGTGGAGGCCCCGGCCGACGCGGAAACCGTGGCGTCGGAGACTTCGCCGGAAGCCAGCAACGATACGGCCGAACCCGGCGCTTCGCCGCGCCGCGGATGGTGGCAGCGCACGTTCGGCTAAGGATTCGCCGCACCTCCCTGTGGACACGGTTCACGGGGAGGTGCAGCGGATTTTCACCTCCCGTTCAGCCCGGGGCGGAGAGAGCGTCGACATGCGACGCGTGACCAACCTTGTCCGCTGGCTGATGCTCGCGCTGGCGCTTGCCACCGCTGCCGCCCAGCCTGCCGCTGCCCAGTCGCTCCTGCGCGACAGCGAAACCGAGCAGCTGTTCAACGACCTGTCGAAGCCGCTGATCGAGGCCGCCCAGCTCGATCCCAAAACGGTCAAGGTCGTGCTGGTCAACGACAATGAAATCAACGCCTTCGTGGCCCAGGGACAGGTGGTCTACATCCATACCGGCCTGCTGGTGGCAGCGGATAACGCCAACCAGCTGCAGGGCGTGATCGCGCACGAGCTTGGGCACGTCGCCGGCGGCCATTCGATCCGCATGTACGACGGCGTGAAGAAGGCCGGCATGATCCAGATCCTGAGTCTGGTGCTGGGAGGACTGGCGATGGCGGCGGGGGCGGGCGAGGCCGCGATGGGTGCAATGGCGCTGGGGCAGGCCGCGGCGCAGAGCAGCTTCCTGTCCTTCACGCGCGCCCAGGAAAACACCGCCGACCAAGCCGGGGCGGCGTATCTCAGTAAGGCGGGCATGAGCGGGCGCGGCAGCCTCGACTTCTTCAAGAAGCTGCAGAATCAGGAATTCCGTCTCGCCGTTTATGCGACCGACAGCTACGACCGCACCCACCCGCTGTCGTCCGAGCGCATCAATGCGCTGCGCCAATCCTATGAGCGCGATCCCGCATGGAACCGGCCGACCGACCCGAAGCTGGAAGCGCGCTACCAGCGGGTCCGGGCCAAGCTCGTCGGCTACATCTCCGACCCGCAGATGGTGCTGGCGCGCTATCCGGAAAGCGACAAGTCGGTGCCCGCGCATTATGCGCGGGCCTATGCCTACCACCGGCAGGCCTATCGCGACCGCGCGCTGGGGGAGGCCGACGCCTTGCTCGCGACGGCGCCGAACGACCCGTATTTCCTGGAGCTGAAGGGGCAGGTGCTGCTCGAATCCGGGCGCCCGCAGGATGCGATCGAGCCGCTGCGGCGCGCCGTCGCGGCCGCGCCTGACATGCCGATGATTGCTGCCATGCTGGGCCATGCGCTGATCGCGACCGAAAGCCGCGCCAACTTCCCTGAGGCGGAAAAGGTGTTGAAGGCCGCGGTCAACCGCGACAACGACAATCCGTTCGCCTGGTATCAGCTGGGTGTGATCTACGACCGCAAGGGAGATATCGCCCGCGCGGCCCTGGCCACTGCCGAACGCTTCAACCTCCAAGGCAATCCCAAGCTTGCGCTGGTCAGCGCCGAGACCGCCATGCGCGGCATCCCGGCGGGAACGCCGGACTATCTTCGCGCGCAGGATATCGCCATGGTCTCGCGCGAAGAAGTCAAGAAGGACAAGAAGAACAAGTGAGCGAGGGGAAAAGCGGATCGTCCTTGGGCACGGCGATCCTCGGGGGTGTGATCGGGGTTGTGCTGACGCTGATTATTCTGGTCGGCGCCGCCCGGCTCGGCATCACGGATCGCTTCGTGCGCGAGGCCATGAACCGCAATCCGGAAATCCTGGTGGAGACTGCCGACGCCTTGCGCGAGAAGCAGTTCGAACCGGCGCTGCGGGCGCGCCGCGCCGCGCTGGAAACGCCGTTCGGTTCATCGTGGGAAGGATCGGCCAACCCGGATGTGACCCTGGTCGAATTCTACGACTATGCCTGCGGTTACTGCAAGGCGAGCCTGCCGGTTCTCGACCGCTTGGTGAAGGAGGATCCGGGCCTGCGCGTGGTGTACCGCGAGTTCCCCATCCTTGGGCAGAATAGCGAGGCAGCGGCCAGGATGTCGCTGACCGCGAGCAAGGCCGGGCGGTTCATCCAGTTCCACGACGCGCTCTATGCCGCCGGTCGTCCCTCGCCGGACACGCTGGCCAAGGCCGCGGCGGCCGCCGGGATTCCGCAGGCGATCCCGAGCAGTGCGGAGATCGACGCCGAACTGCGCCGCAATTTCCAGATCGCGGGTGAGCTTGGCGCGAACGGTACCCCGCTGTTCATCGTCGGCAACAAGGTGCTGAACGGCGCCGTCGGCTATGAAGCCTTGAAGCAGGCGATCGCGGACGCGCGGGCAGCCAAGGGCTAAGCTCCAGAACGAGTGGGCTTGCCTCTTTCGGCTCTTGTTAAGGTCTCGGCATTAGCCCGGGACCATGGCTGACCTGACCGACGAACTCCTGCAAAGAATTGCTGCACGGGCGCAGGATCCCTCGCGCCGCTACCTGATGGCCGCGGACGACGAAGCACGGGTGGAACTGCCGGTCGAGGAAATCGAGCAGCGCGAAGAGGCATGGACCCGGCGAAATCTTCTCCGGTCTGCCGAGGCCAGCGGTGAGCCGATGTCGAGCGAAGATATTGAGCGCCACATGGACGAGTGGCGTGCGAGCCGCGACACCGCCCGGCTCGCTATGGAGGCGCAGATGCGCGCCTGGGGGCAGGTCCCGCCAAAAACCCAAAGCTTCATCGAGACCGAAGCCTATGTTCGATCGTCATCCGAGCCGGCGGGGGCCAAACCGCTCCAGCCGCCTCCCTCGGCGGCGGGCGACTGGCAGGCGCTCGAGCAAGTTGTCGGCCGTCCCATTCCGGAGGATATCAAGCGGCTCTACACGATTGCGGACGGGGGGTTCGGTCCTGGCTTCACGGGTCTCAACCCCGTGCAACTCATCGGACGCTCTTGCGAGGACTTTCGCCGACGCGGGCCGGACTATTGCGGCACCGTCGTCTATCCGGCCAGCTTCATCCCGCTCGCCACCGAGCATCTGGATTATCATTATGATCTGGAAACGGGCCGTATCATTTCGAGCAACCAGAATTGGGAGAATGATGGGCTCGAGGCCGAGGATATCTACGACATCGCGTTCCAGAGCCTTGCGCAGATGATGGAGGACTGGCTGGCGCGCAGCTGAGATCGACGCGAACCTCGGCTCAGTCCTGCGGCTCGGCGCGGCCCTTGAAGCCCTGCGCCACGACATACCATTCGCTGGAGCCTTTGCGGCTGGCGGGCGGCTTGGCATGCTTGACCGTCGTGAAGTGCTGCTTGAGCTGTGCCAGCAGTTGATTGTCGGTGCCCCCGGCCAGCACCTTGGCGACATAAGCGCCACCCGGCTTCAGCACATCGACCGCGAACTCCAGGCCTAATTCGACGAGCGCCATGGTGCGGAGATGGTCGGTCTGCGGGTGCCCGACCGTGTTCGCGGCCATGTCGGACAGGACGAGGTCTGCCGGCCCGCCCAGCGCATCCTTCAGCCTGGCCTCCGCCTCATCGTCGTTGAAGTCCATTTGCAGAATGGTGACCCCGTCGATGGGATCGGTCGGCAGCAGGTCGATGCCAGCAACCGCTGCCGCCGGCACCCGCCTGCGCACCACCTGACTCCATCCGCCGGGTGCGATGCCGAGGTCCACGACCGTCCTGACGCCCTTCAGCAGCCCGAACTTTTCATCCAGCTCGAGGAGCTTGTAGGCGGCTCGGCTGCGATAGCCTTCCGCCTTGGCGCGCTTGACATAAGGGTCGTTCAACTGCCGCTCGAGCCACTTGGTGGACCCGACCTTGCGCCCCTTGGCGGTCTTGATGCGCTTCAAAGGACGTAGCCGTCGCGCGCCATCAGGCTGCGCAGGATGCCTTCTCGGATGCCGCGGTCGGCGACCCCCAGTTGTTCGGCCGGCCAGATGTCGATGATCGCCTCCAGGATGGCACAGCCGGCGACGACGAGATCGGCCCGCTCCGGCCCGATGCAGGGCAGGGAGGCGCGGTCGGCGAACTCCATCTCGGCAATCGCGGTGCTGATGTCGCGCATGGCGCCGATCGGGACATGAAGTCCGTCCACCGCGCGACGGTCGTAACTTGGCAGGGCCAGATGGACCGAGGCGAGGGTCGTGACGGTGCCAGAAGTTCCCAGCAGCCGGATGTTGGTCTTGTCTGCCGGCAGCAGCTCGGCGAACCTCGCAAAGGCATGGCGCGCCCGTTCGCGCATGCGACCGAAAGCGGCAACGCGGTCGGGTCCCTCGATCGCTTCACGGCCTTCGCTTTCGGTGAGGGACACGACTCCCCACGGCGCGCTCCACCAGGCCTTGATCCGCGGCGGTTCGTCGTCCCCGCCCGGTTCAACCAGCACCAATTCGGTCGAACCGCCGCCGATGTCGAAGATCAACGCAGGTCCATCGCCCGGGCCGAGCAGTTTGTGACAGCCCAATACCGCCAGCCGCGCCTCTTCCTGCGGCGGAATGATCTCCAGGACCACGCCGGTTTCATGCCGCACCCGATCGATGAAATCCCGGCCATTGGCGGCGCGGCGACAGGCCTCGGTCGCTACCGACCGGGCGAGACTAACGCGCCGACGCTTGAGCTTGTCGGCACAAATGCCGAGGGCGTCGACCGCCCGATCCATCGCGTCCTGACTCAGGCGACCGCTGGTCGCCAGCCCCTCGCCAAGGCGAACGATCCGGGAAAAGGCGTCGACCACGGTGAAGCCGCCTTCGGTGGGACGAGCGACCAGCAGCCGGCAGTTGTTGGTGCCAAGATCGATGGCCGCATAGGTGTGGCGACTGGATCCGCGACAGCCTGTCTCGTCGGTGGCCGCTTGCTGGCCGACGTGGCCAAGCGGCGCGCTGGCGGCAAACTGCGCCATCTTGCATCGCCCAATCTTATCTTCACCGCTGCCCGGCTTGAGTCGGGAAAACGGCTGACTTGGCGGCGGTTTAACCGGAAGTTGGCTCCGGCTGCAAGTTGACAGGGGTGGCGGGTCAACCTAGTTGGCAGCCCGCAAGCCCAAGCTGCCCGATCGTCTAATGGTAAGACTACGGACTCTGACTCCGTCAATCGTGGTTCGAATCCACGTCGGGCATCCATCTTCAGGCGCTGAACCCAAGAATTAGCTGGCCGATCGGCGCGGTTCGACGGCTGACTTGCCCCCTTTAAGTTCACGACAAATGCCGCAAATCCAGGTCGCTGGGCGGCGAGTGTGTCGGACCGCTCGACTTACCAAGCTGCCAACCGCGTCGCGCTTGCCCGGTCCAAGCCATAGATGTCGTCGGCCATCGTCAATTCCCCGCCCTCGGGTCGCACCGTGAGGTAGGTGATATAGACTGGCACCGGCTGGGGCAGGGCGACCTGCTGCTCCGGCGCGGAGCCTGCCGCGACCGGCTCGCGGCCCAGCAGCCATCGACCAAGCGTAGCGGCATCCTCCAGCCGGACGCAGCCCGAGCTTGCAGTGCGGGTGCCAAGCTTGAACAGCTCCTTGTCCGGGGTGTCGTGCAGATAGATCCCGTGCCGGTTGGGAAAAGCGAACTTCATCGCGCCCATCATGTTGCCGGCGCCGGGGCGCTGGCGAAGGCGAAGCTCGGTCCGGCCATCGGCAACCGCTTTCCAGTCGGTCGCCGAGGCATCGAGAACCGCGGCATTCGCATCCCAACCGGACAGCGCTTCATAGCCCTTGGCGCGAAGGTAGGATTCGCCGCCGCGCAACACGGCAGGCGCAATGTTGCGGCGGACCAGGTCGACGGGCACGTTCCAATAAGGGTTGAGCGTCGCATGGCTGATCGTGCCGGCGATCAGCGGCGTGGGCATCTCGGCTTTGCCGACCACGACGCGCATGGTGCCGACGGCCCGTTCGCCCTCCATCATCCACAGTCGCTGACTGGCGAGATCGACCAGCACGAACCGGCCGCGGCCTGGAAGCGCGCGCGCGCGGTCGGCATTGGCAAGGATTTTCACCTTGAGCGCGGCGTCGGTGGTGGTCGACGCAGCCGCGCGCAGCTGGGAATAGATCGGATTCACTGCGGCGATCCGCTCGATATGCTCGTCGAGGGACGGAGCCGATGCTAGCTCGGAGAGTATTGCCGCAGGGGTGGGGATGCGTGGTGCAAGCGCCGGATCGGCGTAGATCATTCCCGCGCTGGGCCAATGCAGCGCCTGGACGTAGAGCACCCAGGCCGACGACAGCAGACGCTCCGCCTCCCGCACGGCAGCGGGCTCGCCGGTCGCGGCGCGCTCGGCAGCCGTGTGCGCTGCGTTCGCCAATTGCGGACCTTGGGCAAAGCCGTCGAGCGGCGCCTGTCGCAGCGTTGCCAGCAGACGACGGACAGCAGGGCCGTCGGCGCCGTCGCGCAGCCACAGCGGGCGCTCACCGCGCGCCGTGGCGAAGCGGTCCACCGCATAGGCAGGGGCGAGGCTGGACGCATTGATAGCCCGTGGCATGGCTGCAGCAGGCACTGTCAACAACAGCGCAGCCAGCATCGCCGCGGGGCGGAGCGGCTTGGAGATCAGAGTGGTGAAGCGACCGGACATCATCGGGTTAACGAGCCACTAACCCTTTGGCTCCGGCCGATAGTGTCTCGGCTTAGTGCGCCATCCCGGTGATCCATTGCCCCAGACGCCGCGACAAGGACCGGCGCGCAGGCACGATCACGTCCTGAGTGTGAGAATGCTCGGCCTCGTCGTCCGGCGTTTCATAGAGCGTGAAATTGGCCGGCATGCGCGGCCGCAAGGTTTCCCGCCCGCGCATCATGTCTTCGGCCATGGCGATCGTGCGGTGGACGTCCTCGCCGGTGAAAGGCTTGAGCAGACAACCAAGCGCCAGGTCCGGCATTGAGAAGGGTGGTGCTTTTCCGCTGACGAACAGGCAGGGAATGCCGGCGTCGTTCAGCCGGGCGGCGACCGAGAAGCCGGTCGAACCGCGCGCCAGATGGAGGTCGATCAAGGCAAGGTCAGGCTGCTCGGCGTCGGCAACCGACAAGGCGCCGGCAAAATCCTCGGCCGTGCCGACAACCCGGTAACGCGGGTTGTCCTCAACCAGATATTTCAGGGTGGAGGCGAGTTGCCGGTCGTCCTCCACAATCATGATCTTCAGCATGACGCTTCCCTCCCCAGGGCTGGCCGTGGCCTGTGGATAAGGTTGCGCAACCGAACCGTTCTGCGAATCCCCGCGTTACGAGATTATCGACCAGTGGAATCCGGCGGGCGGCGAGCCGAGTGGCGTCATGCCGTCGACCGCCGCCGGGTAAACAGGTTAAGCGCGATAGAAGATGTGCGCGCCGATTTTCTCGACCCGGCTCAAGCGGCGGCCCCAGACGGGCGCAACATAATCGGCATGGTACCACAGCACGTCATCGGGAAGCGTGTCGGCCAGCCGTTGCTTGGCGATGCGGGTGATGGCCTGGGCATAAGCCCACGACGGACTGGCCGTATTGACCCGCGGAAACTGGCCCGCCCGCACGAAGCTGAACTGCCACGGTTGCTTCACCACCGCGCAATAGCTCGACGGATAGCGGCCCGAGTATGCCCGGTTCATCACCACCTCGGCAACCGCCAGCTGGCCGTCAAAGCCCTCGCCCCGCGCCTCGAAATAAACGGCGGTCGCGATGCAGTTTTCTTCTTCGTTAAGCGCCGCGCCCGTCATGTTGGCCCAAACCAACGGCCACAGGGCGGTGTGGCTCACCGGCTGGGAAATCGCTGCCACTGGCTGCGCTGCTGGCCGCGGCGCGACCGTCACAACCGCCGGCGTGGGCCGGGGGAGGGCGACGCTGGCGCTGGCAGTACCGGCCGCGACCGGAGTTGCATTGATGGTGGAAACCTGCGCGCTGGCGCCGCTGGAGGCGCCGATCGCAAGAATGCAGGCAGCAGCAATAGCCGACGCACCGCCGGCACCGAAAAATCGGGTCATCTAGTCTTTCACACTTTGCGGCCAAGGCCGGACGCGCGAGATACTCGTTGGCGCCGATCTGTCGGCGCGCTCGCGGTCGGTCCCTTGTCCGTCTGGGTCTGAAGCCGGCTCGACGCCCGGCTTCATCGCTGTCGTTAACTTGTGAAAGCCGAGATACGGACCCTCAACGCAAGCGCAACCCAACCGCGGTTGAACCGGTTGAGTCGCAGGATGAAACGAAGGAACAATTCCCTTTTCGGGACAGAGGCTTAGATGGACCGACCCGCTCGGTCGGTAAACCGAGGGGGTCCCTGATCAGGCCGCCTCCGACTTACGCGATTCCCGCTTGCGCTCGTGCGGGTCGAGGAAGCGCTTGCGAATGCGGATGACCTTGGGCGTGACCTCGACCAATTCATCGTCCTGGATGTAGGCGATTGCCTGCTCCAGCGTCATGCGCCGTGGGGGCGTCAGGCGGATGCCTTCGTCCTTGCCGGATGCACGGAAGTTGGTGAGCTGCTTGCTCTTGAGCGGATTGACCTCAAGATCCTGCGGCTTGGCGTTCTCGCCGATGACCATGCCTTCATAAAGGTCGTCGCCCGGCGAGATGAACAGGACGCCCCGGTCCTCCAACGCATTCAGCGCATAAGCGACCGCCTTGCCCTTCTCCATGGAGATGAGCACACCGTTCTGCCGGCCGGTGATCGGGCCCTTGTAGGGGCCGTATTTCTCGAACAGGCGGTTCATGATGCCGGTCCCGCGCGTATCCGACAGGAACTCGCCGTGGTAGCCGATCAGGCCGCGCGAAGGGGCCGAGAAGGTGAGGCGGGTCTTGCCACCGCCAGATGGCCGCATGTCGGTCATCTCGGCCTTGCGCATCGCCATCTTCTCGACGACCGTGCCGGAGAATTCATCGTCCACATCGACCACGACCGTCTCATACGGCTCCTCACGGCCGTTGGGACCGTCGCGGAACAGCACGCGCGGGCGGCTGATGCCGAGCTCGAAGCCTTCGCGGCGCAGGGTCTCGATCACAACGCCGAGCTGAAGCTCGCCGCGACCGGCAACTTCAAATGCCTCGCCGCCCGGCGTCTCGCTGACGCGAATGGCGACGTTGCCCTCGGCTTCGCGCTCCAGCCGCTCGCGGATGACTCGGCTTTGCACCTTGTCGCCGTCCTTGCCGGCGAACGGGCTGTCGTTGACCGCGAACGTCATGGACAGGGTTGGCGGATCGATCTCACGCGCTTTCAGCGGTTCGGCGATCTGCGGCGTGCCGATGGTGTTGGAAACGGTGGCCTTCATCAGGCCGGCGATCGCGACGATGTCGCCCGCCTTCGCGCTCTCGACGGGCACGCGCTCCAGCCCTTCGAAGGCGAACAGCTTGCTGACCCGGCCGTCCTCGACGACCTTGCCGTTGACGTCCATCGCACGGATCGGATCGTTGATGTTGAGCGTGCCGCTTTCGATGCGGCCGGTCAGGATACGGCCGAGAAAGTTATCGCGGTCGAGCAGGGTGGCGAGCATCTTGAACTCGCCTTCCGGATCAAGCTGCGGCGCGGGCACATGATCGACGATTTTCTGGAACAGCGGCGTCAGGTCGCCCTCGCGCACGGTGTCTTCGGTCCCGGCATAGCCGGACCGCCCGGAAGCATAGAGCACGGGAAAGTCCAGCTGATCGTCGTTGGCCTCAAGATTGAGAAACAGCTCGAACACCTCGTCCAGCACTTCGGCCGGGCGCGCGTCGGGGCGATCGATCTTGTTCACCACCACGATCGGACGCAGGCCGAGGCTCAAGGCCTTGCCGGTCACGAACTTGGTCTGCGGCATCGGGCCCTCGGCCGAGTCGACCAGCAGGATGACGCCATCGACCATCGACAGGATGCGTTCCACCTCCGCACCGAAATCGGCGTGGCCGGGGGTGTCGACGATATTGATGTGGGTGCCGTTCCATTCGACCGAGGTGCACTTGGCCAGAATGGTGATCCCGCGCTCCTTTTCGAGGTCGTTGGAGTCCATCGCCCGCTCTTCGACGCGCTGGTTGTCGCGGAAGGTGCCGGATTGACGGAAAAGCTGGTCGACGAGCGTGGTCTTGCCATGATCGACGTGGGCGATGATCGCCACGTTGCGGAGGTTCATTGGTTTTCCTTGGAGAAGTCGCGGCGCCCCTAGCGGAAATGCTGCAGCGCGGCAACCGCATCGCTTGCGCGGCACGTGCGTTTTGATCGCGGAAGGAGATGCACCGATGCCGCAGGGAGACAAGAACGCCTACACCGACAAGCAGCGGCGGGAGGCCGATCACATTGCCGAAGGCTACGTGAAGCGTTGCGTGTCGCGAAAGGAAGCGGAAGAGCGTGCCTGGCGCACCGTCAATGCTCATGAAGGCGGCGGCAGGAACAGCGGATCAGGCCGCACCAGCAGCCGTAGCGAGGCCGCGAAGGAGGGCTGGGAAACGCGCAGGCGCAATGCCCGTAAGAAATAGCTAGGCTGGGGCGGTGAGCCGTCCTCGCCTTCCTCGCACCGTATGGGTCCTGGGTTTCGTCAGCCTGTTGATGGACCTGAGTTCCGAGATCTACCACGCGCTGCTGCCGCTGTTCGTGACGGTCACTTTGGGCGCATCGGTGGCCGTGTTGGGCGCGATCGACGGGGTGGCCGAGGCGACCGCCAACTTTGCCAAGCTTGCGGCCGGGCGGCTGAGCGACCGTTCCCAGCGGCGCAAGCCGTGGATCCTGCTCGGCTACGGCCTGGCGGCCATGACCAAGCCCTGGTTCGCCTTGGCCACCACGCCGGTCATGGTGCTGGGCGCCCGGCTGGTCGATCGGACCGCAAAGGGCATTCGAGGCGCGCCGCGCGACGCGATGGTGGCGGATGAAACGCGTCCCGAAATCCGGGGTGCCGCCTATGGCCTGCGCCAAAGCCTGGATACGGTCGGGGCGTTTCTGGCGCCGCTCGCAGCGGTCGGGCTGATGTGGCTGTTCGCCGAAGATATCCGCGCCGTATTCTGGGTGGCGGTCATCCCGGCCATCGCCTCGGTGACGTTGGCGTGGCTGCTATTGCGTGAGCCGACGCGACATGTCGCCGCGGGAACAATGCAGCCGTTGCTGCGCGGTTTCCGGGAGGTCGACAAGGCGAGCCGGAGGCTGATCCTCGTGGCGTTCGTCTTCACCCTGGCGCGTTTTTCGGAGAGTTTCCTGATCCTCAAAGGTCATTATGCCGGGCTGAGCCTCGCCGCGGCGCCGCTGGTGCTCGTGGTATTCAACTTCGCTTACCTTCTGCTCAGCTATCCGGCGGGGGCGCTGAGTGATCGACGCGACCCGCGCGGCGTACTGGTGGCGGGGATCGCCATGCTGGTCGCCGGCAACCTGGTGCTGGCACGGACGGACGGTTTGGCCTGGGCCGCGGTCGGTGTCTTCCTGTGGGGCGGGCACATGGCCCTTACCCAGGGACTGTTCGCGCGGCTGGTAGCGGATTGCGCGCCCGAACAGCTTCGCGCGACCACCTTCGGCCTGTTCCACTTCGCCACCGGCATCGCGACCTTGCTGGCGAGTGTCGCGGCCGGCCTATTATGGGAGCGGCAGGGACCGACCGCGGCGTTCACTGCGAGTGCGGTGGTCGCGGCCCTTGCGGGCATGCTGGTGATGAGCCTGCCGCCGAGCGGCCGGGCCGAGCGCTAATATCGGGCCTCGACCCTGGCGGAACCTTGCCCGACGACGACCTCTTCTCCGTTCGCGGGACGGAAGGGGGGCATCCGGCCCGACGAAGGGCCACGATCGATGAGCTGATGCTTGATCGCCGCGGCAGCGTGGATGACGATCAGCGCGATCAGGACGAACGCGAGCAGGGCATGCGCTTCGCCTGCCACTTCACCCAAACCCTCGGGAATTCCGGGGATGGTCGGAATGGTGATTCCGCCAATCAGCGTCGTGGGCTGACCCTGCGATCGTGCCGAAACTGCGATGAAACCGCCAATCGGCAGGCCGATCAGCAGCAGGTAGAACAGCCGGTGGTTCCAGGTGCCCGCGATCCGTTCCCAGCGCTTCATGTCGGTCGGGTACGGTGGGGGCGGATTCTTCAGGCGGTAGGTCAGGCGGGCAAGCGTCAGCAGCAGGACCAGCGCGCCGACGGTCTTGTGCCAATTGAACGTTCCCGCCCGCTCCGGGCCCGGCGGCGCGTCTTCGAAGCTGAACCCGAGCCAGATCTGGAAGATGACCAGCGCGGCCGTGATCCAGTGAATGGCCACGGCAAGGTTGGAATAACGGCGGACGGGGTGCTGCTCACGCGCTTCGGGAACACTCGCCATCCGCCATTCTCCTAGGGGTTGTAGGCCTTGAACGACCTAACGGGTGAATTTCTCCCCCTTTTCCGCCTTGTCGAGCAGTAGCTTGGAGAAGGAGAAGTTCTCCATGCGGTCTTCCTGGTTGCGCAATCCCTCGACGATTCTGGCAAGACCCTCGCTATCGGCCCAGTGCATCGGGCCGCCACGGTAGACCGGCCAGCCGTAGCCGTAGACCCACACCACATCGATGTCGGACGCGCGCTGGGCCATGCCTTCCTCGAGGATCTTCGCGCCCTCGTTGACCATGGTGTAGATGGTGCGCTCCGTGATCTCCTGGTCGGTGATCTCGCGGGCGGTCACACCGGACTTGGCGCGGAAGTCCTCGATGATCTCCTGCACCCGGGCGCTCGGGGACGGCTTACGCTTGTCGTCGTAATCATAGAAGCCCGCCTGCTTTTTCTGTCCCCAGCGGCCTTCGGCGGCGAGCGCGTCGCGGATGTTCTCGATGCGGGTCGGATCGCGGTGCCAGCCGATGTCGACGCCGGCGAGGTCGGCCATCTGGAACGGCCCCATCGGCATTCCGAAGTCGGTGTGAACCTTGTCGATCTGCGCCGGGGTCGCACCCTCCAGCAGCAGGCGGGTCGCCTCCGTCTGGCGCGGGATCAGCATGCGGTTGCCGATGAAGCCGTAGCAGACGCCCGCGACGACGGCGACTTTCCGGATCTTCTTGGCGAGCTGCATGGCAGTGACCAGCACGTCGGGCGCGGTTTCCTTGCCGCGCACGACCTCCAGCAGCTTCATGATGTTGGCGGGCGAGAAGAAGTGCAGGCCGAGCACGTCCTGCGGACGGCTGGTCGCCGCCGCGATCTCGTCGATGTTGAGGTAGCTGGTGTTGGACGCGAGGATCGCGCCCGGCTTGGCGATTGTGTCGAGGCGGCCAAAGATGTCCTTCTTGATCTCCATCTGCTCGAACACGGCCTCGATGATGAGGTCGCAGTCGGCCAGCTCGTCAAAGTTCAGCGTCGCCTTCAACAGGCCCATGGCCTGTCCGACCTGCTCGGCGGTCAGCTTCCCCTTGGCCGCGCTCGCCTGATAGTTTTTGAGCATCACGCCCGTGCCGCGATCAAGCGCCTCCTGCGCCATCTCGACGATGGTCACCGGAATGCCGGCCGACAAAAAGTTCATCGAAATGCCGCCGCCCATGGTGCCGGCGCCAATCACGCCGACGCGCTTGATCTCGCGGGGCTTGGTGTCCTCGGGAATGCCGTCAATCTTGGACGCTTTGCGCTCGGCGAAGAAGAAATATTGCTGCGCCTTGGCCTGGCTGCCGCTCATCAGCTCCATGAACAGCTTGCGCTCGACCTGCACCCCTTCCGCATAGGGGCTTTGGGTTGCGGCGCGGACGGCCTCCAGGTTCTTCATCGGCGCTTCGAAGCTGCGGAAGGTGCGGGCGTTGTTCTTGATAAACTCGTCGAAGATCGCCGGATCGGTGCCTTTGATCTTGTCCTGTCGTTCCGAGCTTTTCGGCAGCGGGCGGACCTCGGCAACCTCGGTTGCGTAGGCGACGGCATGCTGCAGCAGGTCGCCTTCGATGATGCGGTCAACCAGGCCGACGTCATAGGCTTCCTGGGCGCTGACCGGCGTGCCGCTAGTGGTCATCTCCAGCGCCTTTTGAACGCCCGCCACGCGCGGCAGCCTCTGCGTCCCGCCCGCCCCTGGCAGTAGGCCGAGCTTCACTTCGGGCACGCCGAGCTTGGCCGAGGGCACGGCCACCCGGTAGTGAGCAGCAACCGCCACCTCCAGTCCGCCGCCTAGCGCGGTGCCGTGAATGGCGGCGACGACCGGCTTGGAGCAATTCTCGATGATGTCGACGACCTGCGGCAGCATCGGTTGGGCGAACGCCTTGGGCGTGCCGAACTCGCTGATATCGGCCCCGGCGAAAAAGGTCTGCCCCTCGCCGATGATCACCACCGCGGCGACACTTTCATCGGCTTCCGCTTCCTCGATCCCCTTCACCAGCCCCTCACGCACGGCATGACCGAGCGAGTTCACCGGCGGGTTGTTGGAGCGGATGATGAGAACGTGGCCGTGCTTTTCAGTGGTGATGGGGGAGGTCATGTGGGGCTCCGTAAGTTAAATGGCCGTGCGGCCGTAATCTTGGCGGTTGAACGGGTGCGACGAGGACAGCCCGCCATCGACCACCAGTGCGTGGCCGTTGACGTAGCTGCTTTCGTCGGAGGCGAGGAACAGGGCGGCGTGGGCGATCTCGTTCGGCTGCCCGCCCCGACGCAGCGGATTGAGGTGGCCGAGCTTGTCCTCGACGCCCTTGGCGCGGGCGCGTTCGTAGACGAATTCGGTCATGCCGGTTTCGATGAGGCCGGGGCAGATGGCGTTCACGCGGACGTTGGAGCCGGCGAGCTGCTGCGCGGCGGTCTTGACCAGACTGATGACGCCCGCCTTGCTGGCAGAATAGGCCGGCCCGCCCGCGCCCGAGCGAAGGCCGGCAACGCTGGCGGTGCAGATGATCGATCCGCCGCCCTGCTGCTTGATCACCGGCGCCGCATGCTTGATGGCGAGGAAGGGGCCGATCAGGTTGACGCGCAGGATCTCCTGCCAGTCCTCGACCGATTGTTCGAAGATCGAGGCAAGCCCGCCGGAGATGCCGGCGTTGGCGAAGAACCCGTGCAGCGCCCCATGCTGTTCGCGCGCGATCGAAACGAGGCGCAGGACGTCCTCTTCCTTGCCCGCGTCGGCAAGGTGGTCGGCGCCCTGCAAATCACCCGCGATCACGGTCGCGCCATGGTCGCGAAACAGCTCGCACGTCGCCTTGCCGATGCCGGAGCCGGCACCGGTAATGACGATCACCTTGCCTTCGAGGCGCGGATGGTGGCGGTGTTCCGGTTCGACGCTCATCAGAACCCCGCCCCGAAGGTGCTTCCGCCATCCACGACCAGCGTCTGACCGGTGACGAAGCTCGCAGCGTCACTTGCCAGGAAGATCGCCGCGCCAGCAAGTTCGCGCGGTTCGCCGATGCGCTTCAGTGCGGCCACCTTGGTCACGGATTTGAGGATGTCCGGATTCTCCCACAAAGCGCGGGCGAAGTCGGTACGGACCAGGCCTGGGGCGATGGCGTTGACGCGCACGCCCTCGGGCCCGAACTCCGCAGCCAGGTTGCGAACGAGCTGCAGGTCGGCCGCCTTGGAGATGTTGTAGGCGCCGATCACGGTGGAACTGGTCAGGCCGCCGACGGACGAGACGATGATGATTGATCCCTCGCCGCGCTCCACCATTTCCGGCGCGACCATGCTGGTCAGCCAGTGGTTGGCGAGGACGTTGTTGTCCATGATCTTGCGGAACTGCTCGTCGCTGATCCCGGCCATCGGCCCGTAATAGGGGTTGGAGGCGGCGTTGCAGACGAGGATGTCAATCTTGCCGAATTGGGCGCGGGTCTCGTCGACCAGCTGCTGCAGCGCTTCCTTGTCGGAGATGCTGGCGGCAATCGCCACCGCCCGCCCTTCGCCATGTTGCGCGTTGATGGCAGCGGCGACTTCGTCGCAAGCGTCCTGCTTGCGGCTGGAGATGACAACCTTGGCGCCCTGCTCGGCCATGCCCTCGGCAATCGCGCGGCCGATGCCGCGGGAAGAGCCGGTAATGATGGCGACTTTGCCGGTCAGGTCGAAGAGTGAGGTCAACTGGCGTCTCCTTTGTCGCTCGTCCTGAGCGAAGCGTAGCGAAGTCGAAGGGCGTTCGCTCGTGCCGGCGCCCTTCGACTTCGCGCTGCCGCGCTCCGCTCAGGACGAGCGTGGTTCTGCATGATCACGGCACCTGCGGATCGACCGGCGCGTGCTTGCCGAACTCGATCATCGCGATGCTGCGGTTGTGGACCTCGTCGGGGCCGTCCGCCAGCCGAAGCGTGCGGATACCCGCCCAGCTGTGCGCCAGCGGCGTGTCCTGGCTGACGCCGGCGCCGCCATGCGCCTGGATCGCGTCGTCGATGATCTGCAGCGCCATGCGCGGCGCCTTGACCTTGATCATTGCGATCTCGGCCTTGGCGGCCTTGTTGCCGGCCTTGTCCATCATGTCCGCAGCCTTGAGGCAGAGGAGGCGGGTGGCGTCGATCTCGATTCGCGCCTCCGCCACGCGCTGTTCCCACACGCTATGCTCGGACAGGCGCTTGCCGAACGCGACGCGGGACTGCAAGCGGCGGACCATCAGTTCCAGCGCTTCTTCGGCCGCGCCGATGGTGCGCATGCAATGGTGGATTCGGCCGGGCCCGAGGCGGCCCTGGGCAATTTCGAACCCGCGCCCCTCGCCGAGCAGCAGGTTATTGGAGGGCACGCGAACGTCCTTGAGCTCAATTTCCATGTGACCATGCGGCGCATCGTCATAGCCGTAGACGTTGAGCGCCCGCTCGACCGTCACGCCGGGCGAATCCAACGGCATCAGGATCATCGATTGCTGCTGATGCTTGCGGGCTTCCACGTCGGTCTTGCCCATCAGGATGGCGACCTTGCAGCGCGGGTCGCCGGCGCCGCTCGACCACCATTTGCGGCCGTTGATGACATAATCATCGCCGTCGCGCTCGATCCGGCATTCGATGTTGGTCGCGTCCGACGAAGCGACGCCCGGCTCGGTCATCAGGAAGGCGGAGCGGATCTCGCCGCGCATCAACGGAGCGAGCCACTGATCCTTCTGCTGCCGAGTGCCATAGCGGTGGAGCACTTCCATGTTGCCGGTGTCCGGCGCGGAGCAGTTGAACACCTCGGCCGACCACAGGATTCGGCCCATTTCTTCCGCGCAGAGGGCATATTCGAGATTGGTGAGTTGCTCGCCCTCGAAGGGGAAGCTCTCGTCCACGTGCTGGAGCGCCCCGCCGGGTGGCATGAATAGGTTCCACAGGCCCTGGCGCTGAGCGAGGGGCTTCAATTCCTCGATCACCGACAGCGGCTGCCACCGGTCCCCGGTCGCGATCTCGCGAACATAGTCCTGCTGGCGCGGGCGGATGTGGCTGTCGATGAATTCGCGCACACGGTCGCGGAAGTGGGCCTGACGGTCGGTAAGGTCGAAGTCCATGACACCTCTCGGAAACGGCTTGCCGGTCGCTCTGTCAGAAAGCCGGAGCCGGCGCCAGCCCGTCGGTGCGGCGCTGGCACGGAACGTCGGTGGACGGCGGCGGTTGGTCGCGGATGCGACTCCTAATCACAGCCGCGACCGCCGTGCTTCTGGTCGCCTGTTCGTCCGACCGTGACTTGGGCGACGAGACCGCGCAGAACGCGTTGATAACCGTCGATCCGGAGGATCGCTCTGGCGCGCCGCTGACGGAGGTGCCGGCCTATATTCCCGGCGCTACCCGGAATGCCGGCGCGGAGCAGCTTCCTCCGCCACCGCCGATCGCGCTTCCCGGCAGTGCGCAGGACGCCGCTGGCATCGTGAGGCGCTATTTCGGGTTGCTTGCGGCGCGGCAATTCGTCGACGCCCACAAGCTTTGGACCGTTGGCGTCGGCGACCTCGCCGACGAGACCTTCGCCGATCAGTTCTCCGGCTATCGCGAATACCGCGGGGTCATCGGCGACCCGGGTCGGGTCGAGGGCGCGGCCGGTTCGCTGTTCGTGACGGTGCCGGTGCAGGTATCGGGCGTGACCAGTTCCGGCGAGCGGTTCGAAGAGCCGCAGATCGTGACGTTGCGCCGGGTCAACAATGTGCCGGGCGCGACGGCCGAACAGCTGCAATGGCGGATCACCAAGGTGGACAAGCCGCCGCATTGACGCGTTCGTCCGGGCCGGGCATCGCCGCTGCCGGAGGACACGCCATGACCGATCTCGAGACCTTCCGCGCCGATACCCGTGCCTGGCTTGAGGCGAACTGCCCGCCGGAGATGCGGACGCCGGTGAAAAGCGAGGATGACGTCTGCTGGGGCGGGCGCCATTTCCAGTTTCAGTCGGAAGCGCAGAAGCGCTGGCTGGAGGTCATGGCGGAGCGCGGCTGGACCGTGCCGGATTGGCCGAAGGAATATGGCGGCGGCGGCCTGTCGCCGGCCGAGGCCAAGGTGCTGAAGGAGGAACTGCGGGCGATCGGCGCGCGGCCGCCGCTGACCAGCTTCGGCATCTCCATGCTTGGGCCGGCGCTGCTGAAATATGGCACGGAGGAGCAGAAGAAGCGCTTTCTGACAGAGATTGCGCGGGGCGAGATCCGCTGGTGCCAGGGCTATTCGGAGCCGGGTGCAGGGTCGGACCTTGCCGGGCTGCAGACCAAGGCCGAGGACGCGGGCGACCACTGGATCGTCAACGGGCAGAAGGTGTGGACCAGCTATGCCGACCAGGCCGACTGGATCTTCTGCCTCGTGCGGACCTCGACCGAATCGAAGCACGGCGGGATCAGCTTCGTGCTGTTCGACATGGAATCGGAGGGCGTTTCGACCAAGCCGATCCTGCTGATCAGCGGCTATTCGCCCTTCTGCGAGACATTCTTCGACAATGTGAAGGTGCCCAAGAGCCAGCTGGTGGGCGAGCTCAACAAGGGTTGGGACGTCGCCAAATATCTGCTCGGCCACGAGCGCGAGATGATCAGCGGTATGGGGCTTGGCGGCGGATCATCGATTCTCGGCAAACAACTGGGCGAGATTGCCGACCCAATGCTGCGCGCCGAGGTGGCGGCGTTCGATGTCGACGCGCTCGCCTTCGCGGCGATGAGCGAGCATTTCCTCGACCAGCTGAAGGCCGGCGAAGCGCACCCCGCCATGCCGAGCATGATGAAATATGCCGGGACCGAGCTCAACAAGCGGCGGCACGAATTGGTGATGGCAGCGGGCGGTTCCGACACGCTGGAGTGGGAGACCGAGCGCACCCGCGGCGGCAAGCCGGCGCGCGAGTGGCTGCGGACCAAGGCCAATTCGATCGAGGGCGGCACCAGCGAGATCCAGCTTGGGATCGTCGCCAAGCACATCTTGCGGCTCCCGGGAGCCTGAATCGAGATCGCCGTTCGTCCCGAGCGAAGTCGAGGGACATTCGGTAAGCGTGTCTCGACTTCGCTCGACACGAACGGAAATAGTTTACGATGACCATACTCACCGACGACCAGAAACAGCTTCAAGACATGGCCCGCTCGTTTCTGGCGGAAGAGGGCACAATCAAGAAGCAGCTTCGCCATTGGCGCGACACGGGCTGCAAGGACGGGCTCGGCCACGCCTTGTGGAAGCAGTTCGGCGAGCTGGGACTGACCGGCGTCATGGTGCCCGAAGACAAGGGCGGGCTCGGGCTCGGCGCGACGGAGGCGGCGCTGGTGCTTGAGGAAGTGGGACGCAATTTGACGCCGTCGCCGTTCCTCACGACCGCCATGGCCGCGGTGCGGGCGCTGGACGGCACGGCGCAAGGCGACCGGTGGTTCCTGGGCATCGTCGCTGGTGAGACCGTAGCCGCACTGGCGATTGACGAAGGCAAGCATCACGCCCCGGAGCAGATCGCGCTGGAAGCCAAGCGGTCGGGCAACGGCTTCACCCTGTCTGGCGTCAAGCAGTTCGTCGTGCATGGCGCGTCGGCCGACGTGATCCTGGTCGCCGCGCGCACCGGTGGCTCGGCTGGTGAGCGGGATGGCGTGACCCTGTTCGCGCTCGAGCGGGACGCGTCCGGGCTTGAAGTCGAAAACGTCACCCTTGCCGACGCGAGCAAGGCGGCTCGGCTGACCCTGAATAATGTCTCGGTCGACGCCGATGCCGTGGTCGGAGACGTCGACGGAGGGTGGACTCCGATCTCGCGTGCGCTTGCAGCCGGCCGAACCGGCGCCGCAGCGGAGCTTGTGGGGCTTGCAGCCGGCGCCACCGACATGACGGTCGAATACCTGAAGGCCCGCAAACAGTTCGGCCGGCTGATCGGCGAGTTCCAAGCGCTGCAGCATCGCGCCGCACACCTGTTCGGCGAGATCGAGATCGCTCGGGCGGCGACGTACAAGGCTGCGGAACTGCTAGACGCGGGCAGCGAGCGGGCGGAGCTGATGGTCCATGTCGCCAAGGCCAAGGCCAATCGCTCCGCGCAGCTTGCGGTGCAGGAAGGGGTGCAGATGCACGGCGGCATCGGCATGACCGACGAACATGACATCGGCCTTTACATGAAGCGGGAAGCCGTGCTCGGCCGGCTGTTTGGCGACTGGCGCTACCATGCGGGCAAAGTGGCGGCGCTGAGCGGGTATTAGTCGTCGTTGCGAGGAGCGAAGCGACCAAGCAATCCAGTGTCCCGCGCTATGGATTGCTTCGCTGCGCTCGCAATGACGAAGTCTCCCGATCCAGCAGGAAATTGATCCGCGCGCTGGCGATGGGTCGCTTGCGGTCCTGTTGCCAGGCGAACGCCTCGACATTGGCGATGCTTCGGCCGAGCCGTTCAATCACCGCGTCGGCATAGGTTTCGCGGTCACGGCCGCCCAGCATATAGTCGACCGTCACGGTGATCGGCTTCATCACCACCTGTTCGCTGTCCAGGGCCTGGCGGAGGGTCGCGTAGGCGGCGAACTCCAGCAGGCCGGCGATGGCCCCGCCGTGGAGGAATTGTGGTCGGCCCATCACATCGTCGTGCCAGGGCATGATGAACAGCGGCGATCCGTCTTCGCGCTGCTCGGTGCGCAGCTGCAGCAGGTCGGCATAGGGCGGAAGATCGGTCATCACCTGCCCTCATAGTCTGAGCGGCCTTTGCCGCAATGCCGCCCCTTTGCGTTGTCACAGCCCGCCGCGATAGATTAGGGACCCTTCATGACCGACCGTGACGAACGCCTCCAGACCATCCTCAAGCTCATCGGCGAGTTCAATAAGAAGGGCGTCGCCGTCAGCGAGGAAACCCGCTTCGCGCAGGATCTGGAGTGGGACAGCCTGACGGTGATGGATTTCGTCGCTGCGGTCGAGGACGAGTTTGACATCATCATCACGATGAACCGCGCCGCCGAGATCGAGACGGTCGGACAGCTGGTCGACGCCGTTGCCGAACTGAAGGGCGAATAAGTGACCGACCCGGGTCTCGCCATGACCGCCGACGCCGGCAAGGCCGCTCCGCGAGGCAGCTCGCCGGACCTGTTCGACAAGTTCCAGCCGTTGATCGACCAGCGCGAACAGCTGCTGTCGACCGGGCTCACTGACCCGTTCAATCTCGTCATGGAACGGGTGGAAAGTCCGACGGTCGCCATTTGCAACGGCCGCCGCACGATCCTGCTCGGCACCTACAATTACATGGGCATGACGTTCGACCCGGACGTGATCGCCGCCGGCAAGCAGGCGCTCGATGACTTCGGCAGCGGCACGACCGGCAGCCGGGTGTTGAATGGTACCTATCGGGGTCACCGGGAGTGCGAGGATGCGCTGAAGCAATTTTACGGAATGGACCACGCGATGGTCTTTTCCACCGGCTACCAGGCGAACCTCGGCATCATTTCCACCATGGCCGGCAAGGATGATTACGTCATCCTCGATATCGACAGCCATGCGTCGATCTATGACGGATGCGCGCTCGGCAATGCGCAGATCGTCGCCTTTCGTCACAATGACGTGGAAGCGCTGGAAAAGCGGTTGAAGCGCCTGCCGGCCGAAGCCGGCAAGCTGGTCGTGCTGGAAGGTGTCTATTCGATGCTGGGCGACGTCGCTCCGCTGAAGGAGATGGTCGCCATCTCCAAGGCGCACGGCGCGATGGTGCTGGTGGACGAGGCGCATTCGATGGGCTTCATCGGCGAGAACGGCCGCGGCGTCGCCGAAGCGCAAGGCGTGATCGACGATGTCGACTTCATCATCGGCACGTTCAGCAAGTCGGTCGGCACCGTCGGCGGCTTTTGCGTGTCCAACCACCCCAGGTTCGAGATCCTGCGGCTGGTCTGCCGGCCCTATGTCTTCACCGCGTCGCTGCCGCCCAGCGTGGTCGCGACCGCAGCGACCTCGATCCGCAAGCTCATGCACGGCGGAGACAAGCGCACGCACCTCCTGCAGAACAGCAAGCGGCTGCACTCCGGCCTGAAGCGCCTCGGCTTCACGCTCGGCACCGACGAGCCGCAAAGCGCCATCATCGCCGTCATCATGCCAGACCTGGAGCGTGGCGCCGCCATGTGGGAGGCGCTGCTGCACGAGGGGCTGTACGTGAATCTCGCGCGTCCGCCGGCGACCCCGCAGGGCATGACCCTGCTCCGTTGCTCGCTCTGCGCCGAACATTCCGAAGCCCAGGTCGGTGAAATCCTCGGCATGTTCGAGGTCGCCGGCAAACGGGTCGGCGTGATCTAGCCCGCCGCCGCCGCCGCTGCCGTGTTGGTCATCAGCCGCCAGCCGTCCGGCAGGTAATCGGTCGACATGTAATAATAGAAGGCGCAGCTGTTGCCTTCGAGGAACGCGCCGCCCTTCAACACCCCAAGCGCGGTGGTCCCGATGAAGACCGGCGCGCCGCTGTCACCGCGCCGGCAGTTGGGCCCCTTGGCCGTCACCCAGCTGGTCGTGCACAGGCCGCCGCACAACTCGCCCGGCGGCGCGAAGTCGGTCAGCTCCACTTCCGAGCAGCTGCCGCCGGTGGCTTCCCCCCGCTTGCAGACCCAGTCGCCGGCGCGGGTCATCGGGCGCGTGATCCAGCCTGTCACCGGCCGAGCGACCGTCCGCGCCGTGTCGGAATAGATGAGTGGGGGATCGTAACCGACGCCGGTGTGCACCTGGATGTCGCGAAAGCCGGTGCCCCACTGACCGGCGAACTTCAGCTGCCGTTCCTCGCCATCGGGCCCGCGATAGCTCATCCGGTCGGCACAGTGCGCGGCGGTCGTGATGCCGCGTTCCTCGCCGCGCTGCACCAGAAAGCCGGTCGTGCAGACATAACGGGTCGTGCCTTCGTCGCTCACCACGCGCGAGCCGCCGATGGCGCCGGCGTTGGCGAAGGTGGCGGCGATCGCGCGGACTTCCACATCCACCCCGGTCAGCCGGGTCAACTCCGCGGCGACCTCGGCGACCGGGCGGGCCACTGCGGACGCGCGCTGAAAGACGAGCAGCCGCCCGGAGCGCGGGTCATGGCCGATGCCGCGCGTGCCCGGCACCGCGGCGGCAATCTGCGCGCGGTAACGGTCGATCGCGGCCAGAACCTCGGCCCTGGTCGCCCCGGCCCCGCCGCGCACGGTGACCGGGATGCGCTCGCCCGTCGCGGTCGGCAGCAGGAGATCGAACGGCTGCTGCGGCCCTTTCAGCAGGACGATCAGGCGCCAGTCGGGCGCGTGTTCGATCGACAGTCCGGCCAGCCGCTCGGCGAAGCGGAGCCGAAGCTGCTCGCTGGCGGGAATGCTGCTTCGCTGCAGCCGCAGGCGTCGCAAGGATTCTTCGGCACTGACGCCGTGGACCTGCGCATAGGCATCGGCGTCGCGCGCGATCGCGGCCGCGTCGGTGTCGATGACAGGCCCGGCGGCAGCGGCTGGGGCGGCGGCCAACAGAAGGGGCAGGAGGTGCTTCAGCATTCTTTGGGGGCGCTTACCACCGTCAATATGAACCGGTTCAAGCAAAAACGGGTAGCGTCCGCTTGCCTGCGGTCCTAGACTCCGTCCCATGTTAGCGTCGGTCGAGGACCGGAACTTCAATTGGCGCCGTGGCGGCGCGGCCGCGGGCGCTCTTTTTGCGACCTTGGTCCTGCTCGGCATGGTCCTGCTGGTCGCCATTTCGAACGAAGCCCGCGACGAGGCCCTGAAGCGCGAACGGCACGCCTATGACGTGACCCTGCTGGTCCGGACGGTGGACGCCACCATTTCGCGCTCGGAGGCCGCACTTGGGCGCTTCGTGCTGGACGAAGACGTCCGGCCCGAAGGCAGCGGCGCCATTTATGCCGACCAGTGGCGCCTTGCCGGTCACCAGATCCGGCAACTGGCCGCCCAGGTCCGCGCCAACCCGGCGCAGCGCGAGCGGGTGGCCGAATTGCGCGATCTTTACCATCAACGCGGGGTGGAGCTCGGCCAGGCGGCGCGGGCTGCGGCGGGCCAGCAGGGGCAGGGTGGGGCCCCCCTCTACTATGCCGCTTCATTGACCCAGACCGGGCCCGACCTGCGCGACAAGCTGGCAGAGATCGCGAATGCCGAACGGTTGGAATTGCGGCGCAGCATGCTGCGAACGCAATTCTTTTCCGCCGAAGCCGACCGGCTGACCGATTATCTGTCGTGGCTTGGCGTCATCGTCGGCCTTGGCGCAATCGGGCTCGGAATCCTGGCGATCCAGGTGCTGCGCGAAAACATCGCCGCGCGCCGGGAAGCGGAAACCCTCGAGCAGGCGGTGGCGCTACGCACGCAGGAATTGAGCGAGGCCAACGCGATGCTCAAGGCCGAGGCGGAAGAGCGAGAGGCGGCCGAGGCCCAACTACGCCAGGTCCAGAAGATGGAGGCCGTCGGACAGCTGACCGGCGGCATCGCGCATGATTTCAACAATATGCTGGCGGTGGTGGTGGGGGGCATCGATCTTGCCCGCCGCCGCCTGAACGGGCCCAAGCGAGAAATCCTGCTGCACCTCAACAACGCGATGGAAGGCGCGACCCGGGCAGCCGCGCTCACTCGCCGGCTGTTGAGCTTCGCCCGGTCGGAGCCGCTGCTTCCGTCGCGGATGGATCCAGCCGAGCTGGTCGGCGGCATGTCGGAACTGCTCGACCGAACCCTGGGGGAGCGGGTCCGGGTGGAGGTGCGCGCACCGGCCGGGTCCTGGCCGGTGTTCGTGGATCCGCACCAGCTTGAGAATGCGGTCCTGAACCTTGCGGTTAACGCGCGGGATGCCATGGACGGCGACGGTGTGGTAACCATCGCCACCGATAACGTCACGGTCGGTCCGGGCGAGGTCGGCGATATCCGTGGCGGCGATTATGTCCGGATATCGGTAAGCGATACCGGCTGCGGCATGACGGCGGAAGTGATGGAGCGGGCGTTCGAACCGTTCTTCACGACTAAGGAGGTCGGCAAGGGCACCGGCCTCGGCCTGTCCCAGATCTTCGGTTTCGCCCATCAGTCGGGCGGAGAAGTCGGGATCGAAAGTTCAGTAGGCGTCGGCACGACCGTTTCCATCTACCTGCCCAGGACCCAGGTGGAACCGGCCGAAGTGAGGATGCACCCGGCGATGCAGCAAAGGTTCGAAGCGGAAACGGCAGTGCCTGGCGCACGAATCCTGCTGGTCGAGGACGATCCGCGGGTCCGCGCGGCGACCGTCGGAGCGCTCGAAGACCTGGATTACGAGCCGGTGTCCTGCTCCTCCGGCGCCGAGGCGATCGCACTGTTTTCGAATCAGGAATTCGACCTGGTCATATCGGACGTCATCATGCCCGAGATGACCGGACCCGAGCTGGTGCGGGAGCTGAAGCAGCTGCGTCCGCAAACGGCGATCCTGTTCGTCACCGGCTTCGTCGGCGACGGCGAGGGCGATGATCTGGTCGGCTATGACCTTCTGCGTAAACCGTTCACCGTCACCGCCCTTGCAACCGCGGTCGCGACGGCGCTCGGCCGGTCTGTGCCGGACGAACCGCGCCGCGCCGCCGGCTAACGGATCGCGCGCGAGCGGAACAAGCGGGGCGCGAGGGTCAGCGCGGCCAGCAAAGGCCAGCGGCGCTGCCACGGCTTCAACTGAATATCGGTCCCGGCGTGGCGATTGATCTTCCACGCGATATAATCGGCGCCGCCGGCGAACGTCGCGCTGGCCTTGGCCAGACGCAGCACGGACAGGGCCTTGCCTTCCAGCCGCCGCCGACGCCAGCTGGAATGCCGTCGCCGGTTTTCCGCCCGGGCGGCCGCGAGCGCGGGTCCGGTGAAGCGCAGGTAGCGCTCCGGGTCGGAATCGACCACCGATTGTCCACGCTCCTTCTTCTCGGCGCGGAGTTCGGCGGAGTAGGTCAGGGCGAAGGCGGCGCGCCACAGGTCGAGCGGTCGCTGGTCGTTCGGGAGGACGGCGAGCGCTGCGCAGAGCAGCGTCGGAGCGGCACGGGCGACGGCCGAGATGGCCCGGCCTTCCGCCGCAACGTCCGACGACCAGACCAGCCGCGACGGTTGGGCGAAGCGGGCCCAGACGGACACGTTGCGGGTCTCCGGCCCGTTGAGACGGTGAAAGTCCGCCTCGCTGAGCACTGCATATTTGGCGTGCAGTCCGTTGTGCGCAAACGGAAAGACATTGGGGGGAATCAACCGGTTCGCGGCCGCCAACCATCGCCGGTCATAGGCGGCGCGGTAATCGGATACGATGAGATAGAAATCGAGCATCAACCCATCGAGCTGGCTCTCGCGCAGGCACGACCCGTAAAATAGCACCGCGCGGCTCGCCGGTCCGTGCCGCGCGGCGATGGCTTCGGCGAGAGCGCGGACCCTTGGATCGACCGGCTGCCGCAGCTCGGCCGCGACAAGATCGCGCAGTTGGCTCATCGAAAACTCAGGCGGCAAGCCGAACGAACGACAGCGGCTGGGCTCGCGACAGGTGGATGGGATGGCCGAGGTTGGCGGTGAAGGTCTCGCCGTCGAGGATAACGCTCGACCGTTCCCCCTCGATGCTGATCTCGTCGGCTTCTTCCACATGAACGCCACTGAGCTTGCCCTGGCCCAGCCGGCCGGCGAGCCCCGCGAACAAGCCGCGAATCATGGAGGACGGCCGCTGTTCGATCGCGACCATCTTGAGCCGGCCGCGCTGCTCTCCCCGCAACTCGCCGCCTAGCAGCAGCTTCTCGAGCGTCGTGACCGCCAGCAGTGCGAAGCGCCCGTTGATCGCGCGTCCGGCCGGAACCGATACCAAAAGCGGGCTCGGTTCGGGCGGCAGGAAGCCGGCCTTCAGGCCGAACAGTCCGCGCAACATCACCGCCACCGCCGTGATGAAATGGCTGATGCCGTTGGGCAGGCCGAGCGGGTAGATCCGGTTGCGGCAGTAGAGCATCGTATCGGCCAGGCCCGCGCCCCCTAGGAACATCCCGATCACCGGGTGCTGGGTGTCCGCGCCGCATCGCAGCGCGATGAGCTCGCGTTCGACGAGGTGGGGCGCCATGTCGCTGCGGGCGATCTCCAGCAGTCGCTCCAATGCGACGATCGGATCGCCTTGTGCCCCGAGGTCCAGCGCGATGAGGTTGGTCTTGCCGTTCGGAAGCACGGCGACAGGCGGAGTCGAACCGCCGAAATGCCCGCCATTGTGCAGCTCGGTCAGAGCACCCTGGACGGTGCCGTCGCCACCGTTGATGACCAGCATGCGCGGCCGGATGCGGGCGATGGTGCGCATCGCTTCGCCGACCTGCTCGACCTGCTCGACCTCATAGTGGAAGATGTCGGGATGCTCGGCACAGAAGGCACGGATACGGGGCAGCTGGCGCAGATTACCCGTGCTGCGAGGGTTGGACAGAAGGGCGATACGGCCGGCGCTCATCTTCAATTCACCTTCACCGCCAGAGAAAGAGCGCCCTTCCAGCCAATAATCCGAATGCCATTCGCCATCGGTTCGCTATAAGCCTGTCCAGAAGCCGGCCGGGAACGATCCCAGCCTTTCATCAACCTTCCTGCCCGCGATTTGCGGCCAAAACATGGTGTTAGAGCAACTTAAACGTGGGTAGCCTGTCGCTGATCGACCGCTACGTCGCCAAGAGCGTGGCCGTGCCCTTGCTGGGCACGCTGCTGATCGCCGCGATGCTGCTGGTCCTCGACAAGATGCTGCGGCTGTTCGATTTCGTGGTGAACGCGGGCGGGCCGGTCAGCGTCGTGTGGCGGATGCTCGCCAATCTGCTGCCGGAATATTTCGCGCTCGGAATCCCGATCGGGCTGTTGCTGGGCATCTTGCTGGCGTTTCGCAAGCTGGCGATGAGTTCCGAGCTGGACGCGCTTCGTGGGATCGGTTCCGGCTTTGGACGCCTGCTGCGCGTACCCTATTGGTATGCCTTCGTCCTGCTGCTGCTGAACCTGTTCATTGTCGGCTGGCTGCAGCCGTGGACCCACTATGGGTATGAGCGGCTTCGCTTCGACCTGCGCTCCGGCGCGTTGGGGGCCAGCCTGAAGGTCGGCGAGTTCAATACCCTGTCCAAGCGCTTCACGCTGCGGATCGATCGGTCGGAGCGCAACGGCACGCAGTTGCACGGCATCTTCGTGCAGGTCGACGACAAGTCCGGCACCAGCGTGGTCGCCACGGCCGAGCACGGGCGATTCCTGTCGACCGACGATCCGGACACGATCCTGTTCCGGCTGGAGCGCGGGCGGCTGATCCAGTCGAACCCGAGCTTCGTCACCCCCCGGACCCTGGCGTTCGAAAGCTATGACCTGCCGATCACGCTGCCGCGGGTGGACAGTTTCCGCGCGCGCGGGGATGCCAGCGACGAGGTCGATGAAAAGACGCTGCCGGAGCTGATCGCCGAAAGCTATGCCGGTGCGGCGGCATCGGGCGAAGCGCAACTCGCGGCCCGTGCGAACCTTCATTTTCGCCTGGTGGAGGTGGTGATGATGCTGTTGCTGCCGCTGCTGGCGGTGGCGCTGGCGATCCCGCCGAAGCGAAGCTCCTCGTCGCTTGGGATCTTCGTCGGGATCGTGATGGTGGTTGCCTACCACAAGATCAATCAGTGGGCGGAGGCGACGGGCGCGCGCGGGAACATCCCGCCCGAGATCGCCTTGTGGATCCCGTTCTTCATCTTTGCCGGCCTGATCGTGTGGATGTACTGGACGATCGCTCGCAAGCCGGGAGGGCAGCCGATCGGCGCGCTCGAGCGGGGCGCGGCAAAGGCCGGCAAGGCGATCGGGCGACTGCTGCCCCAGTTCGGTCGCGGGGCCGAGGCGGGCGCATGATCAACCTCGATTTCTTCCCTTCCCGCCGGCTGGCGCTGTACACGGTCAAGCTGTTCCTGACCCGGACCTTTGCGGTGCTGCTGGCGCTGGTGCTGGTGCTGATGACGCTCGACCTGTTGGGCGAGAGCGGCAAGATCCTGGCAGTCGAGGGTAATGGCGAGGCAGAACTGTGGCGCTATGTCGCGCTGCGGGTTCCGATGCTGATCAGCCGCTTCCTGCCCTTTGCGGTGCTGCTTGGCACGCTCATCACCTTTACAACCCTGAACCAGAACAGCGAGGTCGTCGCAATGAAGGCGGCCGGACTGTCCGCGCACCAGATCCTGGCGCCGCTGATCGTGGCCAGCCTGTTCGTCGCCGGCGCGTCCTTCGCGTTCAACGAGCGCGTGGTCACCAAGGCGACCCGGACCGTCAGCGCCTGGGACGACAATGACTATCGTCCCTTGCCGCCGGAGAGCGGGGTTAAGACCAATGTGTGGATCATGGACGGAGACGACCTGGTCCGAGCGCGGCTGGTTGTGGGTCGAGGCGCCGCCACCCGGCTCGAGCGGGTCGAGATCTACGAGCGGGAGGGCAACCTCATCGAGCGGATCATCCGGGCGGAGACCGCTCGGCCGGACGGCGACGGCTGGCTGCTGCGGAACGTCGGCGTATATAGTTCCAGCATGAACCTGTTGCGGCGGGTCCCGGCCATGCGGGCGATGGAGGGCGTCGAGCCCGCTCGCCTGACGCTGGCCAAGGTCGACCCGGAATCGACCGACTTCTTCACGCTGCGCCAGTCGCTGGACGATCTGCGCGCGTCCGGCCGGCCGACCGCGACCGTGGAATCCGGTCTGTGGCACAAGCTTGCGGCGCCGCTGTCATCGGTGCTGATGCCGCTGCTTGCCGCCGTCGCGGCGTTCGGCCTTGCGCGCTCCGGCAAGACGTTGCTGCGGGCGGTGATCGGGATGGCGCTTGGCTTCGGCTATTTTGTGGCCGACAATTTCAGCCTGGCGATGGGCAATGTCGGGGCCTACCCGCCGTTGCTGGCCGCCTGGGCTCCCTTCTTTCTGTTCCTGCTGATCGGCGAGACGGTGCTGATCAGAAGCGAGGAATGAGCCCCGTTCCGCCGTCGCCCACGAAGGTTATCGCCATGCTGTCCCTGCTTCTGCTTGCTGTTGCTGCTGCACCCACCAAGCCTGCCGCCGCTGTTCCGCGCAACTGGACGTCCATGGTGGCGACCACTCCGGTCGGCTGGCGGGTCGGCAATCCGGCAGCGCGCCTGAAGCTGGTCGAATACGGCTCCCTCAACTGCCCGCATTGCGCGCATTATTCGGAGTTCGCGACCGCGCCGATCATGGCCGCGGTGAAAGGCGGCCGGGCGAGCTTCGAATATCGGCCGTATCTCATCTTCCCGCATGACGTTGCCGCGACCCTGATTGCTCGCTGCGTGCCGGCGGGTCGCCGCTTCGGCTTCATCGAGGATTATTACCGGGCCACCGGTGCCTACACCGACAAGCTGCGCGCGGCCGACCCGTCCGAGCTTGCCGCCGCGCGCGAGGCTGGCGCAGCGACCTTCAACCGCAAGCTGGTCGCCGTCAGCGGCATGAGCCAACTTGCCGCCCGCTATGACCTGACCCCGGCCGCGACCAATCGGTGCGTCGCTGATCAGGCGGGCTTGAACTGGCTGCAGGCGGCCTATGGCAAGGCGCAGGCGGCGGGCGTCAAGGGAACGCCGGCCTTTCTGCTGAACGGGAAGCCGGTGGAATTCAGCAATGCCGCCGAACTCACCGCCCTGCTGAAATAGATTTCGCTAGCGCTGGCCGAGCGTACTGCGCGCTAGTCTGACGACCAGCGGCGTCAGCGCCCGGTGGTTGGTCACGTGAAACGCGCTGTCCGCGCCCAGCGCGCCACTCAATCGACGATGGGCCTCGCCCAGATTGTGATAGGGCACGCCCGGCAACAGGTGGTGCAGCGCGTGATAGCGCAGGCCAACGGGCGCCCACAGGGCGGGCAGCGTGGCTGGCGGCGGAACGTTGACGCTATCCAGATACTGCGCCGTCACGCTCATCGGCTCGCCCTCGTTCTCCCACAGATGCGCAACCAGCGTCCGCACCTGATTGAGGAACAACACGCCCGACGTGATGCACAGCAGGATCAGCAATGCGCGCGGCGGGATCACTCCGCTGATCGCCAATGCGCTGAAGGTCATTGCCCACAGGCTGCAGGCCGTTTCCAGCCGAATCCATTGCCGGCGGAACTCACCCTCGGGTGGCCGGCGGCGGAAATGCGGATTGATCTGCAACCCGGAATAGCGCTCCACCACCAGCTTGCGGAGCGGCGGGATCAGCAGCGATAGCGGCGTCAGCACGGCAAAGCGGACCAGCAGCACGATTGGCGCCAGCGCCGCCGCCACCAGGAACAGCGGCAGGGTCCAGGGCTTCATCAGCGCCAGCGGCAGATACTCGGGATCCTCGACCGTGCCGTAGCGAGTTTTGGCATGGTGCATGTTGTGGATGCCCTCGTACAGAAACGAAGGCACCAGCAGGGGTACGCCGATCAGGAAATTCCAGGCGCGGCGGAAACCGGGCAGCTGGCTGTGCTTGATATGGGTTAGCTCATGAATGAAACTGCCCAGGCGATACAGGGCCAGTGTTGCCACGATGCCGGACAGGACCATGTCGAGTGTCGACGTTATAACCAGGGCAGCCCCCAGCGCCAGGTAGCCAAGCACGGCCGAACCGATGAGATCGGCCCAATAGATGCGGCGGTCGGGCGTATTGAGGTCGCGCGTCAGGTCGGCGGCCGCACGCAGCATGGCACGGTCGTCCGAGCGCGCATCGACACGCGCCTTGCCGGCAACGGGCTGATCCGCAGCCCGTGCGAGGCCGCCATTCGAAAGCGTCATCTGTTGCATAGGAATAGGTGGAGTTAAGATGGGATTGGGGCCTCAACAAGGCGAACGGCCACTCCAAGGCGCTTGCCGTCAGATTTTCAGCAGATTGGCGAGCATGGCATCGCCGGGGGTCGTCAGGATGCTTTCCGGATGGAACTGGACCCCGGCCTGGCGGGCGAGCGGGTCGGAAAAGGCCATCACGGTGTCTCCCGTCCTTGCGTGAACGGTGAAACGGGGCGGCAGGCCGGCGACGCCAAGCGAGTGGTAACGCGCCACACGCAGCGGGCTTGGCAGGGCGGTGAATGGTCCGGCGCCGTCATGGTCGATCAGCGTCGCCTTGCCATGCACCGGGTCCGCCGCGCGTCGCACCTTCGCTCCGGCCTCATGCGCGATGGCCTGGTGGCCAAGGCAAATGCCCACCAGCGGCACCCGGCCCCTGGCCATGGCGATCAGATCGAGGCAGCAGCCCGCGTCCTCGGGTCCGCCCGGCCCCGGGGAAAGCATCAGCAAACTGTCCGACTGCTCGGCCTCGGCCATCGCGGAGGCGGCAGCGACCGAGTTGCGCAGCACCCGGACGTGGGCGCCGAGCCGCCTCAGGCTTTCGACCAGGTTGAAGGTGAAGCTGTCCAGATTGTCGATCAGCAGGACGTTCATGCCGCCAGCACTCCCAGCAGCGCGCTCGCCTTGCGGCGGGTCTCGTCCGCTTCCGCCTGCGGCTCGCTGTCATGCACGACGCCTGCGCCGGCCCTGACCTCGGCAATGCCGCCCGCGACCAGGGCGGAGCGGATCACGACAGCGGTGTCCATGTCTCCGCCCGCGTTGATCCAGCCCGCCGCGCCGCCATAAGGGCCGCGGCCGGTCGTCTCCAGGTCACGGAGCAGCTGCATGGCGCGAAGCTTGGGAGCGCCGGTCAGCGTGCCGACGTTCAGGCAGGCGGCAAGCGCGTCGAACGCATCCAGGCCGATGCCAAGCTTGCCCGTCACCGACGAGACCAGGTGCATGACCCGGGCATAGCGTTCCACGGTCAGCAGTCGCGTCACGCGCCGGGTGCCCGACAGGCTGATCCGCGCAACGTCGTTGCGGGCAAGATCGACCAGCATCATGTGTTCGGCCAGTTCTTTGCTGTCGAGCCGCATTTCGGCCTCGAGCCGGTCGTCCTCGTCCGGGGAGGAGCCGCGCGGGCGCGTGCCCGCGATCGGCTTGATCTCGACGCTGGTGCCCGCACCGTCGCGAAACAGGCGCACGCTGGTTTCCGGACTGGCCCCAAGCAGGGTCCAGCCGGGGCCGGAGAAGAAGAAGCGATAGCTGGTCGGCTCCACCTCGCGAAGGTCGACGAAGGCGGCAAACGGGTCGGCGCAGGGGGCCGAGAAACTGCGCGACGGGACGATCTGATAGACATCGCCCGCAGCGATGGCGTCCTTGGCGCGCAGCACCACAGCCTTGAAGGCCTCGTCATCAAGGTCGGCGGTGATTTCCGCCAATCCTTGGGCTGGGGGCGTGGCCACGCGGCTGGGCGCGGTCGGCCGGGACAGCAACTCCTCCAGGCGACGGGCGGCGTCATGTTGCTGGCGCGGGTCCGGCCCAAACGCCGGGCACAGCAGCCGGGCCCCGCCGGACGGTTCGACCACCGCCAGGCTGTCGGGCACCCAATAGATGAAGTCGGGAAAGCCCAGCGGATGGGGCGCACCGTCGGCCAATTCCTCGCCGAACGCGGCTTGGTCGAAACCGCTGATGCCGAGCAGCAAGGCGCCAAAAGGGTCGGCAGCGCTCAAGGGCGCGGCGCAGCGCAGCAATCCGCGAAGGGCGTGCAGCGGGGCGGGCGCCAGCAGCCGCTCCTGCGGGTCGAGACTGGCCGGCACCGGATAATGCAAGCGCAGGGTATCGCCGGGCGGCAAGTGCAAGCGCGCCGCGAGCAGGTCGAGCAAGGCTCGGCCATTCGCGCTGAGCGCCTCCAGCAACACCTCTCCACCTCGCGCCGTCGCCCGCACCGCCGCGGCCGTCATCACCAGGGTCCGGCCGTCATTGCCTTCGAAGATCGCGGTATCGGGCCGGGTCCCCCCGTCGGTCGCGGCCGAATAAAAGGCGAGCGGGTCGAACTCGCGCTCTACCCGCCGCTGGATGACCTCGCTCATGGTAGCGGTCGCCCGACGGCGGCGGCGACGGGGCGGAGCGAGTTCATCAGGCGTGCGAAACCGGTCGGGTCGAGCGATTGGGCACCATCGGACAGGGCTTGCGATGGGTCGCGGTGGACCTCCACCATGATCCCGTCGGCGCCCGCCGCGACCCCGGCCAGCGCCATGGCCGGAACCAGGTCGCGGATCCCGATACCGTGGCTGGGGTCGACCACGATCGGAAGGTGGGTCTTGGTCTTCACATAGGGTACTGCGTTGAGGTCCAACGTGTTGCGCGTGGCGGTTTCGAAGGTCCGTATGCCGCGTTCGCACAGGATCACCTGCGACTGGCCGGCGGCGAGCAGATATTCGGCCGCCAACAGCCATTCCTGGATGGTGGCGGATAGGCCGCGTTTCAGCAGAACGGGCCGTCCCGCCTTGCCGACCGCCCGCAACAGCGCGAAATTCTGCATGTTGCGCGCCCCGATCTGCAGCGCGTCCGCCTGCGCGGCAACCGCCTCGATATCCGCGGTGTCCATCACCTCGGTCACCACCGGCATCCCGAGTTCGTCCGCGACTTCGCGCAGGATCGAGAGGCCGGCCGGACCATGTCCGGCAAAGCCGTAGGGCGACGAGCGCGGCTTGTAGGCGCCCGCACGAAGGATCCGGGCGCCTGCCTCCTTGGCCGCGACCGCGCTATCGTAAAGCTGTTCGCGGCTTTCGACCGCGCACGGCCCGGCGATCACCGCGAGGTTCGCGCCACCGACCGGGACACCGCCGACGTGGACCACCGTATCGTGCGGGTGAAGCTCCCGGCTGACGAGCTTGTACGGCGCGAGGATCGGCTTGACGCTTTCCACCGCCGGGTCGCTGTCGAGCGCGAGGTCGTTCAGGACGCGCTCGTCGCCCAGCGCACCGAGCACCACGCGCTCGCTGCCGGGCATGTGCAATGGCTTCAGCCCGGCCTCCTCGATCCGGGCAAGCAGGCGCGAAGCGCTGTCGGCGGGGGCGTCGGGCTTGAGGACGATGATCATGTGGGAAACTCGCTGGCTGAAGAGGCAACAAAAAACCCGCCGGGTCGCGGCGGGCTGGCTGAACACAGAAACCTCGAAACGAGGCGGACGTCAGGCAGGCGCGCCGGGCAGGTGCTCGGAAAGCCAGCGCCACCAACGCACGGCGGCCGGAGCGGCAGCAGAAACGGTGCGGGTGGTTTGAGCGGTCATCGGGGGAGGTGTTAGGCGGGCTCGGCGCCGACGGTCAAGCGGCTCTGCAGGCGGTGCATGCGACCAAGGGAGAGCGATTGGGCCGAGGTGGCGCGCCCGGGCAGGTCGGGCGGCCGAGATTTACTCAAGCGGTCGCTTACTGGGCGATGCCGCGGATGGCGATTGCCACCGGGGCAATGCTGGTCGTGCCGTTCGTCGCCAGCTGCTGCGCCCGCTCGATGGCCTGGGCCATTTGCGGACGAGCACCGTCCCAGGCGAAGTCAACGCATTCGCCGTAACGGCTGCGAGCCGAGCGATCGCGATGCGGCTCGCAAACGTAGCGAACGGCGCGCGAGACGCGGCGGTCCAGGCTCTTCTGTCCAGGCGCGCTTGCCAGATTGAGGTCGGCGTACGAAACGCCGCGGCTGAGCGACTCGCCGTCCTCGTCGGCGTATACGGTGACGTCCTTGGCATGTGCCGAGCTGGCCGCAGCCGTCAGCGCGCCTGCGGAAGCCAGCAGCGCTGCCGAGAAGGCGAGCAGGTGCTTGGCGGTATTCGTCATGAGATGAACTCCTGTTTCGATCCCGACCTGCTGGCCGGGAACAGGAATGTTTATGCGCTCGGGTGATGGCGTCCGCATTTGCCGTTCGTTGCGGTCTTCGACGGCAGTCTGCGGATCGACAAAAGGCCGAGGGGTGTCGACAGAGCGGCAGCGCATGTCGACGGCTGGTGGCACCAACGGCGGTGGCTCGACCGCCCGGCGATCAACGGCGGCAGCGAGGCCGCCGCCCGGCAGTCAGGCGGCCTGATTCGTGTGCCGGTCCAGGGCGTCCAGGTAACGGCGCAGCAGGCATTCGTGAGCGTGACGCGCCTCTGGTGACGCTGCGCGCTCGACCGCCAGCCGTTCTTCGCTAAGCCGCCGGCTCAAGTAATCGCGATCCGTCTCCATACACCTTACCCCGCTGAAATTACGGGCAAATATGCCCGCGGGGAACGTGCGGATCTATAACAAATATTAGGCGGAGTGCCCGCTATTCGCCGTCGAGCGGAAGCGTGTCCTCTTCATAAGCGACGCCCGCCGCGCTGCCGGCCGCATCGGCCAGCGGCTCGCCCTCGATCGCATCGCGGGCGGCGAATTCCGCCGCGATTGCTCCCTCGGCGGTTCCGGCGAGCTTGGACGGGCTGCTCAGCGGATGCTCGTTCCCGAACTCGGTATCGTCGGTGGTGACGGCCGCGGGGTCCTGTTCCTCGGGCGTCGGGGGCTTGCGGTCCTGTTCCATGATCAAACTCCTCCAGTCAGCGGTAACGCGTCAATCGGGCAGGGTGTTCGTCGGCTCGTCGAAAAAGCGCTTGGCAGGCCCGGCACGGCTTGCAAGCGTCGACCGCTCGATTCGTCCTTGGGGGTAAGATACTGATGAGCATGCGTTTTCCTGCCGCGCTTGCGGCTGTTCTGCTGGCGACTTCGGCCCCGGTCCTCGCGCAGTCCGCCCGGCAGGATATCCCCGCCACCGCCTTCACTCAGCGGACCTTGCCCAATGGCCTCAAGGTGATCGCCATTCGCGACACCGCCACGCCCAATGTGACCGTGTCCATGTGGTACGAGGTCGGGTCGAAGCATGATCCGGACAAACGCTCCGGCTTCGCTCATCTGTTCGAGCATATCCTCAGCCGCAAGACGGAGAACATGCCCTACAACACCATCAACAAGATGGTGGACGACGTCGGCGGCACCCGCAACGCGTCGACCTGGTACGATCGCACCAATTACTACGAGATCGTTCCCGCGGAGTATCTGGAACGGATGCTCTGGACGCATGCCGAGCGCATGGCCCGCCCGGTGATCGACCAGGAAGTGTTCAACAACGAACGCAACGTCGTCAAAGAAGAACTCCGCCAACGCGTCCTCGCACCTCCCTATGGGCGGCTGTTTTCGTTCGTGCTCGGTGAAAACGTCTATAATGTGCTGCCGCACCGGCGGCCGACCATCGGGTCGATCGAGGATCTGGACAGCGCCACCCTGGAGGACGCGCGGGCGTTTCACGAGGCTTATTACGGTCCGGATACCGCAACGCTGATCGTGGCGGGCAATTTCGAACCACGACAACTCGATGTGCTGGTCGACAGATATTTCCGCTCGATTCCCAAGCGACCGCGGCCGGCGCCGCTGGCGATCAGGGTGAAGGACAAGCCGCTGACCGGCAGTCGGCAGGTTGTCGCCAGCGGACCCAATGTGCCGTTGCCGGTGGTCGGCACCGCCTATCAATTGCCCGGCGCCGGACATCGCGACATGGCGGCGCTGCAGGTGCTGGAGGGAATCCTGGCGGGCGGCGATCACAACCGCCTCGACACCGCGCTGGTGAAGACCGGTATGTCGACGCAGACGGGCAGCTTCTTCAATGACAGCGAAGAACAGGGTTTCCTGGCTTTGATGAGCTGGGTGGCAAGCGGGAAACAGCCGCAACTGGTCGCTGCGGCGCTGGATGCGGAACTGGAGCGGTTGCGCGCATCCGGTCCGACCCCGGACGAAGTGACCGAGGCCGTCAACGAGTTGCTCGCGGCGGGGCTGGGCGAGCGCGAAACGGCATCGACCCGCGCCTTCACGCTTGGCGAAGGACTTGTCCGGACCGGCGATCCGCGGGCGGCGGACAAGCGGCTGGCGGCGGTCACGCGAGTCACGCCCGAGGATGTGCGCCGGGTCGCCCGCCTTTACCTCGATCCGGCCAAGCGCCTGACGCTGCGGTATGAAAAGGGCGACGGGCAGGCCGCCGGCTGGGCCAACCCGACCCCGCTTCCGACCTTTGCCAGCGTTCCCGCAGCGCGTGGCCCCCAACTGCAGTTGAAAGCCGAGGGAGAGCGGCAACCACCGCCTGCGCCAGGCGCCAAGGCGGCCTTCTCCCTGCCGCCGGTAACGGACACGCGCCTGTCGAACGGCGTCCGGCTGGTGTCGGCGCGAAGCGGGCGCGTTCCGCTGGCGACCTTCAGCATCCTGTTCCGCGCCGGCGCTGCCGTCGACGACCGGGCGCAGGCCGGTCGCGCCGCGCTCGCCGCCACGGTCGCCAAGGAGGGCACCGCCACCCGCACCGGCGACCAGATTGCCTCCAGTCTCGAAAAGCTCGGGGCCAGCCTGACCACGACCGCGGGACCGGACGGGACCATCTTGTCCGTCACCGCACCGACCGCCAACCTTGGCGAGGCGGCGGCGATCCTGGGCGATATCGCTCGCAATGCGACCTTCCCGGAGAAGGACTTTGCCCGAGAGCGGAAGCGGGCGCTTGACGGGTTGCAGGTGGCGCTGAAGGACCCGGGCCAGATCGCATCGATGGCAATGGCGCCGGTGGTGTACGGGGCCGCACCCTATGGCGGTCAGGCCAACGGCACGCCGCAAAGCCTGGCCGCGCTGACCCGCACCGACCTCGCCAACTACCGGCAGACATGGTGGCGGCCCGAACTTGCAACGGTGGTGGTTTCCGGCGGGATCGATTCAGAGCAGGCCCGGACGGTGGCGGAGCAGGCGCTTCGCGACTGGCGGGCCAACGGGCCTGCGCCGACCCCGCCTGCGAGCCTGGCGGGCGCGGAGCAGCCAGCGCGGACTCTTGTCATCGACCTGCCCGGTGCGGGCCAGGCGGCGGTGGTCGCAGTGGCGCGAGGACTGAAGCGCACCGACGCGTCCTATTACAACGCGCTGCTGGCCAATTCAGTGCTGGGCGGGTCCAGCACCGGCCGACTGTTCGAGGAAGTGCGAACGAAGCGGGCATTGAGCTATGGCGCTTACAGCTCGGTCAGCGGCGCGCTCGATCAGGGCGTCGTCGCGGCGAGTGCCCAGACCAAGAACGAAAGCGCGGCGGAGGTTGCCAAGATCTTCCTCGACGAATTCGCCCGCATCGCCCGCGACCCGCTGGACGCCAGCACGGTCACCAACCGCCAGACGCTGCTCGGCGGCAGCTTCCAGCGGCAGCTGGAAACCAGCGCGGGTTTGAACGGGCAACTCGGCGCTGCGATCCTGCGTGGCGTGGATCCGGCCGAGGCGCTGGCCTACGCCCAGCGGATCAATGCCACGACCGGGTCCGGCGCAACCGGAGTGATGGGTCGCCTGCTGCAGCCGGAACGGGTGTCGCTGGTGATCGTCGGCGACAGCGCCAAGTTCATCGACCAATTGCGCAAGCTGCGGCCGGATGTTGAGGTTGTCCCCGCCGACCGGCTTGATCTCGCCACGGCGGCGACCCTGTCGGGCACCGGTCGCTAGGCGCCAATTGCCTGGGCCGCGGCATGGCCGCTGGCCCAGGCCCATTGGAAATTATAGCCGCCCAGCCAGCCGGTCACGTCCACCGCTTCACCGATGGCGTAGAGGCCGGGCACCCTGGTTGCTTCCAGGGTGCGCGAGGAGAGGGCATCGGTGCTGATTCCGCCTGCGGTCACTTCGGCCTTGGCATAGCCTTCGCTGCCGTTCGGGTTGAAGCGCCAATTGGCCAGCCGCTCCTCGGCGGACTGGAGAATGCGGTCCGGCGTGTTGGCGAGTTCGGTTGGGATGTTGATGCGCTCGGCCAGCGTGTCGGCGAGCCTCTCGGGCAGGTGCGTGGCCAGCACGGACGACAGTCGCGCCCGGGGCCGCTCGCGCTTGGCCGCCACCAGCCAGCCCTTCGGTCGGCCGGGGAGAAAATCGATGCCCACAGGATCGCCGCGCCGCCAGTAGCTGGAGACCTGCAGGATGGCCGGCCCGCTAAGGCCGCGATGCGTGAACAGGGCCGCTTCGCGAAAGGCGGCGCCATTGCAGCGGGCTCCAACCGGCGCGGCGACTCCGGACAGCGTGCGGAACAGGGTCTCCTCACCGCCAAGGGTCAGTGGAACCAGCGCCGGACGCGGTTCGACGACCTTGAGGCCGAACTGACGCGCCAGGTCATAGGCGAACCCGGTAGCGCCGAGCTTGGGGATGGACGGGCCGCCGGTCGAAATGACGAGGGCCGGAGCGGTCGCGTCGCCGACCTGGAAGCGCCCATCCGAATGCCGCACCTCGCCAACCGACTGGCCGAAGCGGAAGTGAACGTCGCCCTTCGTGCACTCATCCATCAGCATGGCGACGATCTGTCGCGCGGAGCCGTCGCAGAACAGCTGGCCGAGCGTCTTCTCGTGCCACGCGATGCCATAGGCTTCGACCAGCGCCAGGAAGTCCTGCGGCGTGTAGCGGCTAAGCGCGGAGCGGGCGAAATGACGGTTGGCCGACAGGTAGCGGTCGGGCGCGGTATGGATGTTGGTGAAATTGCACCGTCCGCCGCCGGAGATGAGGATCTTGCGGCCCGGTTCGGGAGCATGGTCGATGACAAGGATTCGCTTGCCGCGCTGGCTCGCCACGGCGGCGCACATCAGCCCGGCGCCGCCTGCCCCGAGAATGATCGCGTCGTAGGCTTCGGCGTGCGGCGGCATGCGGCGGCTCTAGCGCAATGGAGTCGAGGGTCCAGAGCAGGATGCTTTCCGGCAGGTGTTTGCGACGTTCCGCTACGGGCAGAAGACAGGGGCTTTCCACAAAGGCCAGCGGGTAACCGATATCGGCGGGCATGCATCCGGCTTGTGGTACCGCAGGATCGCGGGCAGTAGGGTCGAGGCGAAAACTGGGCAGGGACGGGGGTCCGGCCAGCGACGAGCTTGAGGCTGGATGATTGTAGGACGTGCTCTTGTCGAGCTTGGTGATCGGATGCGGGATTTGGGTGAGCCCCGCGATATTGCCTACGCCGCGGCGTCAATCCTGGGGCAGGAACTTGAAGTCGCCCGAGTTGGCTACGCCGCGATCGATCACGATGCCGAAACGCTGCATGTCGAGCAGGACTGGACCGCCCCGGGGGTCGAGACACTCGCGGGAATACTGCCCTTGCGGGCGTACGGATCCTTCATCGACAGTTTGAAGCAGGGCGAATTCACCGTCATCAACGACGTTCGAAAGGACGCCCGCACCGCTCAGGCTGCCGCTGCGCTGGAGGAGAAAAGCTCCCGCGCCTTCGTCAACGCGCCGGTGCTCGAACACGGCCGATTGGTTGCCGTCTTTTACGTTAATGCATCGACCGCGCGGGAGTGGAGCGACGACGACCTGACATTGATCAGGGAATTTGCCGACCGGACGCGTCTGGCGGTGGCACGGGCCCGGGCGCAAATCAGCCTGAGGGACAGCGAGCAGCGCTACCGCACTCTGTTCGAGCGCCTTGACGAAGCCTTCTGTGTCATCGAGTTCGTCGATGGTGCCGACGGGCCACTCAGCGATTATGTTCACGTGGAAGCCAACTCGGCCTTTGTCGAGAATACGGGCATCGCGGGGGTTGTCGGCAAGCGGCTGCGGGAGGTCGTCGGCCGCGATGAGGCCGAGGGTTGGCTCGAGGTTTATCGCAAGGTCCTCCTGACCGGCGAGCCGGTCCGCTTCGAGCGCGATCTGGGGGTCACCGATCGCAAGCTCGAACTTGCCGCCTTTCGGATCGAGCCCGCCAACAGGCGGCAGATCGCGGTCCTGTTCAAGGACGTCACAGCACGGAGGCGAGCCGAGCAACGCCTGCGTGAGCTCAACGAAAACCTCGAAGCGCAGGTCGCCGCCCGAATCTCCGAGCGTGACGGTCTCTGGAATCTCTCGCAAGACATGCTTGCCCGTGCCGACTTTTCCGGAATGATGTCGGCCGTCAGCCCGGCCTGGACGGCGGTCCTCGGCTGGACCGAGGATCAGCTTCTCACCCGACCCTATGCGTCGTTCATGCACGAAGAGGACATGCCGCCGACGCTAGCGGCCATCGCCAACATGGCCGAGACGGGCCAGCCCGCGCGGTTTGAAAACCGCATCGCCACGGCCGACGGCAAGTGGAAGCATATCGACTGGACGGTGGCGCCCGAACCCGATGGCATCAATTTCGTGGCCGTCGGACGAGATGTCAGTCTGGCCAAGACGAGGGATGCCGAACTGACGCTTGCGCAAGACGCGTTGCGGCAAAGCCAGAAGATGGAGGCGATGGGCAGCCTGACCGGAGGGGTGGCCCACGACTTCAACAACCTCCTGACGCCGATTATCGGCTCGCTTGACCTGCTGGTGCGCAAAAAGGTCGGGACCGCGCGCGAGCAAAAGCTGATCGACGGCGCGCTTCATTCTGCAGAGCGGGCGAAGACGCTTGTTCAGCGCCTGCTCGCCTTTGCGCGCCGCCAGCCCCTGCAACCGGTGCCGGTGAACATGGCCGTCTTGCTCGATGGGGTGGCCGAATTGCTCGGTTCGACGCTTGGCCCGACCATCGACATCCGGGTTCAGCTGGACCCAAATGTTTCAACCGCCCAGGCCGATCCCAATCAGCTTGAAATGGCGCTGCTGAATCTGGCGGTGAACGCCAGGGACGCGATGCCCAATGGCGGCGAGCTCACGATCCGCGTCGACAATCAGCGCATCGCGGCCGGGCAGCGATCAGGGGTCAAGCCAGGTAACTATGTCCGCATCAGCGTCCGCGACACTGGCTTCGGAATGAGCCCGGAAGTGCTCAGCCGCGCCGTCGACCCCTTTTACTCCACCAAGGGCGTGGGCAAGGGAACCGGTCTCGGCCTGTCCATGGTGCACGGCCTTGCGGCGCAGCTGGGGGGAGGACTGGAACTCGAGACAGAAGTGGGCGAAGGCACTACGGTCACCTTGTTGCTGCCATCCACCTCGGCACAGGCGCAAAGGGTGTCGGTGCCGATCTCGCCCGAGGGTCCTGCCGCGCTCGGCGGCGTCGCCCTGCTCGTGGATGACGAAGAGTTGGTTCGCTTCAGCACTGCGGAAATGCTCTCCGAAATGGGGTTCGACGTTGTGGAAGCGGCCTCAGCGGAAGAAGCCCTCAGGCTCATCGACGAGGGTGCCAGGCTCGACCTCCTGGTCACCGATCATCTGATGCCTGGGATGAGCGGGGCGGACTTGGCGAGGTCGGTCAAGTCCCGTCAGCCGGAACTGCCAATCCTGATCGTTTCTGGTTACGCGGAAGTCGAAGGCATCGCTCCCGACCTGCGCAGGCTGACCAAACCCTTTCGCCGGGCCGAGCTTGCCGCAACGGTGGCGCAATTGGTGCCAAGCCAGATCCTGTTGCGAGGCTGACCAGCAGGGTTGGCCGGTCATCGAGGCCGGCCACAGCGTTCGTAATGGCCGCTATGACTCGAAAGCGGACAGGTCTCTTGAGACGTCTCGCTTGCCAACAAAAAGGGCCGGAGCGTCGCCGCCCCGGCCCTTTGCTGTTCCTGCAATCGCGGTCGCTTAAGCGGCAACCTCGTCGAGGGCGAGCTTCAGGCCCGGACCCATGGTCGAGCTGATTGCAGCCTTCTTGAGGTACTTGCCCTTGGCTCCGGCCGGCTTCGCCTTGACGATCGCGTCCACGAATGCGTCGTAATTGGCGCGGAGGTCCTCCGCCGGGAAGCTCACCTTGCCGATGCCGGCGTGGATGATGCCCGCCTTTTCGACGCGGAACTCGATCTGGCCCGCCTTGGCGTCGGTCACCGCCTTGGTGACGTCCATGGTGACGGTGCCGAGCTTCGGGTTCGGCATCAGGCCCTTGGGTCCCAGCACCTTACCGAGGCGGCCGACAACGCCCATCATGTCGGGGGTGGCGATCACGCGCTCGAAGTCGATCTGGCCGCCCTGGATGCTCTCCATCAGGTCCTCGGCCCCGACCACGTCGGCGCCCGCTGCCTTGGCTTCGTCAGCCTTGGCGCCCTTGGCGAACACGGCGACGCGAACGGTCTTGCCGGTCCCTTTGGGCAGGTTGACGACGCCGCGGACCATCTGGTCGGCGTGGCGCGGATCGACACCCAGGTTCAGCGCGACCTCGACCGTCTCGTCGAACTTGGAGGTGGCGAGCGTCTTCACGAGGTTCAGCGCTTCATCGACGCCATAGAGCTTGTCGCGGTCGATCTGGTCGGCCTGGCTCTTCTGCTTCTTGGTCAGCTTGGCCATCGCTTAGCCCTCCACAACCTGGAGGCCCATGGCGCGCGCCGAGCCTTCGATGATCTTCGTTGCGGCCTCGACGTCGTTGGCGTTGAGGTCCTTCATCTTGGTTTCCGCAATCTCGGCGAGCTGCGAACGCTTGATGGTGCCCGCGGAAACCTTGCCCGGCTCCTTCGAGCCCGACTTCAGCTTGGCGGCCTTCTTCAGGAGGAAGCTGGCCGGCGGCGTCTTGGTGGCGAAGGAGAAGGAGCGGTCCGCATAGACGGTGATGACCGTCGGGATCGGAGCACCCTTTTCCAGTTCCTGCGTGGCGGCATTGAACGCCTTGCAGAATTCCATGATGTTAACGCCGCGCTGACCCAGGGCCGGGCCGATCGGCGGCGACGGATTGGCGGTGCCGGCCGGCACCTGCAGCTTGATATAGCCGGTAATCTTCTTGGCCATGTCACTCTCTTGTGTTGGCCCGCGCGGAGGCGGACACGAAGTTTAGCGGTACAAGCGGCCGTCCAAGACGACCTCCCGCAGGCTTTCCAACAATGTGCTGGAGGCGGCGCGCTTAGCGGATGAGATGGGTGGAAGCAAGGGTGGCGCATACAGGCCGGGTGTCTATCACCAAGTGACCGACCGCTAGTCGCCGGCGGGGAGCATGCCCCCGGCATGTTCCTTATCCGCCGCGCTCCAAAATGGCCCCCGGCCATTTTGGAGCGGGTGAAGGGAATCGAACCCTCGTCGTAAGCTTGGAAGGCTTCTGCTCTACCATTGAGCTACACCCGCACGAACAACCGCAGTTGCCGCGAAAGGCCGCTGATGGCTGACGTTCGATAAGCCGCCAGCGGTCGTTGGGCCGGATGCACGACGCGGCAGTTTCGGTCAACCTGCTTGGCGGCAAGCCGTGCTCGCGCGGACTTCAGGGAACCCATCAGCCCCAGCGCGCATTAGCAATGTCGGCTCGGCGTTGATGAGCTTACGACCAGTCGGTCGGCACGGGCATTGCGCGACGGCGCAGGTTTCGGCTGGTGGTCGGGAAAAAAAGGGGATCGATCTTGGCCAGCAGTCCGGCGCTACGCCGACATATTCATCCGGTGCACGCCATTTTTTTGGCGTCGATTCTGCCGCTATTTCTTGGCGCGTTGCTCAGCGACTGGGCTTATTCGTCGACCAAGGAGGTGCAGTGGATCAACTTCGCGGCCTGGCTGAACGCCGGCGCGCTGGTCTTCGCGGGGCTGGCGCTGCTGTGGGCGGTCGTCGATTTCTTCCGCTCGGATGTCCGGCGCGACCGGGTGTCGGCGCTCTACCTGCTGGTCCTGATCACGACCTTCATCCTGGGGTTCATCGGGGCACTGGTCCACGCGAAGGACGCATGGGCGACCATGCCCGCCGGCCTGATCCTGTCGTTGCTGGTGTTTCTGCTGTCCGTAGTCGCGGTGGCGCTCGGCTTTTCCACTTTACGGGCGGGAGCCGCACGATGAGCAAACTTCGCCTGTCGGTCGCGCTCGGCGCGCTTTTGCTGGCCGGTTGCGGCTCCGATTCGGAGGTTGCGCAGTACGGTCCCAACCCCACGCTTCCCGACAAGGAGCGGGGGTTGCTGCCCGGCATGACCATCGCCAGCCCGGCCGGCTGGGGCGACCGGCGACCCGTCGTGCCGGAGGGCTATGCCGTGTCGGCGATCGCCACCGACCTCAAGATCCCGCGGCAGATGCTGGTGCTGCCCAATGGCGACATCCTGGTGGCGGAAGGCAAGGGCGGCGGCGACGCGCCGAAGATGCGGCCCAAGGACCTGATCGCGGGCTTCCTCAAGGCCAAAGGGACCAGTTCGGTCAAGGGCGGCGACCGGCTGACCTTGCTGCGCGACGCCAATGGCGACGGCGTTTACGAAGGGCGGACGGTGTTCGCCGAAAACCTCAATGCCCCCTACGGCCTGGCCCTGATCGGTAACCGGCTGTTTGTCGCCAATCAGGATGCGCTGGTCCGGTTCGACTATCAGCCGGGCCAGACCCGCGCGTCCGGCGCGCCGGTGCTGGTCACGCGCCTGCCGGCGGAGATCAATCACCACTGGACCAAGGCCCTGACCGCCAGCGCGGACGGCAGTTACCTGTTCGTGGGCAACGGATCCAACAGCAACATCGGCGAACGGGGCATGGCGGCGGAAGAAGAACGCGCGATGGTGTGGCAGATCGATGCGCAGACCGGGGCGCATCGCCGGTTCGCCACCGGGCTTCGCAATCCGACGGCGCTCGCCGTGCAGCCAGGAAGCGGGCAGTTGTGGGCGGTCGTGAATGAGCGCGACGAGCTGGGCCCCAATCTGGTGCCCGACTATCTGACGTCGATCCGTCAGGGGGCCTTCTACGGCTGGCCTTACGCCTATTGGGGGCCCAACCCCGATCGCCGGGTGCAGCCGTTCAAGGAAGAAATGGTCCGCCAGACGGTTCGTCCGGATTATGCACTCGGCTCTCACACGGCGCCGCTGGGACTGGCGTTCTCTAGCGCTGCGATGGGTGGGAGGTTCGCCGATGGCGTCTTCGTCGGCATGCACGGCAGCTGGAATCGTGAAACGCCGGTCGGCTACAAGGTGGTGTTCGTGCCCTTCCGGGGTGGACGTCCGGCCGGACCGCCGGTTGATTTCGTCACCGGCATGCAGGCAGACGGCAAGACGTTCGGCCGACCGGTCGGGGTGGCGGTCGATCCCCGCGGTGCGTTGCTGGTCGCCGACGACCTGTCCAACACGGTCTGGCGGGTGGCTCCGGCTCAGCGGTCCGCTCCGCCGCGCGTCGCCGCCGTGAGGTGAGCCAGCCGGCCGCAACGATCTGGTTGCCCTATTGCGGTGCGGCGCCCGTGCCGGCGGACCTGTTCGAGCGGTGGAACGCCGATCCGCTGCTGCTGGGCCCGCTCGCAATCGGTTCCGTCGTGCTTTGGCGACTGGCGGAGACGCCGGCGCAACGGCAACGAGCCGCAATCTCGATCGGGTTGGCGCTGCTGCTGTTCGTGTCGCCGTTCTGCGCACTGAGTTCGGCGCTGTTCTCGGCCCGGGTGACCCACCACGTCCTGCTCGCCGCGGTGTTGGCGCCCTTGCTGGTGCATGCTTTGCCGCACGACCGAACGCGCTGGCCTGGGTCGCTGGCGCTGTGGACGGGCTTGCAAGCGGTTGCCTTCTGGCTGTGGCATGCGCCCGGCCTGTATGCGGAGGCGCTTTCGAGCGACCTCACCTATTGGGCCATGCAGGTCAGCATCACCGCCACCGCCATGGGATTCTGGGCCGCGCTGCGCCGATCTAGCGGGCTGTCGGCGGTCGCCGCGTTGCTGGTGAGCACGGTGCAGATGGGTCTTCTGGGCGCGCTGCTGACCTTTGCCGGAGCGCCGCTCTACCGAGCGCATTTTCTGACCACGGAAGCCTGGGGCTTCAGCCCGCTGGAGGACCAACAGGTGGCCGGCCTCATCATGTGGGCGCCGTCCGCCGGGCTCTATCTGGCGGCCGCCCTGCTGGTCGCGCATCGCTGGTTCGCGGCCGAGGAGCGCAGGTTCGCCGCATGATCGAGCGGCTGCGGGCCTGGGGCAACAGCTACACCAGCCAAGGGCGCTATTCCCCGGTCGGGATCCTGTTCCACTGGGTCATGGCGCTGCTGATCCTGTTTCAGCTGGGCTGGGGGTTCTGGACCGACTGGATGATGCCGGGCGGCGACAAGGTCTTTGCCTATCAGGTCCACAGTGCGGCGGGCCTGCCGATCCTGTTGCTCGCCGTGGGACGGATGGTGTGGCGCACACTGATAACCGATCCGTACAACGATGCCGACCGACAGGGCTGGCAGACGACGGTCGCGCATGTCACCGCCTATCTCTTCTACCTGACATTCTTCACGCTTCCGCTGTCGGGCTGGGTGATGTGGTCGTCGGTCGCCGCGCCGGGGCCGCTATATCTGGGCGGGTTGGTGCCGTGGCCGCAGGTGCCGTTGGAAGGGCTGGAGCCCCTGACGCGCTACGCGATTCTGGACCTTGCCGAGGATGTGCACATCGCCTCCGTCATTCTGCTGCTCTTGCTGATTCCGGCACATGCAGGGGCGGCCCTGAAGCATCATTTCTGGGATCGGCACGACGTGCTTCGCGGGATGTTGCCGGAGATCGAGGATTGGCCGGGCCGCCCGAAAGAGCGGCGGAATAGGCCGCAAGCGCCTGCGCTTCCGAAGGAGTCAGGAGTTGGCTGATCCGCAGCATCACGTCACCCGGGTCGTTCCGCCGCTTGCCGATGCTCCACATGCGCAGTTGTTCGGCGAGGTAGGCGGCCGGCTGTCCGGCAAGCGGCGGGTTGGCGGGGCCGAGACCTTGCCCCTGTTCGCCGTGGCAGGCCGCGCAGGCCAGAAGTCCACGGGCGGGGTCGCCCCCGTGATACAGGGGCAAACGGGCCGCGGGGGAAGCGGCAGCGGGCTGCTGGGCGGGCAGGGAGGCGTAGTAATAGGACACGGCCTGCCGCTCTTCCGCGCTAAGCGCCTGCGCGATCCAGCCCATCTGTGCATGGTAGCGCCGGCCGTCCGCATAAGCTTCGAGTTGACGCTCGAGATAGCCGGCATCCAGTCCGGCAAGTCGAGGCGAGCCGGCTCCGTTTCCCCGACCCTCAAGCCCGTGACAGGTAAAGCAGGCGTTGGCGGCGCCGGCCTCCGCGCCGCTGAGGGCGATCACCCGGCCGTCCTGCGCGAACCGGTCGAGCGACGTGCTGTCGGCGGCCGCGCAGCCGGTCAGGCATGCCGCCGAAGCGAGAAGGGGAAATATGCGCACCCGGGCGCAACAGCTCGGTCCATCCGCTTGTTCCGGTTTGCGCCACTTCTGCTGCTCGCCGCCTGCAAGCCGCCGTCCGACCAGCGGCAGTTCGTGCCGGCAGCCGACCCGGCGCAAGGCCTGGCGGCGATCGAACGGGTCGGCTGCGGAAGCTGCCATGCCATTCCAGGAGTCCGCTGGCCGAAGGGCAAGGTGGGTCCGGACCTGGGCGGGTTGGCCGAACGGGCGTTGATCGCCGGCCAATTGCCCAATCGCCCCGATGTGCTGGCGGCGTATATCCGCAATGCGCCCGCGCTGGTCCCCGGCTCCGCAATGCCCGCCATGCCGGTGACGGAGCGCGAAGCGCGCGACATTGCGGCCTACCTTTACGAACAGGAAGTGAAGTGAACGATGTTTGAAGGCTGGCCGCCACCGGTGCTCGATCCGGCAGGACCTTATGCAACGTCCGTGACGCTGCTTAGCTGGATCCTGTTCGCGATGGGCGCTGCCGTGATGTTGGTGGTGCTTATCGCGCTGTACCTGGCGCTGTTCGGCCGGCGCGAAGTCCAGCAGAAGGTTGGGGGCAAGACGATCATCTGGGTCGGCGGGATCGCTTTCCCGCTGATCGTTCTGACGGCCCTGCTGATCTACGGGCTGTCGCTCACTCGCCACTTGTCCGATCCCATTCAGGGCAATGAGTTGCGCGTGCGGATCACCGGCGAGATGTGGTGGTGGCGGGTCGCCTACCTCGACGGGCAAGGCCGCGAAGTCGTTCAGGACGCGAACGAGCTGCACATCCCCGCCGGCCGGCCGATCGTGCTGGAACTGGAGTCCGCCGACGTAATTCACAGCTTCTGGGTTCCGCGACTGTCCGGCAAGCTCGACATGATCCCGGGCCGGCGAAATCTGATGCGCATCCAGGCCGACCAGCCGGGCGTGTTCGGCGGCCAGTGCGCCGAATATTGCGGTGGTCCCCATGCCTTGATGGGCTTTACCGTCGTCGCGCACGAGCCCGCCGTCTTTGCGCGGCTTATCCTGGGGCGCCTGACCCGACAGGCCGCTGCCGCACCTTCGGCCGCCAGCGGTGCACAGCTGTTCGACACGGCGGGCTGTGCCGCCTGCCATCGGATCGCCGGAACTGGAGCCAACGGTCTTGCCGGCCCAGACCTCACGCATGTCGGCAGCCGCCGGACCCTCGGCGCCGGCATCCTGCCCAACAACCGCGGCACGCTGATGGGGTGGATCGGCAACAGCCAGGCGATCAAGCCGAACAACCGGATGCCGCCCTACACGGTCCTGTCGGCCGAACAGCTGACCGAGCTCGCCACCTATCTCGAGGCGCAGAAGTGAGGTCCGAGACCGGGTTCGACCCGAAGCTCTACGATCGGTTTCCAACGTCCGAGCCGCGTCCGCAGAGCGAACTCGAAGAACTCGAACGGGTCTGGAAGGCGCCCACCGGGTGGCGGCGGTTGACCATCGTCAACAATAACTACGTGGGGTTGTGGTACGTCGCCACGGCCTTCCTGTTCTTCCTGCTGGCGGGCGTACTGGCGCTGGTGATCCGCACGCAATTGTCGCTGCCGCTGCTGGGTGTGCTGCCCCAGGAAACCTACAACCAGTTCTTCACCATGCACGGCACGGTGATGATGTTCCTGTTCGCGGTGCCGATCATGGAAGCGATCGGGGTCATGCTGCTGCCGCAGATGCTGGCGGCCCGCGATCTGCCCTTTCCCCGCCTGTCGGCCTATGCCTTCTGGGCCTACGCAGTCGGGGGCCTGAGCTTCTTCGCGTCGATTTTCGTCGGCCTGGCGCCCGACGGCGGCTGGTTCATGTATCCGCCGCTGACCAGCACTACCTATTCGCCCGGGATCAACGCCGACTTCTGGTTGCTGGGCATCGGCTTCATCGAGATCAGCGCCATCGCCGGCGCGATCGAGATCCTGGTCGGCATCCTGAAAACCCGGGCGCCGGGCATGACGCTTGCCCGCATGCCGCTGTTCGCCTGGGCGATGCTGGTGTTCGCGGGTATGATCCTGATCGCCTTTCCCGCCGTGATCCTGTGTACGCTGCTGCTGGAACTGGAACGGGCGCTCAACTGGCCCTTTTTCGACGCGGCGCGCGGCGGCGATCCGATGCTGTGGCAGCACCTGTTCTGGTTCTTCGGCCATCCGGAGGTCTACATCATCTTCCTGCCGGCTGCCGGCCTCGTGTCGATGATGGTGGCGACGCTCGCCCGGACGGAACTGGTCGGATACCAGCTGATCGTGCTCGCGCTGCTCGGCACCGGCTTCATCAGCTTCGGCGTTTGGGCCCATCACATGTTCGCGACCGGAATGCCGACCCTGTCGGTCGGCTTCTTCTCCGCTGCGAGCATGGCCGTCAGCATTCCCGCCGGCGTGCAGGTGTTCAGCTGGATCGCGACGCTGGCGACCGGCAGGCCGAGCGTCAACACGCCGACGCTGTTCGTGATCGGCGGCCTGGTCACCTTTGTCATGGGCGGACTGACCGGCGTCATGGTGGCGATGGTGCCGTTCGACTGGCAGGCGCACGACACCCACTTCATCGTCGCGCATCTTCACTACGTGCTGATTGGCGGCGCAGTGATGCCGGTGTTCGCCGCCTTCTATTACTGGTTCGGAATGACCAGCAAGCGGGCCTTGTCCGAGCGGCTCGGCAAATGGGTGTTCTGGCTGTTCTTCGCCGGCATGCACCTGACCTTCCTGCCGATGCACCTCACCGGCCTGATGGGCATGCCGCGCCGGGTCTATACCTACCTGCCGGGTTACAATTGGGAATGGACCAACCTGCTGTCGACGGCCGGAGCGTTCGTGCTGGCGGCGGGGGTGGTCCTGTTCCTGATCGATCTGGCGCGTAATTTCCGCTTCACGGTCGATGACGACGCCGGCAACACCTACGGCGGCGGGACGCTGGAGTGGCTGCCGACCGGCCTCTATTCGACCCGTAGCATTCCCGTGGTCAAAAGCCGCAGCCCCTTGTGGGACAACCCCGAACTGAGCCGGGAAGTGGAAGAAGGCAGGCACTTCCTGCCGCGCTCGGCAACGGGATTGCGCGAAACGCTGATCACCAGCCCGATGCGCGCGGAGCCGCAGTATCTGCAGATCATGATGGGTCCATCCGTGTGGCCGCTGCTGGCGGCAGTCTTCACCGCGGGCTTCTTTCTGCTGTTGACGGTGCAGGCGTATTTCCTGTCCGTCGCCTGCCTGCCGCTGGCGATCTTCTCGGTACTTCGCTGGCTGTGGGACACGGACCGGCCGGTTGAGCAGAAGCAGGTGGATGTCGGCGCCGGCATCATGCTGCCGACCTATGTCACCGGTCCGAGCGCGCACGGATGGTGGGCCACCATCTGCGTGCTGGTCGTGTGCTTCATGATCTTCCTGATGGCCGTGTTCGGCTATTTGTTCGTGTATGGCATCCACCCGAGTTTCTGGACGGTGCCGGTGGATCGGTGGTGGGCGCTTCCGATCACCGTCCTCTATGCCGCAGGGGCATTGCTGGTGCTGTATGGCCGCAAGCTCATCCGGCGGGAAGGCTCAACCAACTGGAGTCCGACGGCGGCGGTCCTGTTCGCGGCGGCCTTCCTCGTCGCCGGATTGGCGGCCGACTGGATAAGCTGGCAGGAACAGGGAATCGACCCGGAGCGGACCAGCCAGGGGGCTTTTTCCTTCGCCATGCTGGCGCTTCAGGGGCAGCTGGTGGCGATCGTCGTGCTGATGGGCATCTACCTTGCCGCACGGACGGCGCGCGGGTTGGTGACGCGGCCAGCGAACACCACGTTCGACGTGGTCAGCCTGTTCCTGCTGTACACCGCCGCCCAAGGCGCCGCGACGGCACTGCTGCTGCGCCTGTTTCCGGTCAGTGTGCCATGAGGCAGTGGTCGTTTCTGCTTGGCGGCCTGCTGGTCTGGACCGCGCACTTCTTCGGCGTCTACGTCGCGGCCAGCCTGTTTCCGGGCTCGCCCGTTGCTCGGTGGCTGACCGTTGCCATCACTCTTGCAGCCTTGGCGGCGGCCGGATGGCTGCTGGCGGTCAGCTTGCGCGGCCTCAACCGCTTGCAGGCCCCTTCGTTCGAGCGATGGAGCTATGGCATCTCGGCCCTCGGCAGCGGTCTCGCCCTGGTCGCGATCCTGTTTCAGGGCCTGCCGGCGCTATTCAGCCGCTGATCCCTCAGAACCACATCCGCAAACCTGCAAGCAGCGAAAGGCCGCCGGCGTCCTCGCCCTCCGCCTGGCGAAAGCGCCGGGTTGCACCGAACGCCCGCTCGTACGATACGCCGACATAAGGCGCGAACTGCTGACTGACCTGATATCGCAGGCGAAGGCCGAGTTCGGCGGTGCTGAGACCGGCCCCGATGCCGACCTCCCTGATGTCCTGGGCCGACAGCTCAACCTCCGCCAGCGGCTGCAGGATCAATTTCTGCGTGATCCGCAGGTCGTATTCGACCTCGGCCCTGGCGGTGAGCTCGCCTTTGGTCGAGAGGAACAGCGCGGCGTCGACTTCCCACCAATAGGGGGCCAGTCCCTGGACGCCCACGACGAGGTGGGTTCGGTCCGGACCAAGGTTGGCGTCGTGCCGGACGCCGGCCTGCAGATCGAACCAGGGGTCAATCGCCCGGCTCCACAGCGCTTGCATTTCGATATGTTCCGGCGTTCGTCCGCGCTCACCCGCAAGCTCGGTCTTGAGCCACAGCTTGTTGACGTCGCCGCCGTACCAGCCCTGCGCTTCGAGCAGATAGCCGTCCCGGCCCTTGCCGCCCTGCCACTCCAGCCGATCGACAAGAAGCTTGGCGGTGCGTCCGCCGCCGTGCTCCACGCGAAGGTTCTCCCGGGCCCTGGCCATGGCCGCGGCACCAAAGATTTGGTCGGCGGCATGGTCCGGTCCGCTCAAAGCCGCGGCCGGCGGCGGCGCGACCGGCGGTGCCGGCGCGGGGCTTCCATGCCCCGCGTGCGGATCGGCCACGGGCATGTCGTGCCCCGCGTGCGGATCGGTCGCAGGCATGTCGTGACCGGCGTGCGGATCGGCCGTCGGAGCCGAGTGCTCCTCGTGGCTGTCCGGCGGCGGCGGCGGGGCGGGCTCGGGCATGGTGCAATGGCCCATCGCAGTGTGCTCGGCAGTGCACCCGCTCGGCGGCTCCGCAGGCGCAGAAGCGTGGCCCTGATGCTGCGCCACGGCTGGAGCCGCAGCGCCGGCGATCAGCACGGGAAGAAGCGCCCGGATCATGCGGCACCTCCGTCCAGCGGACGAACGGTGACGACCCGCATCATCCCGGCATGCATGTGATACAGCATGTGGCAGTGGAACGCCCAGTCGCCCGGTGCGTCCGCCGTCAGGTCGAGGTCGACATAGCCGCCGGGCAGGACCCGGACCGTATGCTTCAGCGGCTGGTGCGTCCCGTGGCCGTTGACCAGTTCGAAGAAATGCCCGTGCAGGTGCATGGGATGGGTCATCATCGTGTCGTTGATGAGCCGCAGCCGCACCCGCTCGCCCCGCGCGAAGCGATACGGCTCGGGCGCTTCGCTTAACTGCTGGCCGTCCATCGACCACATGAACCGTTCCATGTTGCCGGTCAGGTGGATGTCGATCCGGCGCGTCGGCGCACGCGTGTCCTTGTTCGGCCCGACCGCGACCAGGTCCCGGTAGGTCAGCACCTTGTGCCCGACCTTGTCCAGCCCGATCCCCGGGTCACCGATCCGATCGACCGGCATGGGCGCGATCATGTCGACGCCGACGCCGACCGGAAAGTCGACCTTGGACTTGTCCCGCATGCTGTGGTCCATCGCCGGGCCGCCCCCCGCGGCCGAGCCGTGACCGGCATGCGCGCCATGGTCCATGCCGCTCATCGCGCCCATGCCCATGTCCTTCATGCCGAGCGTCGGGCGCTCCCTCAGCGGCGGGACCAGCGCCCGCAGGCCCGGCCTTGGCGACAGGGTGGCGACGCCCATGCCGGACCGGTCGATCGTTTCCGCGACGATGCTGTACGGCTGGTCGGCGGGCGTGACGATGACGTCATAGGTCTCCGCGTTGCCGATCTGGAACTCGTCGACAACCACCGGTTGCACGGGAATGCCGTCGGTCGCGACCACGGTCATCCGGAGGCCGGGAATGCGGAGGTTGAAGATGGTCTGCGCGGCCGCGTTGATGATCCGCAGCCGCACCCGTTCACCGGCGCGGAACAGGCCCGTCCAGTTCTCGCGCGGGGAGTGGCCGTTGACGAGGAAGCTGTAGGCCGCCTCCGTCACGTCGGAAATGTCGGTCGGGTCCATTCGCGCACGGGCGAACATCGCGCGCTCTTGCGGGGTCATCGGGTCCTTGCCCGACAGCCGGTCGGCCAGCGTGCGCTTCTGGCGATTGAAGAAGCCGCCTTCCTGCTTCAGCCGGGTGAAGATTTGATGGGGGTGCAAAAAGCTCCAGTCGCTGAGCACCAGCACATGTTCCCGGTCCGAATCGATGGGATCGGGACCGGCCGGGTCGATGATCAGCGGGCCGTAATGACCGGCCTGCTCCTGAAGGCCGGAGTGGCTGTGATACCAATAGGTGCCCGACTGCTTCAGCGGAAATTCGTACACGAAGGTGGAATGCGGCTTGATGCCTGGAAAACTCACGCCGGGAACGCCGTCCATCTGGAAGGGTAGGATCAGGCCGTGCCAGTGGATGGACGTATCCTCATCGAGATGGTTTTCCACGGTCAGCCGCACGTTCTGGCCCTCGCGCAGCCGAATAAGCGGCGCGGGCAGCGTCCCGTTGATGGTGACGGCATGACCGGTCCGGCCGTCGACCGGAAACCGGCTCTCGGCCACGGTCAGCTTGATCTCGTTTCCAGCCAGCGTTCCAAAGCCTTTGGCCGACAAGCCATGGCTGACCGGACGCGCCCACGCCGGGCGCGCGGCGGCAAGGGCTGACAGACCGGCTCCGCCGGCAAGAAACGCGCGGCGGTTCCACTCGAGGGTGGCGTTCATAATTCGGGACTCCGGGAAGTCGCGCGCAGACGACGAGGGCTGCGGTTATGCCCGCAGCGCCTCGTCCTGGATGCGGTGCTTTTAGTGGGCGTGGCCTTCGTTGGCGTCGGCCTTCGGCGCCGGAGCAGCCGACATGGCCTTCATCATCGCCTCGCAATGTTCCTTAGCCTTACCGGTCGCTTTGCCCGACTTGCACTCTTCCATCATCCGGGCGTGGTCGGCCGCACTCATGCCATGGTGCTGCATGCCCTTGTGATCTGCGCCGCCGTGCTGAGCGTGGCCGGCATGAGGGTTTTGAGCAGGTGCGGTTTGAGCGACGGCCGGAACTGCGAGCGTGAGCGCGAGTGCGCCAAAAAGGGTCTTCATGATGCCAATCTCCAACGAATATCTGGTCGTGTCGTCAGTCGTTCACGATCCTCGTGGAGGAGGGATGGCAGGAGGGATCGAGGTGCCCAGCAAGTAAGGCGCTGGCGCCGCGGCCTGAACCGCGACGATGTCATCGGGAGAGGCCACAACTTCCGGCGGCTGTGATGGCAGCGCGGTGCAGGCGGCGGCGCAGTGCATGGCCATGCGCGCCTTGCCGGAACTGTCGGACCGGTTGTCGTCGCAATGGCCTTGCGCGGCCGTGGTGGACGAATGGCCTGGCATCGCGGCAGCCGTCGACTGGCTCATGCCGAACGACATGAGGAGCATGGCGGCGATTGCCAGCAGACGACAGAATAGGACGGTCACCACAGTTCACATAGTCGTGCGCGGCTTTACCGGCAATGACTGCCGCGAACCGGCGGCAAGTCTCGGCGCTTACAGTGACAGGAGCGCGATGGCCGACGCGCCTAGGCTGAGCAGTGCGACGATCACCACCAACGCGATCCAGCCCTGCTGCTGCTCCCGCGCCTTCATCCGCGCGCGATCGAGATAGTAGCCACCGTTCCACGGGCGAATTGTGGCAGTACCGACCAGCTCCGTCAGCGCTTCTTCCTGCTCCCCGCCATCGGGCACCAAGGCCAAGGTCGTGCCCGGCCCGAAGGCCTTGGCGTCCTTGAGTTGCTTCAGCAGGGCATCCCGCGCCTCCTGTCGCTTGGCGGCGGATGCGATCAGCGCAGCATTGATGGCTGGATTCATGAACGCAGTCTAACCGGAACACCTTGCCCGCCAAAGGATTGAATCGCTTCAGCAACGACCTTTGAAGCAGGAGCCTTACGATGGCGGCACGGCCAGCCTGGCGTGGACAGATCAAGCTGGCGCTGGTTTCGATACCGGTCGAGATCTATCCGGCGACGAAATCCGGCGCGACCATCGCCTTTCATCAGATCCATGAACCGACCGGCAAGCGGATCAAATATGAGAAAGTCGTGCCCGGCGTGGGACCGGTGGACCGCGACGACATCGTCAAGGGCTTCGAGGTCAGCAAGGGCGAGTATGTGCTGCTCGAGCCCGAGGAGATCGAAAGCGTCAAGCTGGAAAGCCGCAAGACGCTCGACCTGGTGCAGTTCGTCGACACGCACGAGATCGATGCCATCTATTATGACAAACCCTATTTCGTCGTGCCCGCCGACGACCTGGCCGAAGAAGCGTTCATCGTATTGCGCGACGCCCTTCGCGCGGCTCGCAAGGTCGGGGTGGGCCAGCTTGCAATGCGCGGTCAGGAATATGTCGTGGCTCTGAAACCATGCGGACGCGGCATGCTGCTGGAGACGCTCCGCTACTCCGACGAGGTCAACAAGGCGGCGAGCTATTTCCGTGAGATCGAGGATGCGGAACCCGACGCCGACTTGCTGGACCTTGCTTCCACGCTCATCGAGAAAAAGAGCGGAAAGTTCGATCCGGCGGAATTCCACAATCGCTATGTCGACGCGCTGAAAGGTCTGATTGAAGAGAAGCGCAAGAAAAAGGGTGAGCTGGTGATCCAGGATCCGGACGACGGATCGAGCAAGCCCAAGAGCAATGTCATCGATCTGATGGCAGCGCTGAAAAAAAGCCTGGGCGACGACGCGCGGAACGACAACGCGCCGGCGGGCAGGAAGCCAGCAGCGAAGAAGGTCGCGCCGGCGCGCAAGCCTGCCGCGGCGAAGAAGGCTGCTTCTGCTGCTCCAAAAAAGGCGGCGGCCGGCGGGCGGAAACGGTGAGTGCCACTGCGAAGGCAGGGGTTCAATCCGCGGCCGTAGCGCAGCGCCTGTGGCGCTGGACCAGGCCTTTCCCTTCGCAGGAGCAGTCGGGTGGCTAAGTCTGCCCGCGCCAAGGGTTTCGATATCGCGACCTACAATGCCAAGCGGGACTTCACCAAGACCGCCGAGCCGAAGGGTCGCAAGGCCCGGGGCAAGGGCAGCAGCTTTGTCGTGCAGAAGCATGACGCTTCCCGGCTGCACTGGGACTTCCGGCTGGAGCTGGATGGAGTGCTGAAGAGCTGGGCGGTCCCGCGTGGGCCGAGCCTTGATCCGGGCACCAACCGGCTGGCGATGCGGACGGAGGATCATCCGCTTAACTATGGCACGTTCGAAGGGACGATCCCCAAAGGCGAATATGGCGGCGGGACGGTCATGTTGTGGGACCGCGGCAACTGGACACCCGAGCCGGGCAAGAATCCGGCCAAGACGCTGGAAGAGGGGCATCTCCACTTCAGCCTCGACGGCGAACGGATGCACGGCGAATGGGTCATGTTTCGGATGAAACCCAAGCCCGGCGACAAGGGCGAGCCGTGGATGCTGAAAAAGGTCACCGACGAGCATGCCAGGCCCGACGAGGGCGACGCGCTGGTCGAACAATGCCTGGTCAGTGTCACGACCGGCCGGACCATGGCCGAGATCGCTGCCGGCGAGGACGTGTGGGAGTCCAATCGCGGCGGCAAGAAGGGCGGGCGCACAAAACGCAAGGGTGGCGTTGCACCGCCACCATTTCGCGATCCGCAACTCGCAACCTTGGTGGACGAGGTGCCGACCGGCAACGATTGGCTCCACGAATACAAATATGACGGCTACCGATTGCTGCTGGCCACTGGCGACAGCTCGGTGTTGGCCTGGACCCGCAACGGCAAGGACTGGAGCGATCATTTCGCGCCGCTGGTGAAGGCAGCGGCCAAGCTGCCGCCGGGCTGCCTGATCGATGGCGAGGCCGTCGCGCTCGGTGAGGGCGGGAAGCCGGACTTTCAACTGCTGCAATCGACCTTGAAGGGCGGCAAAGCAGAGCTCGCGTTCTACGCGTTCGACCTTCTCGTGGACAGGCAAGAGGATATCACCGCACTGCCCAACATCGAGCGCAAGGCCAGGCTCGCCGCCCTGTTGAAAACCGCGCCGCCTGCCATTCTCTACGGCGACCATGTCGTGGGCAAAGGTGAGAAGCTGTTCGAGGCGATCTGCAAGGAGGGCGGCGAGGGGATCATCTCCAAAAAGGCAAGCGCCCCTTATCGCGGGACCCGGTCGCGCTGCTGGCTCAAGATCAAGTGTATTCAGCGGCAGGAATTCGTGATCGTCGGCTGGCAGGCGAGCGACAAGCGGCGAGGGTTTCGCTCCCTCCATCTGGCGGTCCGCGAGGGCCAATCGTTGCGCTACGTCGGAAAGGTCGGAACCGGCTTCGACACCAAAATGATCGATGAGCTTTCCGGGTTGATGAAGCCGCTGACGCTGGACCAGCCGGCATTGGAGGTGCCCCGCCTGGCGCGCAGGGGCTCTACCTGGATCGAGCCGAAGCTGGTGGCGGAGGTCGCCTTTACCGAATTCACCAGCGAGGGCGTGCTGCGCCATCCCAGCTTCATTGCGCTGCGGTCGGACAAGTCGGCCGGGGATGTCGTCCGGGAAGTCCCGAAAAAGCTGAAGGCGGCGGACCGCAAGGGCGATCTCGCCACTTACGAGAGTCTTGGCCTGCGGCTCACCAGTCCGGAGCGGATCGTCTTCCCCGGGGACGAACTGAGCAAGGGTGACCTCGCCAACTATTATGCCGCCATCGCCCCCCTGCTGATGATCGACCTGGCGAAGCGCCCGATGACCCTTATTCGCTGCCCCCAGGGCCGGTCAAAGCAGTGCTTTTTCCAGAAGCACGACAGCGGTTCGATGGGGGGGCACGTCCTGCATGTTCCGGTGAAGGAGAGCGACGGCGAGGTGCAGGATTATCTGTATGTCGACGAGCCGATCGGCGCGCTGGAATGCGTGCAAATGAACACCATCGAGTTTCATGGCTGGGGCAGCCGGATCAAGCCGCTCGAGAAACCGGACCGACTGGTGTTCGACCTTGATCCCGATGTCGGGTTGGACTTCGGCAAGGTGAAGGCAGCCGCCATTCGCCTGCGCGAACTGCTGGCCGACCTTGGGCTGATCACCTTCCCACTATTGTCGGGAGGCAAGGGCATCCATGTCATTGCGCCGCTCGACCAGACGGCGGACTGGCCGGCGGTCAAAAGTTTCGCCGAACGGTTCAGCCGGGCGATCGCCGAGGCCGAACCGGAGTTGTTTACGGCCAACATCCGCAAGAACCAGCGGACCGGCCGGATCTTTCTCGACTGGCTTCGCAACCAGCGCGGCGCAACCGCCGTCCTTCCGTATTCGGCGCGGGCGCGCGAAGGTGCCCCGGTGGCGGCGCCGGTCGCGTGGGAAGAACTGGATGGGCTGGATCGCGCCAGCATCTTTTCCATTCGCGACGCGCAATTGCTGACGGAACGGGCCTCCGGCGACCTGCTCAAGGGGTGGGGACAGGCACGGCAGTCGCTTCCTCGCCATTGAGTGATGCCATCGGCGGCGTGAAGCCGATCAATTCCCACAAGGCGCGCTGCATCGGAGCGATGCAGGCTTGTGTGTAGGTGAATGGACCATCGGTTGAGAAGGCGATGAAGTTCATGCAGGCATTGGCCTCGAACAAGACCAGCCGACCGTCCGGCAGGATCGAGAAGTCGATTCCGAACAGATCGAGGCCCAAGCGCTTGCGGATGGCGCGAAGCACCTCCGTCACCGGGCCGGGCAAGCCCCCCGCTTCGAAGATGCCGCGCTCTTCCGCGATCAGATCCGGGCGCTCGCCCATGAAGCCCTTGCGGACATCGACGTGAACATTCCAGCCATCAGAGACGACCATATGCCGGAAGATCATCCGGTCGCCGACGCACCAGACTCGATATTTGCGATAGAGCCCGTCGCCGCTGCGAAAATCGATGAACTGGGTCACAAGGTGATCGGTGGCGCCGGCGAGGGCAGGAGCAAGATCTTCCGACTGCCTCGCAACCCCGGTGAAACGACCGGTGTGCGTGCCGGCTTCGCGCACTAATAAGGGGAACTTCAATCCGGATCGGATCACCGCCTTGGCGGCGAGATCGGCTGGCTGGCGGCGGAGGCGGAGGACTTGCGGGACCTGCAGGCCAGGGGTGCCGGCAAGCGCTTCTGCGACCTTTTCCCGGGTGCTTCGCTTCACGGCAGCCGGAGGGTTGATCACTCGCCCTTGAAAGCCGTTCAGTAGCCGGTCGGCGACCTCCAGCACCCGGGGGTTCTGGTCGGGGTCCGTAATTAGATTGAAGACGATATGATAGCGATGGAGCGGCGGCCGCGTGCTCTTTTTCAGGAAGTTGGGCGTCACCCGCAGCCCGTCCCGCGGCACCAGCGTACCAAGCAGCTTGTAGACATCGGTGCTGCCTTTGTCCCGCATCTGGCCAAGTGGGCCCACCGCCCGCGCCTCGTCACTTCCGTGCAGCAGCAGAAGGGTTGGCGAACCGTGAAGCCCTTGCAAGGTCATCAGCGATTGCCGCCCGCGAAATGGTCAGTGGCGCGAACGAGCGCGTCAAGCACGCCCGGCTCGCTGTAGAGGTGGCCGCCGTCCGGCACGATCTCCAGATTCGCCTCGGGCCACGCCTTGTGAAGCGCCCAGGCCGCCCGTGGCGGCGTACAGCTGTCGTGGCGACCCTGCACGATGACACCTGGAATGTGACGGAGCTTCTCGGCGCCGCGCAAAAGCTGGCCTTCGTCGAGCCAGCCGCCGGCGCGCATATAGTGGTTTTCGATCCGCGCGACCGCGATCGCCTTGGCTGGCTCGGTGAATTCTTCGATCGTATCGGGGCTGGGCAGAAGCGTGACAGTGACGCCTTCCCACTTGCTCCACGCCTTGGCAGAGGTCAGTTGAACCTGCGGGTCGTCCGATGTCAGCCGGCGATAATAGGCCTCGACCAGATCATGCCGTTCGTCGAGGGAAATGGAGGCGATGAATTCATCCCATCCATCGGGGTAGATGGAGGACGCGCCACCTTCCTTGTACAGCCAGTCGACCTCATGCTGGTCGAACAGGAAGATGCCGCGCAGCACCATTTCGGTGACACGCTGCGGGTGGGTCTGAGCATAGGCGAGCGCCAGCGTGGAGCCCCAGCTGCCACCGAACACCTGCCAGCGCTCGACGTTGGCGACCTGGCTGCGAAGCTTCTCGATGTCATCGACAAGGTGCCACGTTGTGTTGGCGTCGAGGCTGGCGTGGGGCGTAGACCGCCCGCAGCCGCGCTGGTCGAACAGCAGGATATTGTAGCGCTGCGGATCGAACTGGCGGCGATGGTCGGGCGACGCGCCGCCGCCCGGTCCGCCGTGGAGGAAGACGACGGGCTTGCCGTCCGGGTTGCCGCATTGTTCCCAGTAAAGGCGATGACCGTCACCGACGTCCAGCATGCCGGTGCGGTGCGGCTCGATGGGCGGATAAAGGGTGCGGCGATCGGTCATGTCCGCAACGCTAGCGTCGACGTCAGGCTTGGCATAGCCTTGCCAGATGCGCCCCCTGGTCATCGCCTTCATCCTGCTGCTCTCCATTCCAGCCGCAGCCGCGCCCGCATCGGACCTCCAGCGATGGCAGGCGCAAGCCCAACGGGTGACCATCACTCGCGATCATTGGGGCATTGCCCATGTCCGCGGACAAACCGACGCCGACGCGGTGTTCGGGATGATCTACGCCCAGGCGGAGGACGATTTCCCAAGGATCGAAGCCAACTATCTGACTGCCCTCGGGCGCACTGCCGAAGCGGAAGGCGATAAGGCGATCTGGCGGGACCTGCGCGCCCGGCTTTACGTCAGCGAAGCGGAATTGAAGGCTCACTACGCTGCGTCGCCCCGCTGGCTTCAGTTGCTGATGAGGGGCTGGGCTGACGGCCTGAACTATTATCTTCACAAGCATCCGGTGGTGAAGCCGCGCGTGTTGAGCCGGTTCGAACCGTGGATGGCGCTGAGCTTTACTGAAGGAAGCATCGGCGGAGACATTGAGCGGATCGACCTTGCTGCACTGCAGCGCTTCTATGCGGGCGGAGACCGGGTCGCGCAGGCTGCGGTTCGGACCGAACGATCGGACAACGATCCGCGCGGATCGAACGGGATTGCGATCGCGCCGGCCCTGAGCAGTGGGGGCAAGGCGCTGCTGCTTATCAACCCCCACACCAGCTTTTTCTTCCGGTCGGAGCAACAGGTCACCAGCGAGCAGGGGCTTAACGCTTACGGCGCGGCGACGTGGGGACAGTTCTTCATCTACCAGGGTTTCAATGACCGCGCCGGCTGGATGCACACATCCAGCGGAGTGGACAGCGTGGACGAGTTCGTGGTCCGGCCGGAGCAGATCGGCGGTCGGCTTGGCTACCGCTTCGGGCCGATGATGCGACCGATGACGGCGCGGCCCGTCGTCATCCGGTACCGGACAGCGGATGGAAGGCTGGGAGAACGTCGGTTCAACACTTGGCGGACCCACCGCGGCCCGGTCGTGAAGTCCAACGGGGACGGGTGGATCGCCTTTGCGATGATGGACCGGCCGGTGGAGGCGCTTCAGCAGAGCTTCCTGCGGACGAAGGCAAAGAATCTGGCGGGCTTCATGGAGGTCGCGAAGCTGCAGGCGAACAGTTCCAATGCCACCCTCTTTGCGGATCGTGGCGGCGCCATCGCTTACCTGCATCCGCAGTTTGTCCCTCGGCGCGCTCGAGCACTGGACTATTCCCGTCCGGTGGCACTGACGCCGAAGTCGGACTGGTCTGGCATCCATCCGGCAAGCGAATTGCCCAACGCCGTTCGACCGCCCAACGGCTGGGTCCAGAACACCAACAATCATCCATGGACGGCGGCCGGTCCGTTCAGCCCAAGGGCAAGGGCTTTTCCGCGCTATATGGACAGCTATGGCGAGAACCCGCGGGGCGTTCACGCGGTGCAGCTGCTGTCTGGCAGCAGGGAATGGACGCTCGATCGATTGCAGGCGGCCGCTTACAGCAACCGCCAGCCCGGGTTCGAGATGCTCGTCCCACCGCTGGTTTCCGCCTGGCGGCAGCTGCCGGCCGGCGACGCTCGAAAGGCGCGGTTGAGAGTTCCGGTCGCGACGCTGGCCGGGTGGGACCGGCGGTGGAGCGCGAATTCCGTGGCGAACACGGTGGCGAACTTTTGGGGCGAGGAGCTGTGGAAGCTGGCCACCGGGCCCGACTGGGATGATTCTCTGTCGGTTTACCGGCGGCTGGAGCAGACCACGCCGCGGCAGAAGCTCGATGCCTTGGACACTGCAATTGAGCGGCTGAAGACGGACTTCGGCCGGTGGGACGTGCCGTGGGGCGAGGTCAATCGCTTCCAGCGGATTTCACCGGCCATCGACCACCCGTTCAGCGATCGAGACGCCAGTATCCCGGTGCCGTTCAGCTCTGGCCGGTGGGGCTCGCTGGCCTCGTTCGGAGCGTCACCCAAGCCCGGGACCCGGCGCTGGTACGGGACCGGCGGCAACAGCTTTGTCGCAGTGGTGGAGTTCGGTCCAAGGGTGCGGGCGCGGGCGGTCACGGCGGGCGGCGCGAGTGGGGATCCCCGCTCGCCCCACTTCAACGATCAGGCGGCCAGCTATGCGGCGGGCGCGCTGCGAGATGTGTATTTTTACCCGGATCAGCTCCGGGGACGAATTGAACGAGTGTACCGACCCTGAGGCGTCAGAAGCTCAGTTCATCATAAACCCGGCGGACGTCTCCGTTCCATTCGCCGTGGTACCAGTCGAGCAGTCGGTCGGCGGGGGTGACGCCGGTCGCAACGATCTCACGCAGCGGGTCGAGGAAGCCGCCTTCGTTGTCGCCGGCGGCGTTGAGCCGGGCGCGGGCGGTGAGGCCCGTGGCGGCGATGTCGAGCACCTTCGCAGCCAGGTCGCGCACGGTTTCGCCGTCGGGAGTCGACGCGTCCAGGGCAAGGCGGGGCACGTCCCGGCGAAGCTGCTCGCGCTGATCGATGGTCCAGTGCTTGACGAGGTCCCACGCGGCATCCAGTGCGCTCTGGTCATAGAGCAGGCCGACCCAAAGCGCGGGCAAGGCGCAGATCTTCCCCCAGCGGCCGCCGTCGGCGCCGCGCATTTCCAGGAAGCTCTTGAGGCGCACTTCGGGAAACGCGGTGGACAGGTGGTCGGTCCAGTCGCTCCGACGCGGACGCTCGCCCGGCAGCTGCGGAAGTCTGCCGTCCAGGAAGGCGCGGAAGCTCTCGCCCGCGCAGTCGATGTACTGGCCGTCGCGAAAGACGAAGTACATCGGCACGTCGAGCGCATAGTCGCAGTAGCGTTCGTATCCGAAGCCATCCTCGAACACGAACGGGAGCATGCCGGTCCGGTGCGGGTCGGTGTCTTCCCAGATATGGCTGCGGAAACTCTTGTAGCCGTTGGGCTTGCCTTCGGTCAGCGGCGAGTTGGCGAACAGGGCGGTGGCCACCGGCTGGAGAGCGAGGCCGACCCGGAACTTCTTGGCCATGTCGGCTTCGGATGAATAGTCGAGGTTGACCTGGATGGTGCAGGTCCGAAGCATCATGTCGAGGCCCAGCGTGCCGACCTTCGGCATGTGGTTGAGCATGATCTTGTAGCGGCCCTTGGGCATGATCGGCAGCTCGGCGCGGCTCTTGTCAGGCCACATGCCGAGGCCGAGGAAGCCAAGCCCCAGCCGGTCGCCGACCGCCTTGCACTGCTTCAGGTGCCGAGCGGCCTCGGCGCAGGTTTCATGCAGGTTTTCGAGCGGGGCGCCGGACAATTCGAACTGGCCCGCCGGTTCCAGGCTGATGGTGCCGTCGACGCCGGTCAGCGCAATGATTTTGCCGACCTCTTCGACTGGCTGCCAGCCGAATTCGGTCAGGCCAAGGAGGAGATCCCGGATGCCGCCCGGCTCATCCCATGCGGGCGCGCGGTGATCGGCGACCCGGTAGACGAATTTCTCGTGCTCGGTGCCGATCCGCCACCGCTCCACCGGCTTTTCGCCGCCTGAGAAGACGGCAAGGAGATCGTCCCGACCTTCGATGAGGGGGCTTTCGGTAAGGTCGGTGCGTGTGGTCATGCCGGGCGGCGCTTAGCGCCAGTCTCCGGCCAGCGCCATATAGGCTGAGATCGCTGCCAGCGCGGCGGTTTCGGCGCGGAGGATGCGGGGGCCGAGGGAGATGGCGCGAGCATTGGGAAGCGCGCGGATGCTCTCGCGCTCTTCAGGGGTGAAGCCGCCTTCGGGGCCGGTGAGGATGGTGGCGGGTCCGGGCTGGAAGGCGGTGACGGCTGGCTCGCCACCGGTTTCGTCGGCGAAGTAAAGGGCGCTTTCCGCGGACTGAAGGAAGGCCGGGAGGGCCAGCGGCTCGGCGATCTCGGGCAAGAGCGTGCGTCCGCATTGCTCGGTTGCCTCGACCGCGATGCTGTTCAGGCGTTCGAGCTTGATCCGCTCGACCACGGTCCGGTGGGTAATCACCGGTTGAAGGCGCAGCACGCCGAGTTCGGTGGCCTTTTCGACCAGCCAGTCGACCTGCGCACGCTTCACGGGTGCGAAGGCGAGGGTGAGATCGGGGATGTGTTCGAGCGGTTTGGTCTGGCGCTCGACCGTCAACGTCACGCGCTTCTTGGCCGCGTCGCTGATGCAGGCGAGCCATTCGCCGGAGCGGCCGTCGAAGATCAACAGTTCGGCGCCGACGCCGAGGCGAAGGACATTGCCGAGATAGTTGGCCTGGGCGGCGTCCAGTTCAACGGTTGCGCCGTCCTGCAGGGCCGCGGTCACGAACAAGCGCGGGAGGGATCTGGGCGGCCAGGCGGGAGTCGCGGGCACGGCCTAATGGCCCTTCGGCGCGTTCAACTTGGACAAGTTGGGCACTACGTCCCCCACGTGTCCGCCTTGCCCGCGAAGAGATCGGCCGCAAGAAAGGAGGAGGCGGTCACGATGCATTTGACCGGGATGGCAGGCGCAATCCTACTTTGCAATTTGCGGGTTGGGGGCGGGGTAGGGTCGGCTTTGGGTGGATAACGGACATAGCGCAGGCGCGCCTGATGTGTCAGGTGGAGGTCATGCGACGACGCTATCTCAAGTTTGCCTTGGTGACGGCCCAGCTTTGCTATTTCGTCTCGATTTTGGAGTTTTGGTTTAACAGAACTTTTTGGTCGATGGCCGTCGGTTCATTCTTCCTGCTCAGCATCGGCTGGACCAAGTGCCGACACTGCTCGACGGAGATATGGAAACCGGAAATAATGGGCCGGTGGGTGCCAGTTACGCCACGCATTATCGACGCTTGTCCGGTGTGCAGCAATCCGATGGCCTAATGTCCGTAATGGGTCGGAAGGAGACATCGCCTTACGCACCCGCAAGCATCTTCTTCACCCCGCGTGCTGCCTGCCTCAAGCGCTGCTCATTTTCGACCAGGGCAATGCGGACGTGGCCTTCGCCTTCTTCGCCGAAGCCGACGCCCGGTGCCACCGCGACGCCGGCTTCCACCAGCAGGCGCTTGGCGAACTCCATGCTGCCGAGGTTATGGAAGCGCTCGGGAATGGGCGCCCAAGCGAACATGCTGGCCTGTGGTACGGGGATGTCCCAGCCGGCGCGAGCGAAGCGGTCGACCAGCACGTCACGGCGCTTTTTGTAGAGCTGGCGGTTCGCCTCGACGCAGTCCTGTGGGCCGTTCAGTGCGGCGACGGCGGCGGCCTGGATCGGAGTGAACGCGCCGTAGTCGAGATAGCTCTTCACCCGCGCCAATGCCTCGATCAGCGTCGGGTTGCCGACGGCGAAGCCGATGCGCCAGCCGGCCATGGAGTAGGTCTTACTCATGCTGGTGAACTCAACCGCCACCTCTTTCGCGCCCTCGACCGCCAGGATGGAGGGAGTAGGCGTTTCGCCGAAATAGATCTCGGCATAGGCGAGGTCGGATATGATCCAGATCCCATGTTCGCGGGCGAAGGCGACGAGGCGTTCATAGAAGGCCTTGTCGGCGACATAGGCGGTGGGGTTGGAAGGGTAGCCGATCACCAGCACCTTGGGCCGTGGTACGGTGTAGCGCATGGCGAGGCGCAGGCGCTCGAAGAACGCCTCGCCAGGCGCGGCGGGGATGGAGCGGATGGCGGCGCCGGCGATGATGAAGCCGAAGCTGTGGATGGGGTAGCTGGGGTTGGGCGCCAGCACCACGTCCCCGGGGGCGGTGATTGCCTGCGCCAGATTGGCCAGGCCCTCCTTTGAGCCGAGAGTCACGATGACTTCGCGATCGGGATCGAGCGCCACGCCGAAGCGGCGCTCGTAATAGGCGGCCTGGGCCTTGCGAAGGCCGGGGATGCCGCGGCTGGCGCTGTAGCGATGGGCGGTCGGCTTGGCGGCGACCTCGGCCAGCTTGGCGATGACGTGCGGCGGGGGCGAGCCGTCCGGGTTGCCCATGCCAAGGTCGACCACGTCCTCCCCGCGGGCGCGCGCCGCCGCCTTCATCGCGTTGACTTCGGCGAAGACGTAGGGCGGCAGGCGGCGGATGCGGTAGAAATCGGTGTCCATGGATCAGGTTCTGAACGCAGGATGCGCGACCTTCAACCCGCTGTCCTGTGCGAAGCCGCTAATCCCGATACGCCGGCAGACTCCAGCCGCGGCCGATGGCGATGCCGCGCAGGGCGAAACCCGCAAGGGCGGCAAGGATCACGGCGACTGGTCCGCCAAAACCGAGCATGGACATCCCGACCAGCAGTCCGGCGCTGAGCGCGGCGGCGGTGACGTAGAGTTCGGGCCGCATGAGGATGCTTGGCTCGCCCGCCAGCACGTCGCGGATGATGCCCCCAGCGCACGCGGTCAGAACGCCCATGGCAAAGGCGGGAACCGGCGCCACCCCATAGGCCAGCGCCTTGGCCGCGCCGTAAGTGCCGTAGGCGGCAAGGCCCATCGCGTCGAACCACAGCAAGGCTTGGCCCGCCAGCACCCGCCGTGCACCGGCCCAGACCAGCAGCGCGGCGACGATGCAGATCAACAGGAACATGTTGTTGTGAACCCAGAAGACCGGCGCGCCGATCAGCAGGTCGCGCAGGGTGCCGCCGCCGACACCGGTCGCGACCGCGAAGAAGATGAACGTGACGAGGGTCTGCTTCTTTTCGGCGGCGAGCAGTGCGCCGGAGATGGCGAACACCGCGATGCCGAACAGGTCGAGGGCGACGAGGGCTTGGGGAATGGTCGGGGTGGAAAGGTCGGGGGTCACTTCGCTGTCATTGCGAGGCGGAAGCGACGAAGCAATGAACTTCTCCATGGGGCAGCATCGGATTGCTTCGCTACGCTCGCAATGACGGCTATGGTGAGGCCATGACCCAGACCAGCCTTCCGCCGCTTCCGACCCTCGAAGACTGGCAGCATTGGACCGCCGTCATGGGCCGGGCGCAGCAGATGCTGATGGAGGCCTGGGCCGAGCAACTGAAGGCGCCGGAGGTGCCACAAGCGGCCGCGGTCGATCCGATGGCGTGGCTCACCGCAGGCGCGGAGGCGTGGAGCAAGGGGATCGAAGCCTGGGGCAAGGCGCTGGAGGCGACGCAGAAGGCGGCTGAAGCCAGGGATCGTCGCTTTGCCGCCCCCGAATGGCGCGACAATCCGGTGTTCGACACGATCCGGCAGAGCTATCTCGCCATCTCCGACCAGCTGCTGAAAGGGGTGGAGCAGGTCGAGGGGCTGGACGAGGCAGCGCGGCAGCGGCTGCGTTTTGCCACCAAGAGCTTTGTCGATGCGATGAGCCCATCGAACTTCGCGCTGACCAATCCGCAGGTCTTGAAGAAGACGATGGAGACGCGAGGCGAGAACCTGCTCAATGGCCTGCGACACATGCTGGACGACATCAAGGCGGGCCAGATGACCCAAACCGCCAAGGGTGCGTTCGAGGTGGGGCGCAATCTGGCAACCACGCCGGGCAAGGTCGTCAAGGAAACCCCGCTTTACCAGCTGATCCAGTATACGCCGGTCACGGACAAGGTCCTGAGGACCCCGCTGGTGATCTTTCCACCGTGGATCAACCGCTTCTACATTCTCGACCTGACCCCGGAAAAAAGCTTCGTCCGCTGGTGCGTGGAGCAGGGAATCAGCCTGTTCATGGTGAGCTGGAAGTCGGCGGACGAAAGCTGCCGGGACTTGTCGCTGGACGATTATGTGCTGCGCGGGCAGGTCGACGCGATCGACACGGTGCGCGATTTGCTGGGCGTCGAGAGCGTCCACGCGATTGGCTATTGCGTGGCGGGGACGACACTGGCCGCGACGCTGGCCTATCTGACGGTCGAAGGTGAGGCGGCGAAGGTCAAGTCGGCAACCTTCTTTACCGCGCAGGTCGACTTCAGCCAGGCCGGTGACCTGAAGCTGTTCCTGGGCGATGAGACGATGGGCCTGCTGAATCAGCTGACCGCCGAAAAGGGCTATCTGGACGGACGCTACATGGCGGCGACGTTCAACCTGCTGCGCGGACGTGACCTCATCTGGAACTATGTGGTGAACAATTACCTGCTGGGGGACGAGCCGGCGCCGTTCGACCTGCTGCACTGGAACAGCGATGTGACCAACCTGCCGGCCGGCTGGCACCGCGATTATCTGGAGACGATGTACAAGGGGAACAAGCTGACGGAGAAGGGCGGGATCAGTGTCGCCGGAGTGCCGATCGACCTGGGCTCGGTCGAGACGCCGGCCTATGTGCAGGCCGGGCGCGAAGACCATATCGCACCGCCGGAAAGCGTTTGGAAGATTACCGGCCATTTCCGCGGGCCGCTGCGCTTCGTGCTCGCTGGGTCGGGGCATATCGCAGGGGTGGTGAACCCGCCGTCGGCGCAGAAGTATCAGTATTGGGTGAACGAAGGCGGGGCGGCGAGCTTGGACGAGTTCGTCGCCGGCGGGAGCGAGCATAAGGGCAGCTGGTGGCCGGATTGGCTGAGCTGGCTGAAAGCGCAGGACCCAGCCGAGGTGAAGGTCGCCGGCGCACGGGTGCCCGGCGGGGGCAAGCTTAAGGCGCTGGAGGACGCGCCCGGGAGCTATGTAAAAGCGCGCTAGATGATGCCGCCGCCGAGGCTCAGGCGGACGATGCCGACGATGATCACGAAGATGTTGAGGTTGCGACCGGCCTTGCTGGCGGCGCTCATCTGGCCGACGCCGGCGCCGATGACGGCCAGCGGAATGATCAGCCAGTTCGCCCAGCCGAGCAGCGGAATGAAGGCGACCGCGACCAGCATCAGGGACACCACCCCGATCACGAGGGACACGAAGTTGGTCATGACGGTTCGCTCTCCTATTCGGGCACCAGCTCCGGCGAGCGGGCGCTTCGCCAGGCAGAGATGAGGTAGAGGGTGGCCGCTGTCCAGATGGCGCCGAACGCAATTGCGTGCGCGGCGGTGAACGGCTCGCCATAGCCGAACACCGCGACCAGGAACTGGAGCGTGGGAGCGATGAACTGGAGGATGCCAAGAGTCGAATAGCGCAGCCGGCGCGCGGCGGCGGTGAAGAAGAGCAGGGGAATGGTCGATGCGATGCCGGTGCCGAACAGCAGCAGCATGTCACGCTGGCCGCTGCCCCAGACCGGCGCGCCCGCCGCCGTTTCGCTCCACAGCCATAGGGCGGCCAGCGGGAACAACAGGCCGGTCTCAATCGCGAGGCCGGCGGTCGCCTCCACCCGGGCGATCTTGCGGAGCAGGCCGTAGACGGCGAAGCTGACGCACAGGGTCAGGCTGATCCACAGGTGAGACAGCGCCCCGACGGCGAGCACGGCCACACCGGCGGCGGCAATGGCGACGGCGAACCATTGCAGCCGGGCCAGCGGCTCCTTCAGCAGGAAATAGCCCAGGAGGATGTTGGCGAGCGGGTTGAGATAATAGCCGAGGCTGCCCGCGAGGATGTGCCCGCTGTTGACGGCATAAACGTAGACCAGCCAGTTAACCGCGATCAGTGCCGAGCTGGCGAGCAGGAGGCCAAGCGTCCGACGGTGGGCCAGCGCGGTCCGGACCTGCCCCCAACCGCGGAACACAAACAGCAACGCGCCCAGCAGCAAAAGCGACCAGACGATGCGGTGGGCGACGATCGCCACGGAGGGCACCGCCTGCAGCCATTTGAAATAGATCGGCAGCAGGCCCCACAGGCCATAGGCGCCGACCCCGAACGCCATCCCGGCGCGGGTTCGCGCAATTCTTTCCTGCTGATTCACCATTTTGTCGCCGCTTAAGGGTCGTCTGGCGCGGTGGGAAGGATTTGTTAACCTTTATGAAGGTTCAACAGGGAGCGACGCCCTGCTAGCGCCGGAAACGAGCTCAAAAAAAGGTTAACCGTGATCACTCGTCTCGCCCTGTTGCCGACCGCCGCGCTGCTCTTGTTCCTGGGCGGCTGCGGTCAAGCGCCGCGTCCGCAACAGCCGGTGGTGCAGCAGGAGGACAAGACCAAGCGGGATGTCTGGCAGGAGGTCGCCAATCCGAGCGACGTCAGCCGCATCGCCCGGTTGGACAGCGCGTGGGAGACGGCCCTGCGGGAGGCGCGGGCAAGCTATCGGCGCGAGGTTGCGGCCGAAGGCAAGCTGCTCGATCCCGGGGCCGGGCTGGCCCGTCCGGCGCCGACCCCCGGAAGCTACGAGTGCCGGCTGATCCGACTCGGCAAGACGGAGGCGAGAACCCGCGCCTTCGAACGATTCAAACCCTTTTTCTGTTATGTGGAAGTCGACGGGGACCTGTTGACCATCGTCAAGCAGACCGGAAGCCAGCGCCCCGCCGGCCGCTTGTGGGAAGACGACGAAACGTCCCGGCTGGTGTTTCTGGGCAGCCTTGCGCTGGGCGACGAGCAGCAGCCCAAGGCTTACGGCGACGATCCGCAGCGCGACATGGCCGGTGTCCTGGAGCGGATCGCTCCGTTCCGCTGGCGGCTGGTCATCCCCTGGCCGCGCGGCACGTCGAAGCTCGACGTATTCGAGCTAACCCCGGTGGCGGAGCAGCCGCGAGCATCGTGAGCCTGGCAGACCCGCAGGAGGTACGTGCGTACCTGATCGCGGCGGCGACCGCCGGACATTCGCTGACCTATTCCGAGTTGCTCGAGCGGCTCGGCTATCCGTTCTCGCGACCGAAGATGCGGGCCTTGTGCAAAGTCCTCGCGGCGGTGGACGAGGAGGCCGAAGCGCAGGGCGAACCGGAGTTGGCCGTGCTGGTGGTGCGCCAATCGGACGGCCTGCCGGGGCAAGGCTGGTGGGTTGGAAGCTGGGAAAGGCACGGCTTCGCGGGCGATTGGACCGGGCCCGACGCCCGTAAGCTGATCGACCGGCTGCAGGGCGACGCTTTTCGCTATTGGCAGGCGCGGGACGGCGAGTAAGTTCCCTGCCGACAGAGGGAGTTCAAAATCATGAAAGCTGTTGCCTTGCTTGCGGCTGTGGCGGCCGCCGCACTTGCCGCGCCTGCCGTGGGCCAAGCGCCGCCCGCCGGCACCCAGCCCCAGCCGGTGACGGTGATCCACGCCGGAACGTTGATCGCGATCCCGGGACAAACGCCGCGCCGCAACGCGAGCGTGATTGTGCAGGGCCGCCGAATTCTAGAAGTGCGCGACGGCTTCGCCAACGTGCCCGGCGCAAGGGTCGTAGACCTTCGCACCAGCACGGTGATGCCGGGCCTGATCGACATGCACGTGCATCTTGGCGGCCTCGACGACCGCCTGCAGGCGCGACTGCAGGCGACGGTCCGCAACCAAGAGGACGAGGCGATCACTGGGCTGGTCAACGCCCGCAAGACGCTGATGGCCGGCTTCACCACGGTACGGGACCTGGGCGGCGATGCGGCGGAAATCCGGGCGCTTAAGTCGGCGATCGAGTCCGGCCGCTTCGCCGGTCCGTCGGTGGTCATGGCGGCCAGGATGGTGTCAGTGAGTGGTGGGCACGGGGACGGGCGCAACCTCGTCAATCGGGACCAGGTGGAGATCGCGTCCCATCAAACGGGCAACCTGTGCAACGGGCCGGAAGATTGCCGGCGGGCCGTGCGGGAGCAGATCGGCCAGGGTGCGGAGGTGATCAAGTTCGCCGCGACCGGCGGCGTTCTGAGCAACGTCGCTGGCGGCCTGGCTCAGCAGATGATGGAGGACGAAATGCGGGCGGTGGTGCAGACCGCAAAGATGTTCGGCCGCAAGGTCGCGGCCCATGCCCATGGCGTCGACGGCATCAACGCGGCGCTCCGGTCCGGCGTGGATTCGATCGAGCACGGCACCTTCACCAACGACGAGACTTTTCGGCTCTATCGCCAGACGGGTGCCTATTATGTCCCGACCCTGCTTGCCCCTGCAGCCGCGCTGGCGGACGGACGGCGCGGAGCACTGACGCCGGCGCAGCTGCAAAAGGCGGAACGAGCGGCAGGCAATGCGGAGCGCAGCTTTGCCCGTGCCATTCAACAGGGTGTGAAGATCGCTTTCGGCACGGACTCCGCGGTCAGCCCGCATGGGCGCAATGCGGAGGAATTTGCGTTGATGGTCCGCAACGGGATGCAGCCGATGGCGGCGATCAAGGCGGCGACGGTGAATGCCGCCGACTTGCTGGGCCGTTCCGAACAGGTGGGAACCATTGAAGCGGGCAAGGACGCCGACATCGTCGGGGTGGAAGGCGACCCGCTCACCGACATCCGCTTGCTGGAGAATGTCGGGTTCGTCATGAAATGGGGCAAGGTGGCGAAGCTGGGCGGCCAGCGCCAGGTGACCGAAGTGGACTGACCGGATCATCCTGACGGCGGAGCGATGCTATTCCGCGGCCGGCTTGTTCTGCGAAAAACCAGAGTGCTTCGTTGCTACACGGTTCGCAATGGCGCGCTTAGCCCGCGGACCGGCGCTCGATCGTGGCGCCGACCGCGCTGAGCTTTTCTTCCAGCCGCTCGTACCCGCGGTCGAGGTGATAGACGCGCAGGACTTCCGTTTCTCCCTCGGCGGCAAGACCGGCAAGTATCAGGCTCATGGACGCGCGAAGATCGGTCGCCATGACTTCGGCGCCGGTCAGGCGAGGAACGCCGTGAACGATGGCGGAGCGTCCGCGCACGTCGATGTTCGCGCCCATGCGGCGCAACTCCGGCACGTGCATGTAGCGGTTCTCGAAAATTGTCTCTTCGAGGTAGCTTTCTCCGTCGGCCATGCACAGCATCGCCATGAACTGGGCCTGCATGTCGGTGGCGAAGCCGGGGAAGGGCGCAGTCGAGACAGTCAGCGGCTTCAGCCTGCCGTCGGCAGTGACCTTGATGCCCTTGTCGTGGATTTCGACGATCAGCCCGCAGTGGGCAAGAGCATTGGTGGTGGCGAGCATGTCTTCGGCGCGTGCACCCACGAGGTCGATAGAGCCGCCGGTGATCCCCGCCGCGCAGGCGTAGCTGCCGGCTTCAATCCGATCGGGCATGACGGCATATTCGCAGCCGCTGAGGCCCTCGACGCCGTCGATGATGAGGTGCGAGGAACCGATGCCCTCGATCCGGCCGCCCATCGCCACCAGCAGGTTGCAGAGGTCGACAATCTCCGGTTCGCGGGCTGCGTTGAACAGCTGGGTGCGGCCGGTGGCCAGCACTGCCGCCATCAGCGCGTTTTCCGTTGCGCCCACCGACACCACCGGGAAGCTGTAGTCGCCGCCGCTGATGCGGCCTTTGGGGGCAGACGCGCGGACGTAGCCGGCGGTGAGCTCGATCTGAGCGCCCATGGCCTCGAGTGCGCGCAGGTGAAGATCGATGGGGCGATCGCCGATGGCACAGCCGCCCGGCAGCGAGACGGTCGCTTCCCCGGCGCGGGCCAGCATCGGCCCCAGGACCAGGATCGAGGCCCGCATCCGCCGGACCATGTCGTAGGGCGCGGTGGTTGAGGTGATCTCCTTGGCCCGCAGGGTCATGCGGCGGCCGAATTCGTTCGGGCGCATGGCATCGACCATGGTCGATACACCCAACATGTTCATGAGGTGGCCGAAGCTGTCGACGTCGGCCAGGCGAGGAAGATTGGTGAGAGTAAGCTTGTCGGCCGTTAGCAGTGCGCAGGGCAGGAGGGTCAGCGCCGCATTCTTGGCGCCGGAGATGGGGATAGCGCCTTCGAGGCGCTTGCCGCCCTGGATGTAGATCGAGTCCATTCGCCGCGTTTACGGATTCGTTGCGGGGGCGCAAGTGACGGCCCAACTGGAAGGAGTGGTGACCCGCTAGTTCGTCACGCCTTTTCCAGCGTGCACTGAAGCGGGTGCTGGTTCTCGCGGGCGAAATCCACGACCTGAGCGACCTTGGTTTCGGCGACTTCGTAGGTGAAGACGCCGCACACCGCGATTCCCTGCTGATGCACCTGGAGCATCACTCGGGTGGCATCGTCGATGCTCATCGAGAAGAAACGCTGGAGGCAGAGGACGACAAACTCCATCGGAGTATAATCGTCATTGAGCATCAGCACCTTGTAATTGCTGGGCTTGCGCGTGCGCGGCCGGGTGCGGACGGCAACGCCGCGCTCGATCTCCTCGACGCCGTCACCTTTACCGGGTGCATCGTCCTCGGGGCCCATGATTATCCACTCAAGCATATTCGCGCTCAGATATGGCATCGTTCGAACGCTTGCCAAGCGGGGCTGCTCCGCTTTGTGCCGACACGGTGCAAAAAGAAGAACGGCCGCTCTCCGTGGGGAGGGCGGCCGTTCGAATGCGCCTGACAGGAGGAGGAGAGGTCAGGCAGCAAGCTCGTTGAGCTTTTCCGCGTTCAGCGCGGCGCGGTTCGACAGCGGCTGGAAGGCCTCACCGGCCAGCTTCACCATCGATTCGGCGAAGCGGCTGCTCTCGGCGACCATGCGGTCGAACTGGGTGCGGGCGATTTCGCTCTGCAGCTGAAAGAACTCGGTCGGCGAACCGGCTTCGGTCAGCGTCTTGGCCTGCGCCGCGACCTGCTCGAGGTTTTCGCGGGTGCGGGCCAGGGCTTCCTGGCCGAGCGTCTGCGCGCCGGCAGCGGCGATCTTGGAGGTTTCCACCATCGCCTCGACGTTGGCGCGGGTCAGCTCGACCATCTCGCCGGCGACCTTCTGGCTCTTTTCGACCAGCTGCTGGCCACGCTCACCGGCGTCGGCGAACAGGGTCTGCATCTTGTCGGCGCCCGGCAGCGCGGCGGTGTTGGCGAAGTTGTTCATCCAGTTGGTTGCGTCGAAGTTCATGACGGTTTCCTTTTGTTCAGGTGCCGGGGCAGCCTGCTTGATACGGGGAGTCGGCGTCGCGGAGTTGACCGCCTTGCGGGCGCGCGGCTTGCGCTCGGTCTTCACGCGGCGGGCGTTGACCTTCTTCACGGCCTCGACCACGTCGGCCTCGACGGGCAGTTCCGCGGCCTCAACAGGCGTTTCGATCTGATCGTTCATGGTCTCTTCCACTGTGTCTTCCAATCTCATGTTGCAGTGCACAATATAGTGCAGTGCACAAGATTTCAAGTCCCCGTTCGCAAGTGCAGCATTGACGCGCGGCGCGAGGGCGCGGCAAGAGCGCGCATGGACCAGCAAATCCGCACCCGCCGCGGCCTCCTGATTGTGCTTTCCTCGCCCTCGGGGGCCGGCAAGTCGACCATTTCGAGAATGCTGCTGGCGGCCGATCCTGAGGTCACCATGTCGATCTCCGCGACCACCCGGCCGATGCGTCCGGGCGAAGCGGACGATCGCGACTATCACTTCGTCTCCGAAGAGGAGTTCGATCGGTTGATCGACGAAGGGGAGTTTGTCGAGTGGGCTCCGGTCTTCGATTATCGCTACGGCACGCCCAAGGCTCCGGTTAAGGCGGCGCTGAAGGCGGGCAGTGACATCCTGTTCGATATCGACTGGCAAGGGACCCAGCAGCTTCATGCCGCGATGGGCGAGGACCTGGTGCGGATCTTCATCTTGCCGCCGTCGATGTCGGAACTGGACCGCCGGCTGCGGTCGCGCGGGACGGACAGCGAAGAGGTGATTGCCAGCCGCATGCAGCGGGCCGCAAGCGAGATCAGCCACTGGGCCGAATATGACTACGTACTGATCAACCGCGATATGGAAGTGTGCCTGGCACAGGTCCGGTCGATTGTCGCCGCCGAGCGGTTGAAGCGGCAGCGGCAGCTTGGCCTGGTACCGTTCGTCCGCGACCTCGTAGCGGGCCGCTAAAGCAGCGTCAGGAACCGCGCCGCCGCCATGTAGTCCGCGCGACGATTGGCAAGCGCGGTTTCGGCTTCGGCGTCGCTGCCCCATTTTTCCAGCTGCCACGCCTCGTCGATGGTCAGCGCAATCCAAACGGATACGGGATCGGCTTCACCTTCCAGTACGGCCAGCGCGGCGACCAGCGACCCGCCGATGGTCACCAATGGGGACAGGCCGGCGAGCCGGAAGGGGTCCAGAGCCGCCACCGCGTGAGACAGCCGGGCGACTGTCGCAGGCGGCTGTGAAACGTGGATGATGCCATGGGTCACCGCGAAATCGACGTCGTACCGTCGGCGAGCCCATTGCAGCAGAGGGTCCCAGGCGGCGGCCTGGCGGTCGATCAGCTCCAGCGGTCCATCGGCGCGATAGCAGAGCAGGTCCCCCTCCGCGTACCGGGCGAGGTCGGTCGCGAAGCGCTGGGTGTCGGGTGCAACCCGGTCGATCGCAGCGTTGGCGAGGCCGGTGAGCGGCATGGCGCGCGGATCCACGGTTTCGGCTGTGCCCTGCCATTCGTCGGCGACCGCGCGTGCGAGCGACTGCTGCGGAAGGGCGAGGGGCGCCCGGGCCGGCGTCCGCACGGGGCGGCCGTCAAGCTCCACGCCCCACCCGTTGCTGCCCGCAACCGCTTCCACCTTCGTCCAGAAACGCTTCATCGCGGCTTGATGCGGCTCAGGATCTTGGGCGCGAGGACGGCCTGGGCGAGGCCGATGAAGGCGAGCGGAATGCCTGCCGCCGGGAGCCCGCCCGGGTGAAACATGTCGCTGAAGGCGATGGCGATGCCCAAGAGGAACATTGCCAGCGCACTCAGGCGGATGACGGTGAATACCAGGAATCGGTTGCGATCAGCCCGGTCATCCACGGGGAAGTTCCTCCACAAGCGAAGTCGCGAGCGCGAACACATCCTGCGGCGCGGCTGCGAGCACATCAGCGCCGGAAAGCCTGAGCTCGGCGCCGTCGTGATAGCCCCATAGCGCTCCGATCGCGCGGGCGCCCGCTGCCTTGGCCATGCCCATGTCCCAGCCGGTATCGCCGATGACGACCGTCCGGGACGATTCCGCGCCTGCTTCCTGCATGGCGGCGAGCGCCATGGAGGGGTGGGGTTTGGACGGGTGCCGGTCGGCGGTCTGGAGCGACACGAAGCGGTCGTAGAGTTCATGGCATGACAGGCAGAGGTGCAGCCCCCGGTCCGACTTGCCGGTCGCGACGGCCAGCAGCCAGCCGTCCGCCTCGAACGCATCGAGCGAGGACAGGATACCCTCGAATAGCGGTTCATCGACCTCCCGCGCGGCGCGCATGCCCTGGAAAACTTCGCGATAGGTCGCGGCGAGAGCGGCGTGCTCATGAGGTTCCGCTTCCGGCGCCAGGAAGGCCATCGCCTCGTGCAGGCTGAGGCCGACGACGCGCTTGGCTTCATCCTGCGGCGGGACTGCTCGGCCATGCCGATCGAATGCTTCGCCCAGCGCGCGATGGATGGTGTGGCCGCTGTCGACCAGCGTGCCGTCGCAGTCGAAGATGGCGAGACGGGTCACCGCTTGCGGGTCCGCGGCTTGGCCGGCGCAGCACCGCCACGTGCCCGGCGTTCGCCCTTGCGTTCGCGCCTGCGCTGCTTGGCGGCGGCGGCTTCGCGCTGGCGCTTGACGACCGGGTCCTTGGCGGGATCAGGGTTGTCGAGCGGCATGTTGTCGCCGGCCATCGTGTCGAAGCCGAGGGTCGAAAGGCTTTCGGCAAAGTGGGCCGGAAGTTCAGCCTGCTGGTCGATCACGCGGTTGTCCGGAGCATCGATCCGCAGACGCCGGGCGTGAAGGTGCATCTTGCGGCTGATTCCGCCGGTCAGGAACGCCTCTGCCCCGCCATATTTTGCGTCGCCGACGATCGGGTGGCCAAGTGCCGCCATGTGGGCACGCAGCTGATGCGTGCGGCCGGTGAGGGGCTGCAACTCCACCCACGCGGCCCGATTGCCGGCGCGGTCGATCATCCTCCAGCGAGTGCGGGCCGGTTGGCCCTCGTCTTCATCGACATGCATCTTCTCACCGCCGGTGCCGGGCTGCTTGGCGAGAGGCAGGTCGATCAGCCCCTCTTCAGCCGAGGGCACGCCGACCACCAGCGCCCAATACACCTTGCGCGCGGTGCGGCCGGAGAAACTTTTTGAGAAGAAGGCCGCGGCGCGCGCGGTGCGGGCGACTAGCAGCACGCCGCTGGTATCCTTGTCGAGACGATGAACCAGCTTGGGCCGGCGGCCTTCTCCGTCGACCAGGCCGTCGAGCAGGCGGTCGAGATGCTGGTTGGTCTTGGTCCCGCCTTGGGTGGCGAGCCCCGGCGGCTTGTTGAGGACGAAGGCATCGGGTGTGGTGGCGATCACCATCTCTTGGACAAAGGCTTGCTCGTCGGGGGTAAGCGGGACCACGCGCCGTTCCGGCCGCGCGCTCCGAACCGGGGCGGCCTCGGCGGGAGGCATGCGGATCGTTTGACCGGTTTCGATCCGGTCGCCGGGGGTAGCCTTCTTGTCATTCAGCCGCAGCTGGCCGGTCCGGGCCCAGCGGGACACGGTATTGAAGCTGGTATCCGGCAAATGCCGCTTGAACCAGCGATCGAGCCGGATGCCGTCGTCGTCTTCCCCGACGGTGAAGGTGCGCGTGTCGCTGGTCATGGCCGCGCCCTAGCCGCTGGCCAGCGTCTTCGCAAAGCGCATGGAGGTACGCTTGTAGCCGAGGTGACGGTAAGAGGCCTGCGCGGCGGTCAGGCGGTTATTGCTCTTCACTTCGATGACTCGCGGCTCATAAGCCGTCGATGACGTGGAGCACCAGGCCGACGAGACCGCCGACCAGCGTACCATTGATGCGGATGTACTGAAGGTCCCGGCCGACGGCGGCTTCGAGGCGATTGGTAATGGTGCGCGCGTCCCAGCTGCGGACGGTATCGCTGACCAGCCTGACGATCGAGCTGCCATAGCTGGCGGCCATGCCGGCTACCGCGCGGCGGGCGAATTGGTTGACGGCACTGCGGATGCGGGGGTCGCTCTCAAGCGTCGAGCCCATCGATTTCAGCACTTCGCCCAGCTTCCCCGCCATCACCGCGTCGGGATTGCGGGCGGCGGCGATGATGGCGGCACGCCCCTTTTGCCACAGGGTATCGAGCCATTGTGCGACGGAGGTGTTCGCCAGCAGGTCATCCTTCCATCCCTCCACCCGGGCGCGGGTTTCGGGGTTGTTCTGCAGGTCGTGCCCCAACTCGACCAGCGCGACCTCCATCTTCAGGCGGACCGGGTGCGCCGGGTCGGTGCTCATTTCCACGGTCAGCTTGCGCAGGCCTTCGATGATCGAATCGGCCAGCTTTTCGTCGAGCGCCGCGAGCCGCAGCATCCAGCTGGCACGGCGGCGAACCATTTCACGAATCAGGCTTTCGTTGGCATCGAGCGCGCGGGCGAGCGCGCGGATCGCAGCCTCAAGCATGGGAACATGGCGGTCCTCGGCGATCGCCGATTCCAACGCCTTGCCGAGAACGGGCGCGACCTCCGCCTGCCTGAGCCGGGAGGAGATGGCGGTCTTGACAAGGCCGCCCAGCCGTTCGTCGTCAAGCGCCTCGAAGATGTCGCCGATCAGGCGCGAGGCGCCCTGGCGAATGCGCGAGCGGGTCGCTTCGCCGCCGGCCGGAGCCTGGAGGAAGCGCCCGGCTGCCCCCGCCACGTCGATGTTGCGCATGCGCCGCGCGACCACCGGAGCGATGAGGAAATTGTCCTTGAGGAAAACCGCCAGCGTGTCGCCGATGCGGTCCTTGTTCTTGGGAATGATCGCGGTGTGCGGGATGGGCAGGCCGAGCGGATGGCGGAAAAGAGCAGTAACGGCGAACCAGTCCGCCAGTCCGCCGACCATCGCGGCCTCGGCGAACGCCTTGACGAAACCCCAGCCAGGGTGATCGGCTTCGAACGCCCGAGCGGCGAAGAACAGCGCGGCCATCACCACCAGCAGGCCGGTTGCCGCAGCCTTCATGCCGGCAGCACCGGGCTGGGCAGGGTTGAAGCGGGTCAGGGGTCCTCGAACGGACGGATCGGCGCGGCTCATCGATCCATCAATAGACGAGCCGCGCTTCCGGTTCACTCCGCCGGTTGCGGCAGCTGCTCGACAGGCCGCTGGCCGGCCGGAAGTTCATGCGCGCTATTGCCGATGAAACGGCGGAACACGCGCCCGATCCGGGTCTCGATGCTGATCGCGATCGAATAATAGGCCGGCACCAGCACCAGCGTCAGCAAGGTGGACAGTATGAGGCCGCCGATCACCACCACGCCCATCGGCGCGCGCCAGCTGGCGTCGCCTTCCACCGAAGTCGCGATCGGAACCATGCCCGCCACCATTGCCACGGTCGTCATCAGAATCGGCTGAGCGCGCTTATGCCCGGCCTCGACGATCGCCTCGTCCTTGGGCATTCCGTGATTCATCATTTCGACCGCGAAATCGACCAGGAGGATGGAGTTCTTGGCGACGATTCCGAACAGCATGAGAATGCCGATCAGAACCGGCAGCGAGACCGGATTGCCGGTAAGGTGCAGTGCGATCACTCCGCCCAACGGAGCCAGCAATAGCGACCCCATGTTGACGAACGGCGCCAGGAATCGGCGATAGAGCAGCACCAGCACCGCGAACACCAGCAGAACGCCCGAGATCAGGGCCACGGCGAAGTAGAACATCAATTCCGCCTGCCATTTCTGCTCGCCCAGGCTCAGCTGCTGGATCCCGTCGGGCAGATTCTTGACCGAGGGCAGTTCGTTGATCTTGGGCCACACGTCGCCGCTGACCAGACCGGGGGCAAGGTCCGCGCCCACCGCGAGCCGGCGGACCTGGTCGGTCCGGCTGACACTGGTCGGGCCTGCTCCGAAGCCGACCTCCGCGACGCTCTTCAGCGGGACGGAGCCACCGCTGGCGGTCGGGACGGGCAGGTTCTCGAGCACCGACAGGTCGCGCCGCTGATCCTCCGAGATGGATACGCGGATGGGCACCTGCCGATCAGCCAGGCTGAACTTGGCACTGTTCTGTGCAATGTCGCCAATGGTCGCGATCCGGATCGTCTGGCTGAGGGCAGCGGTCGTAACGCCGAGGTCGGCGGCCAGATCGAAGCGCGGCTTGATCAGGATTTCCGGACGCGTGAGGTCGCCCTGTGCGCGGGGTGCACGCAATTCGGGCAGTCGCTCCATCTCCTTGACGATCCGGTTGGCGGTTTCGGTCAGAAGCTCGGGGTTCTCGCCGCCCAGGAACAGGGTGATGTCGCGTCCGCCGCCGCCTCCGCCTTCCGGACCGCCGCCGCTCTGGCTCTGGAAATTGACGCGCGCGTCGGCGATCGCCGCAAGCTTGGGCGCAAGGCTGCGTTCGAACTCGGTCGACGTGACTTCGCGGTCCTTCTTGAGGACGATGTTGACGAAGCCAGAGCCAGTGAAGATCCGCTGGAACACGCGCTCGACGTTGGGATCCTGGCTAACGATCTCCGCGACCCGATCGACCACCTCCTCGGTTTGCGCGACGGTGGTGCCGGGCGGCATGAAGATGCGCGCTCGGCTGTAGTCGACGTTCACGGTCGGCTGGAAGGTGAAGGACAGCATGGAGAAGAGCACGCCGGTGAGCGCCAGCGAGGCGAAGCCGACGCCGACCATGTAGAGCCGGTGGTCCCAGATGAGGGACTTCAGCTTGTTGAAGCGGCCCGGATTGCGGGCGCGGTATTCCCGGGCCTTGCTGTCGTCGATGCTCCAGCGCAGCGCGTGGAGATATTTTTCCATGATCTTGCCGGACGCGTGCGGCGCCTCGCCATGCGACTTCAAGAAGTAAGCCGCGATCAAGGGTGTGATCATACGCGCGACGAGCAAGCTCATCAGCACCGCAATGACGACCGTATAGCCGAAACTCTTGAAGAATTGGCCGGAGATACCGGGCATCAGTGCAACGGGCAGGAAGACGGCAACGATCGCCATCGTGGTGGCTAGCACCGCAAGACCGATCTCGTCCGCCGCGTCGATCGAGGCCTGGTAAGCGGACTTACCCATGCGCATGTGGCGGACGATATTCTCGATCTCCACGATCGCATCGTCAACCAGCACGCCCGCGACCAGGCTCAACGCCAGCAGCGACAGGCCGTTGAGGGTAATCCCCATCAGGTCCATGAACCAGAAGGCGGGAATGGCCGACAGTGGAATGGCGAGCGCGGAGATGAGCGTGGCGCGAATGTCCCGAAGGAACAGCAGCACGACCAGCACGGCGAGGACGGCGCCTTCGATCAGGCCCTTCATCGCCGAACTATACTGGTCCTTGGTGTATTGGACCTGGTTGACGATTTCCACGAATTTGATGCGTGGATCGTCTTTCTCGAGCTGGCGGAGTTCGGCCCAGGCGTCGTCGTAGGCCGTGACTTCCGAGGCGCCCTTGGACCGCTGAACGTTGAAGCTGATGACTTGCCGGCCGTCGAGTTTGGCGATCGTGCGCTGCTCGGAATAGGAATCCTTCACTTCGCCCAAATCGGCCAGCCGGACGGTGCGGCCCCCGGGTACCGCGATCTGCGTTTGCGACAGGTCGTAGGCGGTGCGGGCGTTGCCGAGCACCCGGACGGATTGCTCCGAACCGGCGATCTCGGCCCGGCCCCCGGTGGCATTGATATTCGTCTGGCGCAGCTGGTTGTTGACCTGGGCCGCAGTAATGCCCTGAGCCTGCAGCGCAGCGGGATTGAGAATGACACGAATCTCGCGATCGACCCCGCCTTCGCGGGTGACCGCCGCGATGCCCTCCACGCCCAGCAGACGGCGGCTGACGGTGTTGTCGACATACCAGCTGAGCTGTTCCAGCGTCATGTCGGTGGTCTCGGCGGCCACGAAGAGGATCGGGTCGCCAGCAATGTCGACGCGGCTGACCTGCGGTTCGAGAATACCCTCGGGCAGGTCGCTGCGGATCTGGGTGATGGCGTCGCGGATGTCGTTGATCGCGCGGTCGGTCGGGGTCCCGATCTCGAACTGGACGAACGTGTTGCTGTTGCCTTCGCGGACCGACGAGTTGATCTCGTCCACGCCGTTGACGCTGCGGATTGCCGCCTCGACCTTTTGCGTGATCTGGTTTTCCATTTCGACCGGCGCGGCGCCGGGCTGCGAGATCGAGACGTTGGCTGCGGGGAAGTCGATGTCGGGGTTGTTGTTCACGTCCATGCGCATGAACGTGACCAGGCCCGCCAGCAGCAAGGCGATGAACAGCACGATCGGCGGCACCGGATTGCGGATGCACCAGGCTGAAATATTACGGAAACTCATGGCGGTACGCCTGTCCTTGCTCGTTCAGCTCAGCGCGCTGCCTGGCGCCGCGGATTGATCTTCTGACCCGGGTTGAGGAAGGGGCCGGCGGAAAGCACCACCGCTTCCTGGCCCGAAAGGCCCTCGACGATCGTAACCCCGTTCTCGTCCACCGAGCCGATCTCGACGGCGCGGCGCTCCACCTCGTTCTTGGGATTGACGATGTAGACAAAGCTGCCGTCCGCATCGGACAGCACCGCGCTTTGCGGAAGCAACGGTGCCGTGGTCGCGCCGGCAGTGATGCGCGCTTCGGCGAACCCGCCGGGGCGAATGGTGGGATCGTAGGGTACTGCGATCCGGACCTCGCCGAGGCGGCTTTGCGGATCGATGACCGGAGCGACCTGCCAGACGGAACCCGCGATCTGCCGGTCGGTGCCCAGCGGAGTCACGGTCGCCGCCATGCCCGTGCGAACGGCGGCAAGATCCTGCTGCGACATCTGGGCGCGCATTTCCATCTCGCCGCCCTGGGCGATCCGGAACAGGCCCTGGCTGCCGCCGCCAATGACCTGGCCGACTTCGAGATTGCGCTGGAGCACCAGCCCGGAGGTGGGCGCGCGAACGTCGAGCAGACCGACACTGGCGCGGGTGGCGCCAAGCTGAGCCTGGGCAACGCGCACCTGCGCCCGCGCCTGATCCAGCGCCGACTTCTTGCGGTCGAGGTCGGCGCGCGACACGAAACCGCGGTTCACGAGCGACGCGCTGCGATCATACTCGTTCTGCGCCAACGCGGCCGACGCGCGGGCTGATTCCACGGCCGCGGCAAGCTGCGCCGCCTGCTGGACCTGGACGGACCGGTCGACGGTCGCAAGCGTCTGCCCCTGCCGGACCCAGCTGCCAGCATCGACCAGCACTGCTGTCACCCGGCCACCGGCGCCGGCAGCGCCGACTGGCTGATCGCGGCGGGCGGCCAGTGCGCCGCTGGCGGTAACGACCCGCGCCACCTGGCTTCGGCCCGGCACGACCACGGTCACCGTCGGGACCTGTCCACCACCCGGGCCGGCACCCGCCGCCGCACCGGGAGCAGCCGCAGGCTCCTCGCTGCCGCGGAACAGGAGGAACGCCCCGACGAGCACGGCAATTGCGACCACGGCGGCAATCAGCAGGTTGCGATTACGCCGCGACCTGTCCACCACCACCAAAGTATCCGAGCGCTCCAGCCGGGTTTCCCGATTCATCACTATTCTTCCGTCCTGTGTCGACGCACTCAGCCGAATGCGGCAACTGTATTACGTTATTAGGGCAGTTGCGGCAACAGGGCGCAGCACGCCGCTTAAGCGCAATCCTTTTTCGACCAATGACGCCGCAGTTGCCGCAAACGTCGGTTTACAGTTGCAGCGGGATTTGGTGAGGTCCTGGCCGAGACACAACAGGGGAGTGATTTGATGATCGAAAGTTATGGCGTGATCGGTTGGATCGTCATCGGCCTGCTGGCGGGCGGAATCGCCAAGCTGCTGATGCCGGGCAAGGATCCGGGCGGCTGTATCATCACCATCCTGCTGGGCATCGCCGGTGCATTGCTGGCCGGTTTCATCGGCAAGTCCGTCGGCTGGTACGATGACGGCGAGGCGGCCGGTTTCCTGGCCGCTATCGTCGGGGCCTTCATCATCCTGTTCATCTACCGCATGGTGGTCGGACGGCGCCGTCGCCTGTAGAATTTCCGTTCAGCAAGGGGCCAGCGAGCCGTCCGCATCACGGCTCGCTGATTGTCTTGCAAGGCGGGAGTTCGATCGATGTTGAAGCAATTGGTTGGTGCGGCAGCGCTGGCTGGGGCAGCCATGGCCTCGACCGGTGCGAACGCACAGACGGTCGTGGCGCAAGCGGTCGGTGGAACGCGACTCGATATCAGCGCCACCGGGGAGGTGAGCCGTGTCCCCGATATCGCGATCATCTCTGCGGGCGTGGTCACGCGAGGCCAGACGGCAACCCAGGCGCTGAGCGCCAACGCCGACCGCATGGAGCGGGTGCGGGCGGCTTTGCGCCGGGCCGGCATTGCCGAGCGGGACATCCAGACCAGCACGGTCAGCCTTAATCCCGACTATGTCTATCAGGAGCGGCAGCCGCCGCGACTGAGCGGCTATCAGGCCAGCAACCAGCTGAATGTCCGCTTTCGGGACATTCGCAATGCCGGCCGGATCCTGGACGCTCTCGTGGCGGAAGGCGCCAACTCGATCAACGGGCCGACACTGACCATCGACAAGCCGGACAGCGCGCTCGATGAGGCGCGGACCAGGGCCCTCGCGGCCGGCCGGGCGCGGGCAGAACTTTATGCCCGATCGCTTGGCATGCGTGTGGTCCGGCTATTGTCGGTCAGTGAGCCTGGCGTGGTGCGTGGACCGGAGATCATGGTCACCGGCATGCGTGCCGAGGCCGCCGATGCCGCGGCCAAGACCGAGATCGTCCCGGGCGAGCAGCAGTTGAGTGTCACCCTGCAGATGAGCTTTGAGCTGCAATAGGATGAAAAAAGGAAAAGGCCGCCCGGCGTGAACCGGGCGGCCCTCCATTGAAACCGCTGGTGACAGCGAGTGCTTAGCGCACCCGACCGCGACGCAGCAGGTTCACGATCGCCAGCAGGATGATGGCACCCAGCAGCGAGATCAGAAGGTTGGGCAGCGAGAAATCGCCCGAGGTGATCGATCCACCGCCAAGTAGCGGGGCGAGCAGCAGACCGCCAAGGATCGCGCCGATGATGCCGACGACGACATTGAGCAGGATGCCCTGTTGCGCATCGGTGCGCATCACAATGCTCGCCAGCCAGCCAAGAATACCGCCGACGATGATGATCAAAATCCAGGTAAGCATGCGTTCCCTCCTGTCATTGGCCTTGCATTAACGTCGCAAGGCCTTGCGGTCACAAGACGCACGCTGGTCCGACTTGTTCCGCAGGAGGAACCATACACAGTTAAGAACGCTTGCGAAACGAGCATTGAAAAAAGCTTCGTTTCCCAGCGTGGGGAGGTCAGTAACGCTGCTGCCGCTCGTACACCTGGCGATAATGCTGGATCCTGGTCACCCGCAGTCCAGGCATGCCGCTGCGATCCACCGCGCGCTGCCAGCTGGCGAATTCCTCCAGGCTGAGGCTGTAACGTTCGCACACCTCGTCGACGGTCAGGAGCCCGCCTGCGACGGCCGCCACAACTTCCGCCTTGCGCCGAACAACCCACCGGGTGGTGCTGGGCGGCGGGAGCGAATCCAGGGTCAGCGGCTCGCCGAGGGGGCCGATGACCTGGTGGGGACGGAATTTCTGATTTTCGAGCATCAGTTCCTCGACGAATGGGTAATGGTCTGTTCGTGAGGCCGGTTTACCGGCACGGCGTTGAAGGAAAGCTGAAACGTGGGGGTTAACGGACCATTCACTCCTTCCTTGCTGTCTCGAACAGAGACGGGCTGCTGTCGGCAAAGGCACCGCTAAGCCCCGGTGCCTCCCCACCGTTCTCGCCGCGCGCAAGAAAGCGGACGAACGCCTGGCGTTCGCGTGGGGGCAGTTCGCGCAGCACCTGCGTGCGCTGAACCAGAGCGGCCGCTCGAATATGACTGTTGTGCGTGGTCAAGCTATTGCGTTCCTCTCGACCGCAACACCTAGCCCCGATGAGTGAATGTCGGGTAAAGAGCCTGACCAATGCACATCGAATTCGGACTTGATCGCCCGGTTTCCGAGGCCCGGATCGTCGTCGCCATGTCGGGCGGCGTCGACAGCTCGGTCGTCGCCGCGCTGGCCGCGCGGACGGGCGCCGAGGTGATCGGCGTGACCTTGCAGCTTTACGATCATGGCGAGGCCGCCAAGCGCTCGGGCGCCTGCTGCGCGGGGCAGGACATCTATGACGCGCGGACCGTGTGCGACCGGCTGGGCATCGCGCATTATGTGCTGGATTTTGAAAGCCGCTTCCGCAGCGGCGTGATCGAACGCTTTGCCGACGAATATGCCCGGGGCCGCACGCCCGTACCTTGTTCGCTGTGCAACCAGGGCGTGAAGTTCACCGACCTGATCGCCTTCGCTCGTGAGCTCGGGGCCGATTGCCTGGCGACTGGTCATTATGTCCGGCGGATCGTGGGTGCCGGCGGGTCCGAGCTCCACAAGGGCCGGGATCCGGCGCGTGACCAGAGTTACTTCCTTTACGGCACTACGCGGGAGCAGCTCGACTTCCTGCGCTTTCCCCTCGGCGACCTGCCGAAAAGCGAAGTGCGGAAGCTGGCGGAAGCGGAGGGCCTGATCGTCGCCGCCAAGCCCGACAGCCAGGACATCTGTTTCGTGCCCGATGGCGATTATGCCGGACTGGTCAAGAGGCTGCGGCCGGCGACGGCCTCTCCCGGCGAGATTGTCGACCTTGCCGGGCAGGTGATTGGGCACCACCCGGGTGTCGTGCACTTCACCGTCGGTCAGCGTCGAGGGATCGAGATCGGTGGGCAGAAGCAGCCGCTCTACGTGGTTCGGATCGAGCCGGACGAGCAGCGACTGGTGGTCGGACCCCGGCGGGCGCTGGCGATCGCGGAGGCGCGATTGAGCGCCATGAACTGGATCGGCGAAGGACAGCGGGAGGTGACCGTCAAGGTTCGCTCGCTGGCGCCGGCGGTGCCGGCCTTGCTCGATGGCGACCGGGTCTGTTTCCGTTCCCCGGAATATGGCGTCGCGCCCGGTCAGGCGGCGGTGATCTATGAGGAGGACCGGTTGCTCGGCGGCGGGTGGATCGAAGAAACGGTAGCAGCCGACCAAAACCTCGTCGCAGCGGCCTGATGGCGCCGCCGCTCAGCGCCGGGGTCTTGCTGTGGCGGCGCAACACGGGCGCGATCGAAGTCCTGCTGGTCAAGCCGGGTGGCCCGTTCTGGCGCAGCAAGGACGAGGGCGCGTGGATGATCCCGAAGGGGATGGTGGAGACGGGGGAAACGCCGGCCGAAGCCGCACTGCGCGAGTTCGAGGAAGAAACCGGCACCGCTTTAACTCAAGTCCCGCATCATCTCTGCCGGGTTCGGCAAGCGGGTGGCAAGATCGTGGAAGTCTTCGCGGAAGAAGGCGATCTCGATCCGGAAGCGGTCTGCAGCATCGAATTCGAGATGGAGTGGCCGCCCAAGAGCGGTGCATTGCAACGCTTTCCCGAGGTCGCCGAAGCGCGGTGGATGACGTTGGACGAGGCGCGTCAACTGATGCTCAAGAGCCAGTTGCCGATCCTGGACGCATTGAAGGAGCGGCTGGCGGCCTAGAGCTGAAAGCTTCCCTCGATCACTGTCCGGCACTCGCCGCCGAGCAGGACCCGGTCACCGGCGAGTTCGCATTGGAGGAGGCCGCCGCGAGGGCCGACCTGCCCCGCCGAAAAACGGGTCCGGCCAAGGCGCGGCGCCCACAAGGGCACGAGCGCGGCGTGAGCAGACCCGGTGACGGGATCCTCGTCGATGCCATGGTAGGCTGCGAACACGCGGCTGGCGATCGCCGTGTCCCGGCCGGGGGCCGTGACCATCACCAGCGAGGGGATGTTGCGGAGCGCCGCGAAGTCGGGACGGACGGCGCGAACCGCGTCCTCATCCGGCAGCGAGACGATCACCGAACCATTGCCGCCGCGACCGCGATGCACCTCGCCAGCAACTCCAAGTGCTGCGAGCGCTTCGGGCGCGTCGCCCGCTTCAACGGTGGCTGCGGGCAGATCAAGTTGGAGCAGGTCTTCATCGCGCCGCACGGACAGGATGCCGGAACGGGTCTGGAAGGTGACCGCGTCGCCGGTGAGCAAGACGTGTCCCGCGGCGAGGGTGGCGTGGCCGCACATGTCGACCTCCACCGTCGGGGTGAACCAGCGAAGATGATAATCGGCCGATCCGTCGGCGAGGGGCACGGTGAAGGCGGTCTCGCTCAAATTGTTCTCGGCCGCAATTGCCTGCAGCTGCTGATCCGGCAGCCATTCTTCCAGCGGCATCACTGCAGCGGGATTGCCGGTCAGGGGTCGCGGGGCGAAGGCATCGACCTGGAAGAAGGGGAGGATCATCGGGTTTCCGTCAACTCGTGCGGCAGCATGCCCTCACGGTCGGTGTGCCCCTCGGGATCGAGGTGAAGAAAGATCTCCACGCCGGGAAAGCGGCGCTGCAGGTCCTCTTCGACCGCGTCCATCCGATCATGCGCTTCGCGCACCGACCATTCCTCCGGTACCCAGCAGTGGAATTGGATGAAGTCGTGCGCGCCGCTGGACCGGGTGCGGACGTCGTGGATGCCCTTCAATTCCGGATAGTCGGCGCAGGCGGCGAGGAAAGCGGCCCTCTTCTCGACCGGCCATTCCGCGTCCATCAGCTGGTTGACGGAATCGCCGGCGGCGCGCCACGCGCCCCACAGCAGCCAGACCGCGATGGCGATCCCGAAGGCGGCGTCGGCACCGCGGATCCTGAGCCATTGGTCGAGCACCAGCGCCGCGATCACCGCGCCGTTGAGGAACAGGTCCGACTTGTAGTGGATGTTGTCGGTCCGGATGGCGATGCTGCCGGTGCGGGCGATGACGCGCTTTTGATAGGCGAGCAGCAGCATCGTGGCGGCCATCGCGGCGATGCTGACCCCGATCCCAAGCTCGGCGTTGGCCGTCGGAGCGCCGTTGATCAGCCGGTCGATCGCGCGCCAGCCGATGCCCAGCGCGGATGCAGCGATCAGAACCACCTGGCCCAGCGCAACCAGCGCCTCCGCCTTGCCGTGGCCGAAGCGATGGTCGGTGTCCGCCGGCAACGCCGCGATACGAACGCCAACCAGCGTGACGATGCTGGCGACCAAATCAAGCGCCGTGTCGGCAAGGCTGCCGAGCATCGCGGTGGAGTCGGTTGCGATCGACGCCCATGCCTTGGCGATCAGCAGGCTCAAGGCCATCGCGATGCTGGCCATCGCCGCGCGTTGGGTCAGGCGGGAACGCGCGTCACCGGTCACTCTCATGGATAGAGCAGCCCTTCTGCCCAGCCCGATCCCGTGCGCACGAACAGGCGACGATGATGCAGGCGGGAAGGGCGGTCTTCCCAGAATTCGATTCGGTCTGGCACCAGCCGGAAGCCCGACCAGTGCGGCGGGCGCGGGACTTCGGGCGCGTCGGCGAAGCGGGCCTGTGCTTCTTCGACGCGCTGTTCGAACGTCGCGCGGCTATCCAGGGGGCGGGACTGGTCCGAGGCCCACGAGCCGATCCGGCTGTCGCGCGAGCGGCTGGCGAAATATTCGTCCGCATCCGCATCGCTGAGCCGCTCAAGCCGGCCTTCGGCGCGCACCTGCTTGCGCAGCGATTTCCAATGGATGCACAGCGCGCCGCAGGGATTGGCGGCAATCTCTTCCCCCTTGCGGCTTTGCAGGTTCGTGAAGAAGCCGAAGCCCTCCGGCCCGTGACGGCGCAGGAGAACCATTCGCACCGACGGCCGGCCGTCAGGCGTGGCCGTGGCAATCGCCATCGCATCGGGATCGTTGGGTTCCTGTTCTTGCGCCTGGGCAAACCAGGTTTCGAACAGAGCGAATGGGTCGTCGGCCATGGCGGCGCAAATAGGCTTGGCACCCGGGCAAGGCAAACTCACTAGCGCGCAAACGAACTTCTGCCCTAAGAGCCTCGGTTATGGATTTGTACGCACGGCTCGGGGTCAAGCGCGGAGCGGACGACGCCGAGATCAAGAAGGCGTATCGCAGTCTCGCCAAGCAGCTTCACCCCGACAAGAACAAGGACAACCCCAAGGCGGCCGAGCGCTTCGCGCAGGTGACGGCGGCCTATGACCTATTGTCGGACAAGGACAAGCGGGCGCGTTATGACCGCGGCGAGATCGACGAGGAGGGCAATCCCAAAATGCCCTTCGGCGGCGGCTTTGGCGGCGGTGGTTATGGCGGCGCCCGCACCGGCGGCGGAGGCGGGCCGGGCGGGTTCGAGGGTTTCCCCGGGGGATTCAGCGGAGACACTGCGGATTTGTCCGACCTGTTCGAAGGCCTGTTCAACCGTGGTGGCGGCGCGCGCGGCGGGGCAAGCCCGTTCGGCCGGCGCAACGCTCCCCCGCAGAAGGGCGCGGACGTCGTCTATCGCCTGACTGTCCCGTTCATCGACGCCGCGACGCAGGAACCGCAGCGCGTGACGCTGGCCGACGGCAAGACGATCGATCTCAAATTGCCTGCCGGCGTCGAGGACGGCACCAAGATCCGGCTCGCCGGACGGGGTGAAGCCGGGCCGGGCGGCGCCGGCGATGCCATCATCCAGCTGGTGATTGAGCCACATCGTTTCTTTACGCGGGACGGTAACGATGTTCGCCTGACCCTTCCAATCACGCTGAAAGAGGCGGTGCTGGGGGCCAAGATCAAGGTTCCGACCCCGGCCGGTCCGGTGATGTTGACCGTGCCCAAGGGAGCCACGTCCGGCAAGGTGCTGCGGATCAAGGGACGCGGCTTTTCTGCCAAGGGCGGGGCAAAGGGCGACCAGCTGGTGACGCTGGCGGTCGACCTGCCGGCGGGTGACGCAGCATTGGAACGGTTTGCGGCCGATTGGGCCGGTGGAGGCAACCCTCGGGCCGGTCTGGGCGTCTAGGCCGCTGATGCAGGGTATTTCACCGCACTCTCCGGAAGCCCGGCGCCGGCGCCTGGCGGAGATCAAGGCCAAGTTCGGCGAGCGCGTGGTGGAGCGGGTGAAGCCCGGAACCAAGCCGTTCGAGATCGTCAAACGGGTTGCGGTCGGCGTCTACAACGACGGTTTCATTCATGCCGGCAACCTTGCCTATCTGGCGCTGCTGTCGATGTTTCCCTTCTTCATCGTCGTGGCGGCGTTGGCGCAGCTGTTCGGTCGCAGCGAGGACAGCGCGCAGGCAGTGGCCACCGTGTTGCAGCAATTGCCGCCCGACGTGGCGAACGTGCTGCGCGGACCTATCCAAGAAGTACTAACGGCGCGCACCGGGCCCCTGTTGTGGTTCGGCGCCCTGGTCGGGTTATGGACCGCGACCAGCTTCACCGAGACGATCCGCGACATCCTCCGCAGGGCCTATGGAACCCAATTCAGCGCGCCGTTCTGGGAATATCGTTTGATCTCCGTGGCGTTCATCCTGGGGTCGGTGCTGCTGTTGATGATCGCCTTCGCAGCGTCGGTGATGATGTCGTCGGTCGAAAAGCTGATCGTCGCGCAATTTCCCCAGTTCGGGGACGTTGCGTCACTGATTCAGATCTATCGCATCGTGCCGGCGGTCGCCTTGTACGGGACGATCTACGCCATCTTCGTCGTGTTGACCCCATCGCGCTATCGCAAGCGGACCTGCCGCAAGTGGCCGGGCGCCCTGTTGGTCACGCTATGGTGGCTGGGCACTGCCGAACTTCTGCCGGAGGCGATCGGCCTGGCGGGCGGCTACAGCCTCACCTACGGCAGCCTGGCAGGCGTGATGATCGCGCTGTTGTTCTTCTTCGTGGTGGGCCTGGGCGTGGTGATGGGTGCCGAACTGAATGCCGCGCTGGCCGAAACCGATGCCGTGGCGCTAAAGGGCGAGGTGTTCGAGGGGCCGTTCAAGGACAGCCTCGAAGTCGAGGAGCCCGCACCGGGCGAAGACGTGGAAGACGAAAGCAGGGGAAGCATCGCGGTATGACGGGGCTGATGCAGGGCAAGCGGGGGCTGATCATGGGCCTCGCGAACGATCGTTCGCTGGCGTGGGGGATTGCCCAGAAGCTGGGTGAGGCGGGCGCGGAGATGGCATTCAGCTATCAGGGCGAAGCGCTGGAGAAGCGGGTGCGGCCGCTGGCGGAACAGCTCGGCTCGGACCTGTTGATCGATTGCGACGTGTCGGACATGGCCGGGCTGGATCGCACGTTCGCCGCTCTGCAGGAGCGCTGGGGCGGGCTGGACTTTCTGGTCCACGCGATCGGCTTTTCGGACAAGAACGAGCTGCGCGGCAAGTTCGTCGACACCAGCCTCGACAACTTCCTCGTGACCATGAACATCTCGGTCTACAGCTTCGTCGCCTGCGCGCAGCGCGCGGCGCGGATGATGCAGCCGGGGGGCGCGATGCTGACGCTGAGCTATTACGGCGCGGAGAAGGTCATCCCGCATTACAACGTCATGGGCGTGGCCAAGGCCGCACTGGAGACGTCGGTAAAGTATCTTGCGAGCGACCTCGGGCCCGATGGGGTGCGGGTCAACGCGATCAGCGCCGGCCCGATCAAGACGCTGGCGGCGAGCGGCATCGGGGACTTCCGCTACATCATGAAGTGGAACGAATATAACGCGCCGCTGCGTCGCAACGTGACGATCGAGGATGTCGGCGGGGCGGGGCTGTATCTGCTTTCGGATTTGGCGTCGGGCGTGACGGGTGAGGTGCACCACGTCGACGCTGGATACAATGTGGTCGGCATGAAAGCCGAGGACGCACCGGATATCGCGACCGTCTAATCGCCGGAGAGCAGCTGCCGGGCGCTTTCTCGCAAAAGTTGTCGGTCGTCAGCGCTCTTCATGGCATCTTCTGCGCGCTGGACGATACGATGAGCATGTTCCCGAGCAGCCTCTCTAAACATGCCCGGCGCAGTGTCCGCAACGGCCTGCAACACTGCCAGGAGCCGCTCCTGAACCTCGAGCATCGCGGCGCCGTCCCGCGCTATAGGGTTGATGAAGGCAAAGAGAAGATCCTTCGGTTCCAAGGGCTTCACATAAACACGGGCGCAGCCTTTCACTGAGGGCTGACGCACCGCAGACTCCTTGGCGAAATCCACGAACAGCCGCATGCCCGCGCCGGCCACCTCAATCGCCGTGCCCGGATCGTTCACCGCGGGGGACAGTGCTCGGGACGCAATTTCCGACAGAACCACGAGGCCGTAGCGCGGATCATGATCGAACTCGCGTTCCTTACCGATGGAGAAGCATTCAATCAGGGCTTCCCCAACCTCCTCGCCAACCGCCGGTTCGACGTGAAGCAAGGGCCTCGACGAGTGGATCAGCGTTCCGGGAATGGCGTCCACATGAAGCGCCAGCCCTTCCTCGCTCGCAATCTTCTCCAGTTGTTCGATATCGACGTGCTGCACATAACCATTCGCGGGCGATCGGATCGCCTTGGCGGCGGTCGGGACTGGAACCGGCGCGACCCCGCCGCCGAATGGCTCGTCGGCGAGGGCAAGTAGCGGAGCTCTTGCGGCTTCCTCCACCCGAATGATCGTGTCGCTAACTCGACCGAAGCGGCCAAGATGCTCGATCCAGCGGAGCATGGCCGTGACGACAACCAGCAGCGCCACCAGCGTTGCAAGAAAGAGCAGCACGCGGCCTTGGCTCTGGTACAGGCCAGCGGACAGCCCAATGATCCCAACGATGCTGAACAGAAACGCGCCGAGGAATGTCGACAGCGTATTTTGAGCAAGGCGATCGGCCCGGAGCAGCTTCGTCGAGCGTGGCGTGGCATTGGACGTCGCGGCGGCGTAGGCCGACACCATGATGGAAAGCGAAAAGGTCGTGACCGCCAGCATGGAACTGGCAAGGATCGTCAATATGTCGTCGACCGATCCAGAAGCCAGCGTCAGATCGGGCTGGTAGGGGATATACGGCCCGACAACGGATGCCAGGAGCGCTGCTGAAATCCCGGCCAGACTGAATAGCGTTGCCCTCAACCAGACCTGGCGGAACATGCGACGGAGAAACCAGCCCGCCCTCCCGACCGGATCGTAGCGAGCGCTCAATTCGAGTGGTGACCGTCAGCTTCGGGCATTGACCTTTAACCGTTCGTCAAGGCTACGGTTGCCTAGCCTGCGAACGGATCGCGCACCAGGATCGTGTCGTCCCGCTCCGGCGAGGTCGAGACCAGCGCGACCGGGCAGCGGATCAACTCTTCGACGCGGCGGATGTACTTGATCGCCTGGGCGGGGAGGTCGGCCCACGATCGTGCGCCGGCGGTGGTGCCGGTCCAGCCTTCCATCTCCTCGTAGATCGGCTCGACCCGCTTCTGGTCGGCGGTGTGCGGAGGCAGGTAGCTGAACTCACGCCCATCGACGCGGTAGCCAGTGCAGACCTTTACCGTTTCCAGCCCGTCCAGCACGTCGATCTTGGTCAGCGCAATTCCGGTGACACCGCTGACCGCGACGGCCTGACGGACCAGCACGGCGTCGAACCAGCCGCAGCGGCGCTGGCGGCCGGTGACGGTGCCGAACTCACGCCCGCGCTCGCCGAGCCGCTGGCCGACCTCGTCGTGGAGCTCGGTCGGGAAGGGGCCGGAGCCGACACGGGTGGTGTAGGCCTTGACGATGCCAAGCACGAAGCCGGCCGCGCCCGGCCCCGTGCCGCTGCCGCTACCGGTCGTCCCCGCGACGGTGTTGGAGGAGGTCACGAAGGGGTAGGTGCCGTGGTCGACGTCGAGCAGCACGCCCTGCGCCCCTTCGAACAGGATGCGCTTGCCCTGGCCGCGGGCCTCGTCGAGGTCCACCCAGACGGGGCGAGCGAATTGAAGCACAAAGTCGGCGATCTCCGACAGGTCGGCGCGCAGCTGCTCTCGATCGACCGGCGGGTGGCCGAAGCCGGCGCGAAGCGCGTCGTGGTGAGCGCACAGGCGGTCGAGCAGCGGGTCCAGCTCGTCGAGATGCGCCAGGTCGCAGACGCGGATGGCGCGGCGGCCGACCTTGTCCTCATAGGCCGGACCGATGCCGCGGCGAGTGGTGCCAATCTTGCCGGCGCCCGACGCGTCCTCGCGCAGCGCGTCGAGGTCGCGGTGGATGGGAAGGATCAGCGGGCAGGTCTCGGCAATGCGCAGGACCTCGGGCGTGACCGCGACGCCCTGGGCGCGAATGCGGGTCACTTCGTCGCGCAGCGCCCAGGGGTCGAGCACCACGCCGTTGCCGATGATGGACGGCGTGCCGCGAACGATGCCGCTCGGCAGCAGCGAGAGCTTGTAGACCTCGCCGCCGACCACCAGCGTGTGACCGGCGTTATGACCGCCCTGGAAGCGGACCACCACGTCGGCGCGGCTGGCGAGCCAGTCGACGATCTTGCCCTTGCCCTCGTCGCCCCATTGCGCGCCGATGACGGTAACATTGCCCACAAGACAGTCCTTCCTGAACATCGCGGTCATCCGCGATTCAGCGTGCGCTCCTATTGGCAAGGGGGTGATGCGTCCAGTTCAACACTCGACCGGCCTGTCCCGAGGATGGATAGGCGCGCTGATCCTTGCGATCAGTGCGCTTCTGGCGCGCGGCCTCGCCCTTTAAAAGCTGAGCGGCACCACTTCGCGCACCCCTTTGAGCCGGGAAAGCTGTTGCACCACTTCCGGCCCGACCGGATCGTCCACCGCGACCAGCGCGACCGCTTCGCCGCCAGCGGCACGGCGGCCGAGGTTGAAGGTGGCAATATTGATGCCGGCATCGCCAAGCGTGCTGCCGAGCTTGCCGATGAAGCCCGGCGAGTCATCGTTGACGATGTAGAGCATGGCGCCGTTCAGTTCCGCCTCCACGGCCACGCCGAAGATATCAACCAGACGCGGCGCCTGGTGGCCGAACAGGGTGCCGGCGACGCAGCGTTCGCCCCGGTCCGTGCCGGCGGTCACGCGCACCAGCGTGTGGTAATCGCCTTCGCGGTCATGCCGAATTTCGCGAACGTCGAGGCCGCGTTCCTTCGCCAGGAACGGTGCGTTCACCATGTTCACCGTCTGGGAATAGGTGCCCATCAGGCCGGCCAGCACGGCGCCGGTGATCGGCTTCTGGTTCAGCTCGGCGGCGGCGCCCTCCACTTCGACCGCGACCGAGCGGACTTCCTCGCCGAGGATCTGGCCTAGCAGCTTTCCCAGCTTCTCGGCCAACGCCATGTAGGGCTTCAGGCGGGGCGCTTCCTCGGCGGAGAGCGAAGGCATGTTGATGGCGTTGGCGACTCCGCCCGCCAGCAGGAAGTCGCTCATCTGTTCGGCGACCTGGATGGCGACATTGACCTGCGCCTCGCTGGTCGACGCCCCCAAGTGGGGGGTGGAGATGAAGCCGGGCGTGCCGAACAGGGGTGAGGCGGTGGCGGGCTCGGTCTCGAACACGTCGAGGGCCGCGCCGGCGACCTGGCCGCTGTCGAGTGCGTCCTTCAGCGCCGCCTCGTCGATCAGGCCGCCGCGGGCGCAATTGATGATCCGCACGCCGGCCTTCGTCTTGGCCAGATTATCGCGCGACAAGATGCCGCGGGTCTGGTCGGTGAGCGGGGTGTGCAGCGTGATGAAGTCGGAGCGGCGGAGCAATTCGTCCAGCTCGACCTTTTCCACGCCTAGTTCGAGCGCGCGTTCGGGCGTCAGGAAGGGGTCGAAGGCGATGACCTTCATCTTGAGGCCAAGCGCGCGGCTGGCGACGATCGAACCGATGTTGCCGGCACCGATCAGGCCCAATGTCTTGGCGGTCAGTTCGACGCCCATGAAGCGGTTCTTTTCCCACTTGCCCGCCTGGGTCGAGGCGTCCGCCTCCGGCAGCTGGCGGGCGAGCGCGAACATCAATGCGATGGCGTGTTCCGCGGTGGTGATGGAATTGCCGAACGGAGTGTTCATGACCACTACGCCGCGTGCCGTGGCGGCGGGAATGTCGACATTGTCGACCCCGATCCCGGCGCGGCCGACCACTTTCAGCCTTGCGGCATGATCAAGCAGCCCGGCGGTGACCTTGGTGGAGGAGCGGATCGCGAGGCCGTCATAATCACCGATGATCGCAGCGAGTTCGTCGGGAGACTTGCCTGTGATCTCGTCCACCTCGATGCCGCGTTCGCGGAAGATGGCGGCAGCCTTGGGGTCCATCTTGTCGGAGATGAGGACTTTCACGGTCATATTTCCCTCGTCATTCCCGCGAAAGCGGGAATCCATCTCCCGGTCTTCGCGCATGTGATAGTTTCACGAGATAAATCCCCGCCTTCGCGGGGGTGACGGATCAAGGTGCCGTCTCGGCCCATGCCCAGTCCAGCCAGGGGCCGAGGGCAACAATGTCCTGAGTGGCGACCGTGGCCCCGCACCAGATGCGAAGACCCGGCGGCGCGTCCCGGTAGCCGGCAATGTCGTAGGCGACATTTTCGGCTTCCAACAGCGCAGCGATCGCCTTGATCCGCGCCTCGTCAGCGCCGGCCAGCGTCAGGCACACGCTGGTGCGTGAGCGGGTCGCCGGGTCGGTCGCGAGGTGCGACAGCCAGGGTCGAACCTCGACGAACCGGTCCAAGGCCGCGGCATTGGCGTCGGAGCGGGCGATGAGGCCGTGCAGTCCGCCAAGTCCCCGGGCCCATTCCAGTGCGAAGATCGCATCCTCGACCGCCAGCATGGACGGGGTGTTGATCGTCTCGCCCTTGAAGATGCCCTCGATCAGCTTGCCCTTCGATGTCAGGCGGAACAGCTTGGGAAGCGGCCAGGCGGGCGTGTAGCTTTCCAGCCGCTCGACCGCGCGCGGCCCGAGGATCAGTACCCCGTGGGCGCCCTCTCCACCGAGCACCTTCTGCCAGGAGAAGGTGGCGACGTCGATCCGGTCCCACGGCAGGTCATAGGCGAACACCGCGCTGGTTGCGTCGGCAAAGCTCAGCCCCTGACGGTCCGCCGCGATCCAATTGCCATCGGGCACCCGCACACCCGAAGTGGTGCCGTTCCAGGTAAACAGCACATCGTTGCTCCAGTCGACCTGGGCCAGGTCGGGGAGGTGGCCATAGTCGGCGCGAACAACCGTCGGATCGAGGTCCAGCTGCTCGACGGCGTCGGTCACCCAGCCTTCGCCGAAACTTTCCCATGCAAGGGCCGTCACGGGACGGGCGCCGAGCATGGTCCACATCGCCATTTCATAAGCGCCAGTGTCCGAGCCGGGAACAATTCCGATACGATGGGTTGCCGGCAGTTCGAGCGCCTCGCGCATCAAGTCGATACAGTGGGCGAGGCGGGATTTGCCAAGTTTGGACCGGTGTGAGCGGCCCAGGCTTTCAACGCGGAGCTTGTCGGCGGACCAGCCGGGCGGCTTGGCGCAGGGACCGGACGAAAAGAAGGGACGCGCGGGACGGGACGTCGGCTTCGCCCGCTGCGAACCCGCAGCGGGAAGGGGTGTGTCAGTCATCATAACTCTCCTCGCAGAGAGCACGCGCCGCGTTGGGACGGCGTGGCCCGCCAGCAGCTCTAGCGGGCTCTGCGGGGATGACAAGCCAACGGCGAGATTGATTCGATTGTGTGGATAACTTTGGATTTTGTTCCCGCCGAACCCAACAAAAATCAGCGACTCGGCTCATTTCATCGCTTCATCGCCGCCGTTCGTCCCGCGACCCACCGGAATGAGTTGAAAACATTAACCAACGCGGGTTTCTTCATGGTCGTCAGCACCTGCCGAAGGGCAATTGGCTTGTGCAGACTGGGGCTGGGGAGCTCCTGACATTTCGGACGGAGCCGCGCCGTGTTGGCGCGACCTTTTAGTTCGTTGAGTAGAGATTGGGAGCGACGACTTCGCATGGCGCACGCACTGACCGCTTCGAACGGCCTGTTCCGCAGCCGCGACCTGTTCGTGCATGATGGCGCGAAGCTGCGTCGGATCCGCCTGTCGGTGCCGGTTCAGGCGCTGTTTCTGCTGGCCACCCTGTTGTTGATTGGCTGGTCGCTGTTCGCTGCCACCAACATCCTGACTGCGAAGCAAGTCCCGACCAAGGTCGTGTCGGTTGCTATGCCTGCGAGCGGTGAGATCGAAGAGCGCGCCCACATGCTGGAGCAGCGACAGGCATTGATCGAAGCCATGCTGGCGGGTGAGGAAGTCGATCCGAAATTGCTGACGGAAGCAGCCGCAGCCGCAGCAGTCGCCGCGACTGGGCCGCTGGCCAAGGTCGAAGCGGCCCAGGCGGAGCAGGCCGCTTTGGTCGCCAAGGCGCTGGAAGCCCGGTACAAGATGACTGCGCAGGAACTTCGCAAGCTTGGACTCACTCCGTCCAAGATCGGCGGCGTCGGCGGTCCGTTCGAGCCTGTGACCAAGGGCGCCGACCCCACGTTCAAGGCGTTGTTCAACAGCTGGAAGAAGCTCGACAGCCTGCAGGACGGCGTTGTGACCGTTCCGTCCGACAAGCCGGTCAAGACGGCCGCCTTTACCTCCAGCTTCGGTGTTCGTTCGGATCCGTTCCAGGGTCGTGCCGCGATGCACGCCGGGATCGACCTGTCGGGTCCGGTGGGTACGCCGATCTACGCCACCGCCGACGGCCTGGTCAGCAGCGCCGGCTGGCACAATGGCGGGTACGGCAATCTCATCAAGCTCGATCATGGCCGCGGGATCGAAACTCGTTACGCTCACCTTTCGGGTGTCTCGGTCCGTCCGGGCCAGCGCGTGAAGCGCGGAGACCTGATCGGGCGCATGGGTTCCACCGGCCGCTCGACCGGCAGCCACCTTCACTATGAAGTGCGGATCGACGGTCGCGCAGTGAACCCGATCCCATTCATGAAGTCGACCGACTACATCCTGGCCCTGCGCAACCGTTCGGGCGGCGCATCGATGGACGCGGTGGCGCTGGGCGGCCCCAAGACCAATCGCGCCAAGTAAGCTTGCGGCGCCCGCTGGCGCTGCCTATCTCGTCCCCATCATGCTGACCCTGACACCCTCTGCCGCCAAGCGCGTGGCCGTGATCGCTGCCAAGCAGGGCAAGCCGGCCTTGCTGCGGCTGGCCGTCGATGGCGGGGGTTGCGCCGGTTTTTCCTACAAATTCGCCTTGGCCGAACAGGTTGCGGCGGATGATCAGGTTGCCGAGACCGAGGGCGTGAAATTGGTGGTCGACCCGATCAGCCTCGACCTCGTCGACGGTTCCGCAGTGGACTATGTCGAAGACCTGGGCGGAGCGGCGTTCAAGGTGACCAACCCCAATGCCGCCAGCGGCTGCGGCTGCGGGTCCAGCTTTTCGATCTGAGCCGGGCGGGCTAGGGCGGGCCCATGAAGATCGCCTCCTTCAATATCAACGGTATCCGCGCGCGTTTGCCGCGCCTCCTGGAATGGCTCGAGCGGGAGCAGCCGGACGTCGCATGCCTGCAGGAACTGAAATGCGCCGACGAGTCGCTTCCAATCGGCGATATCGAGGCGGCCGGCTACGGCGCGGTATGGCATGGGCAGAAGGGCTTCAACGGGGTCGCAATCCTGGCTCGCGGCAGCACCCCGCACCTTCGCCGCGTCGGCCTGCCCGGCGATCCGGATGATAGCCATTCGCGCTACATCGAGGCCGAAGTCGGCGATATCATTGTCGCCTCGCTCTACCTGCCCAATGGCAATCCGATCGGAACGGAGAAGTTCGACTACAAGCTGCGATGGATGGAGCGGCTGAGAGCGCATTCGCTTGGACTGCTGGCAGACGAACGGCCAGTCGTGCTGGCGGGCGACTGGAACGTGCTGCCGGAGGATCGCGATGTTTTTTCGGCCAAGGCGGCAGCCAATGACGCGCTGATCCAGCCGGAAACGCGGGCGGCGTGGCGGCGAATCCTCTATCAGGGCTGGACCGACGCGCTGCGGGCGCTGCACCCGACCGAAGACAAGCTCTACACCTTCTGGGATTATACCGCCGGCTGCTGGCAGCGCGACGCCGGGTTCCGGATCGATCATCTGTTGCTGTCACCAACCGCGACCGATCGGCTGCGGGTCGCTGGTGTTGACCGCTGGGCGAGGGGTGAGGAAAAGGCCAGCGATCACGCCCCGACCTGGGTGGTGCTCGACGAGGCCGCCTAGATCACTTGACTGTTATAGCTGTGCCAGGCCAGCACGGCCGCCGCCCCCCGATAGGGCGACCAGGGCTCGGCCAGCGTGCGAAGCAGCTTCTCGCTCGGGCGGGTCTCGTGGCCGAGCAGTCGGCCAAGTTCGATCTGCACTGCCAGATCGCCCGCCGGAAAGACGTTGGCGCGACCCTCCGCGAACAACAGGTAGATTTCCGCGGACCAGCGACCAATCCCCTTGATTCGGGTCAACAGGGCGATGGCTTCCTCGTCGTCGGCCGGAAGGTTGGCGAGGTCGAGTTCGCCAGTCAGCACAAGGCCAGCCAAGCTGCGCAGATAGCCCGCTTTCTGCCGTGACTGGCCAAGCGCCCGCAATTCGTCGTCACTGGAATCAAGGATCCGCTGGAGGTCGGGCGAGCTGCCAAAACCGCCTTCCAGCTTGCTCCACATAGATCGTGCGGCGGCGACACTGACCTGTTGGCCGACGATCGTGCGCAGAAGCGTGGTGACGCCGGGCTCACTGTTGCGCGGTTCGGGACGACCGTGGGTCGAAAGCGCCCGCGCAAAGGCAGGTTCCGCGGAAGCAAGGTGGTCGAGGCCGGCGTCGAGTGTGTCCCGGGTACGAACCATCAGGCGACGGTGGCCGCGTAAAGCGCCACGGCGGCGGCGTTGGAGACGTTTAAGCTCTCCACCGCATCGCTGATCGGCAGGCGGGCGAGCGCGTCGCAATGCTCGCGGGTATTGGCGCGCATGCCAGGCCCTTCGGCCCCGAGGACCAGCGCGATCCGCTTCGGTCCGAGGGCGTGCTTAAGGTCGCTCTTCGCATCGCCTGCCAGCCCGATACGCCAGAAGCCGGCCTCCGCGATTTCCTCCAAGGCTCGGGCAAGATTGACCACGCGAACCCACGGGACCCTTTCCAGGGCGCCCGATGCGGCCTTGGCGAGGACCCCTCCCTCCGGTGGCGAATGGCGATCCTGGGTGACGATCCCGAGGGCGCCGAATGCGGCAGCGGAGCGGAGGATGGCCCCCACGTTATGGGGATCGGTGACCTGGTCGAGGACCAGCAGTGTCGAGCGTTCCTCGGCTTGGGCGAGCAGATCGCCGAGCCACAGGTCCTCCAGCGGCTCGGCCTCGACCACCACGCCCTGGTGCGGAGCGTCGTTGGGCACGAGCCGGGCAAGGTCGGCCACGTCCGCGAACGTGACCGGAAGCTCCGGCGGAAAGTTCATGAAACCGGCCGCCTCGCGGGTCGACCAGGCCTTGAGCACCCGGCGTTCGGGATTGTCGAGGGCAGCGGCGACCGCGTGCTTCCCCCAGAAACGCGGACGCTGGGCGGAACCGTGGGATTGATGCGACTTCTTGCGACGAGACATGCAAGCGCTCTTAAGCGCTGATGACCGACGCGCCTAGCTAGGCCGTGCCTTCAGAATCCAGTGCATAGCCCGCCGAACGGACGGTCCGGATGATGTCGGGCTCGCCAAGCGCCAGGCGAAGGCGGCGGATGTGAACGTCTACGGTGCGCAATTCGATATCCTCGCTGTGCGGCCAGACCGTTTCGAGCAGCTGCTGGCGCGAGTAAACGCGGCCCGGGTTCTCAAGGAAATGGCGCAGCAGGCGGTATTCTGTCGGCCCAAGGGTGACCGGCTGTCCATCGCGACGGACGCGGTGGGCGGCGAGATCCATCTCCAGCCCGGCATATTCCAGCTGCTCGGCGGCGAGCGCGGGCCTGACGCGGCGCAAAACGGCGCCTGCGCGTGCAACCAGTTCCTTCGGGCTGAACGGCTTGGTGACATAATCGTCCGCTCCGGTTTCCAGCCCGCGGACCCGGTCGTCTTCCTCGCCGCGCGCGGTCAGCATCACGATCGGCAGGTTGGCAGTGCTGGGCCGGCGTCGAAGGCGGCGGCACACCTCGATCCCGCTAATGCCCTCGATCATCCAATCGAGCACGACCAGGTCCGGCTTGATCTCCTCGACCAGGATCAGCGCTTCCTCGCCGTCACCGGTGCGGGTGACGTTGTAGCCCGCGCGATCGAAGTGGAAGCCGATCAGCTCGGCCAGCGACTTGTCGTCCTCGACGAGGAGGAGTTGCTTCGCGCCCATTAGCGGAGATCCGTCGCGTCCGGACCCTTGGTCCGTTCGCCCAAGTGACGCCCGGTGGCGGCGTAGTAGACCATCTCGGCGATGTTGGTGGCGTGATCGCCGACCCGCTCGACGTTCTTGGCAACGAACAGCAGGTGCGCCGCCTGGCCGATGTTGTGCGGATTTTCCATCATGTGGGTAAGCAGGGTGCGGAAAATGGAGTCGTAGAAGTCGTCCACCGCCTTGTCGCGCTCGCACACCTTGATGGCCGCCTGCGCATCGCGGTTGACGAAAGCGTTCAGCACGTCGTGGACCATGCCGGAGGCGATGCGGGCCATTTCCGGAAGCAGGCTGATCGGCTCGATCTTGCCCGCATCCTCCAGCAAGGGAACGCGTTTCGCGATGTTCTTGGCGTAGTCGCCGATCCGCTCGACCACGCCCGAGATCTTGAGCGCAGCGACGACGTCGCGCAGGTCGCCCGCCATCGGTGCGCGCAGGGCGATCAATTGAACGACGCGTTTTTCGGTTTCGACCTCGAGCGCATCGAGGCGCTTGTCCTCCTCGATGATCTGATGCGCACCGTCCGTGTCACGTTCGGTCAGGCAGCGCATCGCCTCGCCGATGGCATGCTCGGCCAAGCCGCCCATCTCGGAGATGAGCGCGCGCAGGCGGTCGAGATCCTCGTCGAAGGCCTTGAGCGTATGTCCCTGGGTCGCCATTCGGTTGCTCCAACTCAGCCGTAGCGGCCGGTGATGTAGTCCTGCGTGCGTTGTTCACGCGGGTTGGTGAAGATGTTGGTGGTCTTGCCGTATTCGATCAGCTCGCCGAGGTGGAAGAAGGCGGTTCGCTGCGACACCCGCGCCGCCTGCTGCATATTGTGGGTGACGATCGCGATCGCATAGCGGCCGCGCAGTTCGTGAATGAGTTCCTCGATCTTGGCTGTCGCGATGGGATCGAGCGCCGAGCAGGGCTCGTCCATCAGGATGACCTCGGGATCGACCGCGATGGCGCGGGCGATGCACAAGCGCTGCTGCTGGCCGCCGGACAGCGCGGTGCCGCTTTCCTGCAACCGGTCCTTGACCTCATCCCATAGGCCGGCTCGCTTCAGGGACTTTTCGACGATCACGTCCATGTCGGCCTTCCCGGCGGCGAGGCCATGGATGCGGGGGCCGTAGGCGACGTTCTCATAGATCGATTTTGGAAACGGGTTGGGTTTCTGGAACACCATGCCGACCCGGGCGCGGAGTTGCACCACGTCCATGTCGGGGGCGTTGATATCCTGCCCGTCCAGCCGGATATCGCCCGTGACCCGCGCACCGGCGATGGTGTCGTTCATGCGGTTGAGGCAGCGCAGGAAGGTCGATTTGCCGCATCCCGACGGGCCGATGAAGGCGGTAACCTTGTCGTCGTGGATCTGGATGGAGACGCTCTTCAGCGCCTGCTTCTCGCCATAGAACACGCTGACCTGGTCCGCTTCCATCTTGGGCGTACGACCCGTGTCGACATCCGGCTGCTGCGGTTCGGGGACAGGCGCGGGAAGCCCGTCCAGTGTCGGCGCATGCTCCGGCTGCTGGTTGTAGGCCGTGTCGCCCTTGGCCACGCCTTCCTCGTCCCGGGCTGCTTCGGCCGCCACCGCAGTAGACGGGAACGGCACTGCCGAGTTGGTCGTGATGGGCTGTTTTTCCTTGGTCATCTGTATCGAAGCCTACCAACGTCGCTCGAAGCGGTTGCGGAGATAAATGGCGAGACCGTTCATCAGCAGCATGAACACCAGCAGCACGATGATCGCGGCGCTGGTCTTTTCAACGAACGCACGGTCGACCTCGTCCGACCAGAGGAAGATCTGGACAGGCAGGGCGGTCGCGGGATCGGTGATGCCCTGCGGCGGCGAGGCGATGAAGGCGCGCATGCCGATCATCAGCAGCGGCGCAGTTTCGCCGAGCGCGCGCGCCATGCCGATGATCGTGCCGGTCAGGATGCCGGGAAGGGCCAGCGGCAGGACATGGTGGAACACGACCTGCATCTTGGACGCGCCGACACCCAGCGCGGCATCGCGAATGGAGGGCGGCACGGCCTTGATGGCGTTGCGCCCCGCGATCACGATCACCGGCATGGTCATCAGCGCAAGCGTCAGACCGCCGACGAGCGGAGCCGAGCGGGGCAATTGCATGAAGTTGAGGAACACCGCGAGGCCAAGCAAGCCGAAGATGATGGACGGGACCGCGGCGAGGTTGTTAATGCTCACCTCGATGAAGTCGTTCCAGCGGTTTCTCCGGGCGAACTCCTCAAGATAGACCGCGGTCAGCACGCCGACGGGGAAAGCCAGCGCCATGGTGACGATGATGGTGAGAAAGCTGCCCTTCAGCGCGCCCCAGACGCCCGCCATTTCCGCACTGGTCGAATCCGATGCGGTCAGGAAGCCCGCGCTAAGCCCGCCCGCGCCGCTTACGACCATGGTGATGAGCAGGAATGCCAGAAAGGCGATGCTGAGGCCGACGGCGGCGAAACCGAGCAGCTTGAAACGGCGCTCGGCGGCGTAGCGCTTGGCCACGCGCCGCTGCATCGTCTCGTCGGTCCAGCGGGAGAAAGCGGCGCTACTCATAGGCTTCCCGATATTTGCGGACCACCCGCAGGGCGATGAGGTTGAGGATCAGTGTCACCACGAACAGCACCAGGCCGAGGGCGAAGGCGGCCAGCGTCTTGGGGCTGTCGAATTCCTGGTCGCCGGTGAGCAGCTGAACGATCTGGGTCGTAACGGTGGTCACGCTGTCGAACGGGTTGAGGGTCATGTTGGCCGCGAGGCCGGCGGCCATGACCACGATCATGGTTTCGCCGATCGCCCGGCTGATCGCCAGGAGGACGCCGCCGACGACGCCCGGCAGGGCGGCGGGCAGCAGCACCTTCTTGATGGTTTCCGAGCGGGTCGCGCCGAGTGCCAGGCTGCCGTCCCGCATCGCCTGCGGAACAGCCGCGATGCTGTCGTCGGACATGGAAGAGACCAGCGGGATGATCATGATGCCCATGACGAGGCCGGCGGCGAGGGCGCTTTCCGAGCTGGCCGAGGCCATGCCCAGGGTCAGGCCGAGATCGCGCACCAGTGGGGCAACCGTCAGCGCAGCGAAATAGCCATAAACCACGGTCGGAACGCCAGCGAGGATCTCCAGCGCAGGCTTCAGCACGGAGCGCAGCCGGGCGGGCGCATATTGTGTCAGAAAGATCGCGCTCATCAGCCCCAGCGGGATGGCGACGATCATGGCAATGATGGCACCGATGAAGATCGTGCCCCAGAACAGCGGGATCGACCCGAATGCGCCCGAGGAACCGGCCTGATCGGCCCGCAGCGCCATCTGCGGCGACCATTGCGTTCCGAACAGGAACTCGGTGGGCGATACCATCGAGAAGAAGCGCAGCGATTCGAACAACAGGGACAGGACGATTCCGGCCGTGGTGAGGATCGCGATCAGAGACGCGGCGACCAGCACCCCCATCAGCCAGCGTTCGACCCCGGTGCGCGCCCGGAAATCGAAGCGGATACGGCTGAATGCCCAGCCCGCGCCGGCCAGTGCGAGCAGCAGCGCGAAGCCCCCGCCGATGGTTCCGTAGAAGCTGAGCGAGCGCGAATAGACCGCTGCCAGGGTGGCCGCCTGGGGATTGAAGGCGGTCGTGATTTCGCCGGTGGCAAGCCCCCGCGCTTCGGACAGAATCGAGGAACGCGCCAGATCGAAATCCGGAAGCTGGCGACCTTCGGGCGAGGCCAGCACCGCCTGGTCGACCAGCCCGCCCTGGATCGGGGCCCAGACCGCCAGGAAGAGCAGCGCCGGAATGGCAGCCCATAGGAAACCGTAGGCGCCATGATAGCTCGGCAGGCTGTTGAGGCGCGTGCCGCCGCGCAGCGCGCTCGCCCGGCGGTAACCGAGGAACGCGGCTGCGGCGGCGACCGCCAGCACCAGCAACAGGGCTAAACCAAGCGTCATGGCGCCGGTTGGCTTACTTCAGGCTCGCAGCGTCGATCGGCTTCAGCGCGGTCGCCTGCGCATTTGCCGCCTGCGCCTGGGCACCGCCGAACGGAACCAGGCCACGGCCCTGCAGCAGGCCGCCCGGCCCCCATGCCTTGGCGTAGGCATCGATGAACTGCTTCATACCCGGCTTGACGGCCAGATGCTCACCCTTGGCATAGACATAGAGGGTCCGTGCGCCAGGATAGCTGAGGTTCTGGATCGTCGCTTCCGTCGGCAACACGCCACCGAGCTCGATCGGCCGCACCTTGTCCTGGTTTTCTTCCAGGAAGCTGTAGCCGAGGACGCCAACCGCGGTGGGATCGCCGGCGACCTTCTGCACCATCAGATTGTCGTTTTCGCCGGCTTCGACAAACGCCCCATCCTCACGGATCTTGGTGCAGACCGTCTTGTGCCGCTCGCTGTCCTGCTCCTTCAGCGCCTTCATCGCCGGATCGGATTCGCAGCCCTTGGTGAGGATCAGTTCGGCCAGGCTGTCGCGGGTACCCGACGTTGGCGGCGGCCCGAGCACGCGGATCTTGATCGCCGGAAGCGCCGGATTGACGTCGCGCCAAGTCTGGGCGGTCTGCGGACGGCCGAACGGTTCGGCGGCGAGCGCGGCATAAACGTCGCGCACGGTCAGCTTGAACGGCTGCGCTTGGGTCGATTCGATCAGGGTCAGGCCGTCGATTCCGATCGGAAGCTCGATGACATTGCGTGCGCCGGCCTTGGCGCAATCCTCGTACTCGCTGGCCTTCATCTGGCGCGAGGCGTTCACCATGTCGGGGAACTGCTGGCCGACGCCCTGGCAGAACAGCTTGATGCCCGATCCGGTGCCGGTCGATTCGACGATCACGCTGCTGCCGGGATTGGCGCGCTGAAACGCTTCGGCGACGGCAGTGGTGAATGGGTAAACCGTGGACGAGCCGACGATCTTGAGCTGCGCCGCTGCATTATTGGCGCCGGAGCCTCCGCCGCTGCCGCAGGCTGCAAGTAGCGCCGCCAGCGGCAGCGCGAAAGCGATCTTTTTCATGGTGGTCCTTATTCTCCCCTGAGCGCTGCGTCTTCACGGCCGCTCCGGGATCCCCTTTGCTTCGGTTCCGAGTGGGCTTTGCGACGGTTCGGTGACACTTTCGTGACAGCGTCTCAGGCGAGCGGAAGGCGGACCGTCACTTCCGTCCCTTTTCCGGGCATGCTGTCGAAGCTCATGGAGCCACGGTGCCGCTCGACGATGTGTTTGACGATGGCGAGCCCGAGGCCGGTGCCGCCCGAGTCGCGGCTGCGCGCCGCGTCGACGCGGTAGAAGCGCTCGGTCAGGCGCGGGATATGTTCGGCGGCGATCCCCTCGCCCCTGTCACGAACGGAAAGTCGTGCTTCCTTGCCATTACGGCGGACGGACACCAGCACCTCGCTGGCGGGCCCGCTGCAGCCGTAGCGGACCGCGTTGGCGACGAGGTTGTCGGTCAGCTGAAGCAACTGGGCGAAGTCCCCCGCCACTTCGAGCGGATCGTCCTGCAAGTCGACGGCGATCGTGCAGCCACGGCTATCGGCCAGGGGCTTGCCGTTCTCGGCCGCGATCCGCGCCACCTCGGCCAGGCTGACACGCTCGGACGGTTCCACAAAGCGTTCAGCCTCGATCCGCGACAAGCTCATCAGATCGCCGACGATCCGCAGCATTCGGCGCGCTTCGGCGTGAATGGACGCGCCAAAACGACGGCGCAGATCGGCCGGGAGGTCGCCATCCTCGGCCAGCGTTTCGGCATAGCCGAGCACCGTGGCGAGGGGAGTCCGCAGCTCATGACTGGCGTTGGCGACGAAATCGACCCGCATCTTTTCCGCCGCCCGAACCGCCGACTGATCGGTGAGCCGGACCAGCAACATACCGCCGTCCAGCGGCCGAACCAGCATGCTCCAGGTCCGTCCCACGCCGCCGATGCCGGTGACCTCGATCTCGGCGGCGCGACGCCGGAGGATGGCGGCAAGAGCCTTGGGCTGGCGGATCGCAAGCCGGATGTCTCGGCCGATCACGTCGGTGCCGAGAAGTTGGCGGGCCGCGGTGTTCGCGGCGAGCGTTCTTTCTTGCTCAACCAGCAGCGCCGGTTCGGCGATCGCGTCGAGTAGCGCGCGAACCAGCGGTGGGGGAGTGGCCATCACGGGCGCCACGTGTAGCGGTCGCGCCGGTCGACGCAACTAGCCGCGCGCCGCGTCCATCGCCGAATAATGGCGGCTGCGCAGCGCGGCGGCGATCACGATCAGGAGGATCGGATAGCTCCAGAAGCGCATGGCCGCATGGTAGGCCAGGTCGAGCAGCGTCGGCTGAAACAGGAACAGCAAGTGTGACGTGGAGGCGGTCAGCTGAAGCCCGCTCACCCATAGCGGCCAGAACCGATGGGAGCGCAACGCAATGGCGACGAAGCTGGCGAGGACCGCCAGATCGACCAGTGCGATGCCTGCTTCAAGGCTGTCGTCGTCGCGGATCAGCGCGGCCGACAGAAGCGACGCGCCGAGGCAGATCGTAGCCGCGAGCCGCGTCTCCTTGTCGCCCCGGCGAAACGCCACCAGCACGACCGTAAGCAGCAGCAGATAGTAAAAGGCGATCCTTATCATTCAGCCGTCCCGAAAGGACTGAAGGCCGGCCGCCCCAGGGTGGAGCAACGCCGGCCTTCCAAGAGAATGGGGCGCTTAGCCGACGGCGCGGAGGATCGCGAGATTCTCCTTGGGGCATTCCATGCCGTCTCCGAAGGCAACGGTGCGAAGGCCGGGAACCCGGCTCTTGGCGTCGACCAGGGCGGCGTGGGCATGAGCCATGCCGCCGCGGGCCGCGACCAGCCCCTGGAGGGCGGAGGCAATCTGTTCCAAGGCTTCATGGCCGACGGCGATACCGACGCCCGACACGGCGCGGGCCCGGATGAAGCGGCTCTGCAGCTCGGCCAGCTCGCTCAGCGCGGCTTCGATGCTGTCTTCGACGGCGCGGACCTGGGTCGCGACTTCGTGGGCGGATTGTTCGATCATTTGTTTGCGCATGACAGCTCCTTTCCGGACGCGGGCAAGCGCGCCGGATGTTTGTTGCCGCGGAAATGAAAGAGCGAGAACCTACCGTCCGGCGAGGCGCGCCAGACTTTCCAGGCCCGCCAGATACATGCCGGCGGAAAAGCTTGCGCCCATTGCGATCAAGGCGATCCACAACAGCCGCTGCCCGACGCTCATCTCATTCCGCGGACTGCTTTGGGTTGACCACGGAAAAACAGAAGGAGACCGGGACAAACCCGTCCTCTGCTCGGTATCGAGGCCGATACTGGCCCCGGCCTCCTCCTGACGATCAGCGTGCCGAATCTGAAAACCGATCGCCGGACCGTCTTTGATCGGATCGGCGGGAGCGTCGATGTACGGCGGTTGATGTATCAACCGCTGATATGGATGGGTCAGGGCAACCAGGCGCGCGGCCTCCTGGCGGCGGCCAACGTTCAGGATGCGGATGGCGGTGCGGATACGCTGGTCGACCGTGTGTGGGGAGATGCCGAGCTGCGCGCCGATCTCCTTGCTGCTCATGTGCTGGTCGACGAGCTTCAGCACGTCCAGCTGGCCCTGGTTCAGGCGCGCGACACGGGCGGCCGCATCGGCCTGCACCGCTTCATCCGCGACTTCCTTCGGGCGATCTTCCACGCATACTCCCATGGTCGGATCACTACCTTGTCAAAACGCCACTCAACGTGGGTCCATAAACAGGTAAATGGGCTGACCTGCAAATCGGTTGCGGATCGAAGATTCGTCGGCAACGCGAAGCTACGGCGCAATCGCGCCACGGGCTAATGGTGGACAGGGCTGGATTCGAACCAGCGTACGGGAAACCCGGGCAGATTTACAGTCTGCTGCCTTTAACCACTCGGCCACCTGTCCACGAGGTGCGGGGGGCAAATGGCTGGGAGGGACCAGCCTGTCAACAAGCTGGAGGGCCGGCGCGCGGAGAAAAACTCGGGTCGCCGCCGATTGCTGGTTGCTTCAGCGCAGCTTGGCGATGCGAAGGCCGTCCGCCTTGGCCCGGTCCTTGACCGATTCCTCGCTCCGGGTGAGTGCCTTGGAGATGGCCTTCAGCGGCATTCCCTTGGCCGCCAGCTGATGAAGCTTCTGGATTTCCTCGGGCTTCCATGGCTGCCGATGGCGTTCGAAGCGTTCAGCCATGCGGATCTCCAACGAAAAAGGCCGCCCGGTGCGGGCGGCCTTTCTTCTCGTCCAGTTCGATGAGCGTCAATCTTATTTGACGCGTTCGACCTGTTCGAATTCAAGTTCCACCGGCGTTGCGCGACCAAAGATCGACACGCCGACCTTGACGCGGCCGCGATCGAAATCGAGTTCTTCGACCAGGCCGTTGAAGGTGGCGAACGGACCATCGAGGACCTTCACCGAATCGCCGATCTCGTAATCGACGTTGATCTTGGTCTTCGGCGCTGCCGCGGCGGCTTCCTCCTTGGTGTTGAGGATGCGCGCGGCCTCTGCTTCGCTGATGGGCTGCGGCTTGCCGTTGGGGCCGAGGAAGCCTGTTACCTTGGGCGTGTTGCGGACGAGGTGGTAGACGTCGTCGCTCATGCCGAGCTTGGCCAGCACATAGCCCGGGAAGAACTTGCGGTCGGAAGTGACCTTCTTGCCCCGGCGGATTTCGGTCACCTTTTCGGTGGGGACTTCCACCGCCTCGACCAGTTGCTCGAGACCAAGGCGCTTGGCTTCGGAAAGGATCGATTCCCGAACCTTGTTCTCGAAGCCCGAATAGGCGTGAATGATGTACCAGCGGGACATGGACAGATGACCTTGCGTGCGCCTCAGCCGAGCAGGCCGAGGAGGAATTGGACGATGGCGGAGAAGGCGCTGTCGACGCCGAAGAAGAACAGCGCCAGCAGACTGGTCATGATGAAGACCATGATCGCCGTGACCCAGGTTTCCCGGGCCGTCGGCCATACGACCTTGCGCCCTTCGGCGCGGACCTGGCGCATGAATTCGCCGGGGGATGTCTTGGCCACGGTTCAGCAAACCTCTTCGAGATATAAAAACGAGGTCCGCGGGGGCTTCCCGCCGGACCTCGGACGAGGGGCGATGTAGCGCCAATCCTTCTTCGCTTCAAGAAGCCGCCGCCACGGAATAAATGCGTGACATGCGACGCCGCTTTGTGCGCTGACCGGCCGTTCGCGTCTGCGAGGCAGACCGTTCACGAAGCCGAGGGCTTCCTTCCCTCGCTCCGGCGCGCAGGGGCAGAGGGACTCGAACCCACGACCCTCGGTTTTGGAGACCGATGCTCTACCAACTGAGCTATACCCCTATGGCGCGTCGGGCGAGTTAGCGCTCGCCCGTTCAGCACGCAAGCCGTCATGGGGGTGAATCCCGTGGCGCCAGCCGTTGCGATGCGAGGGCCGCCGGGTCAGGCGGCGATGTCGAAGGGAACGATTTCGCCCGAGAGATAAAGGTTGCGAGCCTTGGTCCGTGACAGCTTGCCGGAACTGGTGCGCGGCAGGCTGCGGGGCGGAATCAGTTCGACAACCGGGGAAATGCCCGTGATGGCGCGGACCCGCTCCTTGATGTCGTCGCGAAGCCGGCCACGTTCCTGCGGGTCCGATACCCGGCAATGCACCAGCACCGCCGGCTGTTCTTCGCCCGTCGGACCGGTGATCGCAAAGGCGGCGATGTCGCCGGACTTGAAACCGGGCAATTGTTCAACCGCCCATTCGATGTCCTGCGGCCAGTGATTGCGGCCGTTGATGATGATCATGTCCTTGGCGCGGCCGACGATGAAGATGTAACCGGCCGACAGATAGCCCATGTCGCCGGTGTCGAGCCAACCGTCCTTCATGCACGCATCGGTCGATTCCTGATCGCGGAAATACCCGACCATCAGGCTCGCGCCGCGAACCCAGACCTTGCCGATCTGCCGGTCAAGGAGGAGGGAGCCGTCGGCGCCGCGCACCTCGATCTCCATTCCCTCCACCGGCTTGCCGCAGTTCACGATCGCGCGATAGCGGCGCGGCCGCTCCTGCGCCGGCGTGCCCACGCCCGACAATTCGCTTTCCTCGACCAATTCGACCCGGATCCCTTCCCCGGGGGGCATCAGCGACACGGCCAGCGTGGCTTCGGCCAGGCCGTAGCTGGGGCAAAAACTCTGCGCCTTGAAGCCGGCGTCGGAAAAGGCGTCCACGAACGCCTGCATGACGTCGGGACGGATCATGTCGGCACCATTGCCGGCGATCCGCCAGCGCGAGAGATCGAAGCGATCGGAGGCTTTGATCTGGCTCGACATGCGGCGGGCGCAGATGTCGTAGCCGAAGGTCGGCGAATAAGAGAGGGTCGAGCCGGGATTGCGGCTGATCATGTCGAGCCACGCCAGCGGACGGCGGGCGAAGTCCTCGGTCTTGAGATAATCGACGCTGATCTGGTTGGCGAGCGGGGACAGCATGCAGCCGACCAGTCCCATGTCGTGATACCAGGGAAGCCAGCTGACCACCCGATCCGTTTCCTCGACCTGCAGGCCCAGGCCATGAGCGCGCAGATTGTCGAGCAACGCATGATGAGTGACCGCGACGCCGTGCGGAAAGCGGGTCGAGCCGCTGCTGTACTGAAGATACGCGATCTCCTGCGGGTCGGCGCCCGGGAATTCGCCATCGGCCTGCGGTACCTCGGCCAATGCCTCCCACGTCCGCCCTTCGACGCCGTGCTGACTGGCGGCCTCGTCGCAGAAGCCGGCAAGGTCGGCCGGGTAAAGGAACAGCTTCGGATCGGAGCTTTGCAGCATGACCTTCAGCTGTTCGACATATGCCTCCCGCCCGCCGAAGCTGGTGGGCAAGGGCAGGGGCACCGGCCATAGTCCGGCATAAACGGCGCCAAAGAAAGTGGCTGCGAACTCGGGCCCGGTTTCCGCTACCAGCGCAAGGCGATCCCCCTTGCCCAGGCCGAGCGCTTTCAGGCGGCGCGCTGCCGCAAGCGCATCCTCACGCAGTTCTGCGAAGGGATAAGGTCGCGCAAGATTGCCGCGCGCATCATGGAAATTCATCCCCCGGCGACCCAGGGCCGCATAATCGAGCGCTTCGCCGAGGGTCCGAAAATCCGCAATTCGCCGCGGATGGCGATCCACCGTCGGAGTAGCGCCCACGGGGGCAAGGTCGGCCGTAGCCTGTGGGTTGCGGTCGAGCACGCCGGATTTCCTGCTTGGTCCGAGTTAAGCGATATCGAGCCCTTCGAATGGCCCATTGTCAGCTTTCACCTTCACGGGACAGTGTGGCACAATCAAGGCGTGGACAGGGTCGAACCGGAGCGGAATGGCGGAAAAGGGCGCCGGCGTGAACGTCCGCCGCTCAATCAGGAGCAATTGCGGGAGCTGGCGCTGCGCTATGTCGGTCGTTTCGCAACCACCCGCCACAAATTGTCCGACTATCTGCGGCGCAAGGTCAGGGAACGCGGCTGGTCCGAGGATAATGAGCCGGACATCAGTGAACTGGTCGAGCGCATTGCCGAGCTTGGCTACGTCAACGACGCCGCGTTCGCCATCGCCAAGGCAAATTCGCTTACCGCGCGCGGCTATGGCGAGGGCCGGTTGCGGCAGGCGCTGCGAGTTGCCGGAGTGGGCGAGGAAGACGGGCAGGCCGCGCGGCAATCGGCGGAAACGCAAGCGGCGGCCGCCGCCCTGAAGTTCGCCAGGCGACGGCGGATCGGACCTTTCGCAGACCGGCAAAGCGACCCGGCAGCACGGCAGAAAGCCTTGGCTGCAATGGTCCGGGCCGGCCATGGTTTCGCGCTCGCAAGGCTGATCGTCGAGGCGGAAACAGGCTCCGAAATGACGGAAGAAGAGCTGGTTTCCCTTGTGTCGTGAAGGGAACGTAACGTTTTGTGTTAACCGGTTAACGGTGCTATAGTTGCTTTGTGCAACGTGAGTTGGCGTCCAGCGAATCACACGTCGAGGCGGATCAGATCGATCCGGCCGCTCCCGGACTGCGCGTCCGTGGCCGGATCAAGTGGTTCGACGCCACCCGCGGCTTCGGGTTCGTCATCGCGGAGGAATGCGAAGGCGATATCCTCCTCCATTTCTCGGTCCTAAAAGAACATAATCGTCGCAGCCTGCCCGAGGGTGCGCTTGTGGAAGTGGAAGTGGTGCGGCAGAACCGCGGCCTTCAGGCAAGCCGCGTGCTGTCGATCGATCTCAGCCAGGCGACCATCGTGCGGCCGACGCCCGCGATCAACCTGGCCGACCGGGCCGACCGGGCGGCGCTGCTTGACGAGGCGGGCCCGTTCGAGCCGGTGGAGGTGAAGTGGTTCAATCGCGTAAAAGGCTATGGCTTCGTCAATCGGGTGGACGACCCGGCGGACATCTTCCTGCACATGGAAACGGTTCGCCGATCGGGCATCGCGGAACTGGAGCCGGGCCAGATGGTGGAGGCCCGGATCGCCCAGGGAAAGAAGGGCCTGACGGCCGTCGCTCTGCGCGATCGCGAGTAGGGCTGACCGTTGCCGCGCTCGCGCTTCCGCTAACCCTTGGTGCGGCCGGCTGTCAGCCTTCCACCGAACAACCGACGCTGGAGCAGGCTCCGTCCGGCCTTGAGCAGGTGCCGTTGACGATCACCGGTTCGAACGGGCGCACCCATCGCTTCGTGGTGGAGGTCGCGCGCAGCCAGGAGGAGCAGGCCACGGGCCTGATGAACCGGCAAAGCCTGGCGCCCGACCGTGGCATGATCTTTCCCTACGCGACGCCGCGGCCGGCCAGCTTCTGGATGAAGAATACCCTGATCCCGCTCGACCTGATCTTCATCCGACCGGATGGGACCATCGGGCGGATCGAGGCCAATGCCGTGCCGCTGAGCATGGACCCGATCCCCAGCCTGGAGCCGGTTTCGGCGGTTCTGGAGATTGCCGGCGGGCGGTCCGCGGAGCTTGGGATCCAGCCCGGCGACCGGGTCCAGTGGTAGGCTGCGCGCTTCGTCGCTTGCGCTTGCCGCGCTGACGGGGCAGAGGCCTCGGCCCATGGGTTTTCTCGGCAGCATCTTCACCTGGTGGAACGGCGCCACGATCGGCACGAGCCTGTGGACACGGCGTCACGGCAAGGAGGTCGGTCGTGACGAAATGGGGAATGTCTATTTCCAGCATCGCGCCGATCCGACTCGCCGCTGGGTAATCTACGACGGCAGCAACGATGCGAGCCGGGTGCCTCCCGGCTGGTCCAGCTGGCTGCGCGGCCAGATCGGCGAGGTGCCGTCCAAGTCGATGACCACCCGCCGATCGTTCGAGAAACCCGGGCTTCCCAACCTGTCGGGAACCGGCGAGACCTATCGTCCGGCTGGAAGCCTGGCACGTGGCGGTCAGCGACCGGCGGCGACCGGCGATTACCAGGCCTGGACGCCCGAATAAGGTGAGAGCCGTCGGTCTGCCTGTTCTCGCCCTGCTGGCGCTGACCGGTTGCGACCGTTCCGCTCCGTCCGAAAACCAGGTTCAGCGACAGTTGCCGGCGGCGCAGAGCCCCGAACAGGCGTCGGCGCCCGGCGCCACGCCGATGAACGAGCGGGTGGCGGTGCTTGGCTTTCTGAACAAGCGAAACGGCATCGCCCGCGACATCACGCTGAAGCCGGGCCAGGCGCTGCGGATCAAGGATGCCATCATCCGGCTGCGCGCGTGTGAGACGACGCCACCGTGGGAATTCGACCGGCTGACCGGGGCGTTCGTGCAGCTCGATGTGCAGCAGCCAGGCGGAAGCTGGCGCCGGGTCTTCTCTGGCTGGTTGTACAAGGAATCGCCGTCGCTGAATGTGGTCGAGCACCCGGTCTACGACGTGTGGCCCAAGAGCTGCGTTATGAACTTCCCCGAAGCGGCGGAGTCCGCGGCGAGCCCGGCAGCGGCAAGCAGCCGATCGAGTGCTCCGAACTCCGCACCCTCCCGGAGACCCGCCCCCTCCGGCGCCACGAGGCCAGCCGAGCCGGAGGACGTGAGCCCGCCGCCCGCGCCAGAGGCTACGCCGGTCGCGGCGGACAGCAACGCCACATAAGTCTTGCGGCTGACCGACACGGCGCCAAGCGATGCAAGATGATCGGTCATGAATTGGCAATCGAACAGCTCGAAGCCGCCGACTTTAAGGCGGGCAATCAGCCAGGCGAGGGCGACCTTGGACGCGTCGGTGCAACGACTGAACATGCTTTCGGCGAAGAAGGCGCGGCCGAGAGCAACCCCGTAAACACCCCCGACCAGGGCGTCCCCGTCCCACGTCTCCACCGAGTGAGCGAAACCGGCAGCGTGAAGGTCAAGCATCGCCCGTTCGATCGGGCCGTTGATCCAGGTTTCGGGGCGGTCGGCACAGCCCATCAGGACGCCGTCGAAATCTTGGTCCGATGTGACGAGGAAGCGACCGGATCGAAGCCGGCGAGCAAGCGAGCGCGAGAGGTGAAAGGCGTTGAGGGGAATGATCGCCCGCTCGCGCGGTTCGACCCAGAACAGGTCATCGTTGTGACGGCTCTCGGCCATTGGGAACACGCCAGTGGCATAGGCGTGCAGCAACAAGGCGGGATCGAGCCGGGCGGCCGAGCCATGCACGTCAAATGATCTCTGACACGCGTTCCTGCGGTCGGCAGAGACGGACGCCCTTGTCCGTTTCCACCAGAGGGCGGTTGATCAGGATGGGGTGCGCCAGCATCGCATCAAGGATCTGGTCGTCCGTCGCTTCCGCGGTTGTGAGCCCCAACTCCGTCGCCAGCGGCTCCTTGGCGCGCAGCCCGTCGCGCGGGGTGATGCCCGCCCGAGCATAGAGCCGGGCCAACTCATCGCGGGTCGGCGGCGATTTCAGATACTCGATCACCTCGACGTCAGCGCCCGACTCCTCCAGAATTGCGAGGGCCTTGCGCGACGTGCCGCAGGCGGGATTGTGGTAGATGGTCGCTTTCATCGCACTCGTCCGGTTGGTCGCCGCCGGCATGGCACAGCCGCCGCGCCGAGGAACAGCTATTTCGCGCCTTCGCTGAGCGGCGTTGCAGCGAAGATGGCGGCCGCGGCGCGCACATCGAACGGCTTGCGGAGCAATGGCACCCCCGCGAACCGCTCGGGGATCAGTGAGCGGCCTGCATAGCCGGTGCAGAACAGGAAGGGCACGCCAAGCTCCACAAGGCGGTCGGCTACCGCGAAGCTTTTTTCGCCGCCGAGATTGATGTCCAGCAGGGCGCCGTCCGGACGGTCACCGGCCAACAGGTCGAGCGCTTCCGCCACCGAGCCTGCCACCCCCACCACCTCGCATCCTTCGGCTTCCAGCGCTTCTTCCAGCTGAAGGCCGATGAGGGCCTCATCCTCGACCAGCAGGATGCGTGGACTTTCGATACCCACGATCGAAGGCGACGGTCGTGGCTCGTCGATCGTTTCGCCAGTATCATCCGGATTGTTGCCGGCCAACACATGCTCGGCGGGGATCAATAATTGGACGGCGAGGCCGTCGCCGGACCAGTCGTACGCCAATTCCCCGCCCAGTTGCCGTTCCACGCTGGCGCGGATCAGGCGGGAGCCGAAGCCGACCCGGCTCGGCGGAACGGTCCGCGGGCCGCCGGCTTCCTGCCACTCCAGCCGAACTGGCGTCGCCTTTCGGCGGGAGCGCGTCCAGTGGACGGTGAGGCGACCACCGGGGGTGCTGAGCGAACCATATTTGGCGGCATTGGTGGCAAGTTCGTGAAGCACCAGCGCCAGGCTCTGGCCGGCCGCCGGTCCGAGCCTCAACGCAGGGCCCTCGATCCGTACGCGAGACGGATCGTCGGTAATGAATGGGGCCAACTCGTCGCGCACCAGCTGCCCAAGTTCGACCCCTTCCCATCGCGCGGCGGCAAGGAGGCTGTGGGCGCGGGCGAGCGACTGGATGCGGCCGGTGACGCCCGCCTTGAACGAAGCGATGTCCTCCGCGCGGCTCATCTGGACCACCGATTGAACCACTGCCAGCAGGTTCTTGGCGCGGTGGTCGACCTCCCGTGCGAGCAGTTGCTCGCGCTCCTCGGCGGCTTTGCGGTCGGTGATGTCGGTGGCAACGCCGACGATCCCGATCACTTCCCCGTTGCTGTCGCGAAGGGGGGCTTTCAGCGAGCGGTACAGGCGATGGATTCCATCCGGCCCGACGGCTTCTTCGTCCATCTCCTCGGAAATGCCGGTCTCCATCACCCGCCGGTCGTTTTCCATGTACAGCGCGGCGAGCGCAGGATCGGCCCAGTCGCGGTCGTCCTTGCCGCGTTGTTGGTCCAGCGGCCGTCCGATGATCCGGGCGACCTGCTCGTTGTAATAGATGTGCCGGCCCTCCCGGTCCTTCGCGAAAATCAGGCTGCCGGCTGAATCGCCGATCAGTTGGAGCATGGAGGTGGCGCGGCGAAGTTCCTCCTCGCTCTCGCGGCGTTCGGTGACATCACTGACAAGGCCCACGAGCCGCAGCGCCCTGCCGTCCTTGTGGCGAACGACCTCCCCGGTATCACGGATCCACATGAACGACCCGTCGTGGCAGATCACCCGGTACTCCATGGCGTAGCGTTCGGCCCGGGCCTTGGCTTCTGCCACCGTGTGCCGGAAGTCCCCCACGTCGTCAGGATGAATGATCGCCTCCCAATCGCGGATCAAATCATCGGATTCGCCCGGCGAATGGCCGGTTTCGTCGAACAGGAACTGATCGCGACTGAACTCTCCGGTGCGCAGATCGAATTCATATGCGGAGCAGCGGGCGGCCCGCTGCGCCAGCGTCGCGCGATTGATCAGACGGGTCTTCTCCTCCTCCTGCCGCCGTTCGTCGGCGGTGGCGGCGAGCACCAGGATGGTGCCGGCCGACACCAGGATGAACAGCTGAAGCAGCACCAGCCCCGGGATGAGGTCCAAGATGAGGGAAGGCTTGGCGGCGAACGGTCCGCGCCCGAGGCTGACGCCGGCGACTGCCACCGCCATAGTGATGAAAACCGCTACGGCCGCACCTCGAACACGCAAGGCGACCGCCGCCCAAACCAGAACCGGGTAGATCATCCAGGCGCCGGTTATCGGGGGGCCAAGGAAGATCGCGATAGCGATCATGAAGGTCAGGACGCAGATGCCAGCCATCCAAAGCAGCTGCCGTGACCCCATTTTGGGTTCATCCGCAGGGCACCAGCTCAGAAGCAATGCGCCGATGACAAGCGCGCCCGCGCTATCGCCCAGCAGCCAGCCGATCAGCACCGCGGGAAGCTGATTGGCAGCGACCGCTCTAGCGACGAATAGGGCGCCCACCCCCATCAACGCCGAGACGAGGCCGAGGAGCAGGCTTGCAGCCATCAGCGAGAGGAGTTGCTGGAGCGAGAAGGCGCCCCAACCCCGCCCGCCAAATCGATGAAAGACCGCAGCGGCGGCCAAGGTCGCAAGCCCATTCCCCAGCGCGGCCGCGAGTTGGGCCGGCAGCGGGTTCGAGGCGCCGTTCCATTGATAGGCAATGAGCGTCCCGAGGACGATCGCCGGCCATAGCCGCTTGTGCCACAGGATAAGGCCGGCAAGGCCCACGCCTGCGGCCGGCCACACGGGCGAGGCCGCGCCCCCGACCGTTCCCCATTGCAGGCCGAGCAAGGCCGTCATGGCGTAAGCGATCAGCAGAATCAGGCCACGCAGTAATGTCGCGCCCGAGCCCACACCGGTGGACGGTGCCAGCGCATGCCCGTCGACGGTCGACAGCCTGTTCATGCCGCGACTCACCACTCCCACCCTGCTAGGTGGTAACGCTATGTTAAAGCTTTCACCCGCGCAACAAGAGCCGGAAAACCGGGATTTGTGTCCAGTAGACGACTCCGGATCCGATTAGCCGCGCTGCTCTTCCAGCCAGCGCTCGAGCCATTTGATGGTATAGTCGCCTGACAGGAAAGCCTCGTCGCGAATGACGCGTTGGTGAAGCGGGACGGTGGTCTTCATTCCCTCGACCACGAATTCCTCGAGCGCCCGCTTCAGGCGCATGATGCAGCGTTCGCGATTGGTGCCGTAAACGATCAGCTTGCCAATCATGCTGTCGTAGTAGGGTGGCACCCTATAGCCGGTGTACAGGCCGCTATCGACCCGGACGTGCATGCCGCCGGGCGCCACATAATTCTTCACCAGCCCGGGTGACGGCGCAAAGGTTTCCGGATCCTCGGCATTGATCCGGCATTCGATGGCATGACCCGTCAGGCGGATGTCCTCCTGCCGGCAAGAGAGGCCGTCGCCTTGCGCGACACGAATCTGTTCACGCACCAGGTCGATACCGGTGATCATCTCGGTCACCGGATGCTCGACCTGCAGTCGGGTGTTCATCTCGATGAAGTAAAACTCGCCGTCCTCGTAAAGGAATTCGATGGTGCCGGCGCCCCGATAGCCCATGTCGGCCATCGCCTTCGCCACCCGCTCACCCATCTCGGCGCGCTGTTCCGCTGAGATGACGGGGGAGGGCGCTTCCTCGATGACCTTCTGGTGGCGGCGCTGGATCGAGCAATCGCGCTCACCCAGGTGCACCGCAGCCCCCTCGCCGTCGCCAAATACCTGGAACTCGATGTGGCGCGGGTCGCCAAGATATTTTTCCATGTAGACGGTGTCGTCGCCGAACGCCGCCTTCGCCTCGGATGCGGCTTGCGCCATGAGGCTTTCGAGCTGGTCCTCGGACGGCACGACCTTCATGCCGCGGCCGCCGCCACCCGATGCGGCCTTGATGAGGACCGGATATCCGATTTCGTTGGCGACCGCGTGCGCTTCCTCGATCGTCTCCAGCGGCCCCGGTGAGCCGGGAACCAGCGGGAGACCGAGCGCGGCGGCAGTGCGCTTGGCTTCGACCTTGTCGCCCATCACGCGGATGTGTTCGGGCTTTGGGCCGACCCAGATGATGTTGTGGGACTCGACGATTTCCGCGAACTGCGCGTTTTCCGACAGGAAGCCGTAGCCGGGATGGATGGCGTCGGCGTGCACGATCTCGGCGGCGGAGATGATGTTCGGGATATTGAGATAGCTGTCGGCGGCGGCGGGCGGGCCGATGCAGACGGCCTCATCGGCAAGGCGGACGTGCATCGCATCCGCGTCCGCGGTCGAGTGCACGGCGACCGTCTTGATGCCCAGTTCGTGGCAGGCGCGGTGGATGCGCAACGCAATCTCGCCCCGATTGGCGATCAGCAGCTTGGTGATCTTTGCCATCGTTATTCGATCACGATCAGCGGCTGGTCGTACTCTACCGGCTGGGCGTTCGAGATCATGATCTGGCGCACGGTGCCGCCCTTGGGCGCGGTGATCGGGTTCATGACCTTCATCGCCTCGACGATGAGAAGGGTGTCGCCCGCCTTTACCGTCTCGCCGGCAGTGACGAACGGCTTAGACCCCGGCTCGGCCGACAGATAGGCCGTGCCGACCATCGGGGAGCGCACGATTTCCCCCGGGATCATGGTTTCGGCGGCAGCTTCCTGTGCAGCGGCGGCAGCAGGCGCGGCCGGAGCTGCGGCAGTGGATGGAGCAGGCGCGGCTGCATAGGTCATCGGCGCCGCCGCGACGGTGAGTTCGCGGCGAACGCGAATCTTGCGGTCGCCGTCCTCGACTTCAATTTCCGTCAGTTCATTGGCGGACAGCAATTCGGCCAACTCGCGCACGAGCGCGCTGTCGACGCGCATCTGGTTGCCATTGCTCATCTCGCCGTTTTCGTCGGCCATTGCCAAGTCCCTGCTGTGTGAAGCCGCCGCCCTTGTCAGAGCCGCGCCGCCGCGTCCAGTGCCAGCAAGTAGGACAACGGGCCGAAACCGCTGATGGACCCCCTGCAAACGCCTGAGATCAGGCTTCGGCGGCGAAAGCTTTCGCGAGCCTGGGGATTGGACAGGTGAACCTCGATGACCGGCGTGGAGATCGCCGCGATCGCGTCGCGCAGGGCGACCGAAGTGTGGGTGAAGCCCCCGGCATTGAGGATCACGGCGCGGGCATTCTCGCGCGCCGCTTCGTGCAGCCATTCGATCAGGTGACCTTCATGGTTGGACTGGCGCAGATCCACCTCGACGTCGTGCGCGGCCGCCGCTTCGTGCAGTTCGGCGGCGATATCGTCGAGCGTCTGGTGACCATAGACTTCCGGCTCGCGCGTCCCGAGCAGGTTAAGGTTAGGCCCGTTCAGGACATAGAGCTTGCGCATTGTGCGCGGGGACTGCGCCACCTAGATGCACCAGTCAATGAGCGAGACCGAAACCCTGTCGATCAGCGTCAATGGCGAGCACCGGCGCGTGCCGGCCGGAATCACGGTTGCCGGCCTGGTGAACGAGATCGGGCTCGACCCCGCGCGCGTAGCGGTCGAGCGCAACATGGCAGTGGTTCCGCGCTCAACGCTGGGCGACGTCCGGGTCGAGGATGGCGACGACTTCGAGATCGTCCATTTCGTCGGGGGCGGTTGATCAGTCGCGGAAACGCGTGTTCGACGCTGGCATCCTCGCGCCGTAGCGGCGGGCGATGGCCGTTACGAGATCGAAGCTGTGATTAATTCGTCGGCGCGCCTTGGCGATCGCAGCGCCGTTCGGCACGCGATCGATGTCCGTGGCACTCGCGCCGCGCGGTCGTTCCTTTGCCGCGGCATAATCCTGCCATGCGCGCACGTGCGCCTGGTAGGCGACCCAGAAATTCATCGGCGCCTGGCCACGCGCAATGGCTGCCATCGTGTCGGCCACCTCGCGCGCGGGCAGATTGTCGACGTCGAGATTGTCGGCCTGCAGGATGCGCTCGATCGCCGGGCGGGCGGCGCTGGCCCGGACGGTCACCTCTTGCTCCGACATCGGCGTGGCCGGCAGATCCTGTGGCTGGCCGGCGAGCAAAAGAAGGGGCAGGAGCTTCTCAATCATAGCGCAAGGCCTCATATCACCCGCCCTGCCGGTCTTGCATAGGAAAGCTTTCGTGAACGCACCCCAAATCATGGTCGATGACAGCTGGACCGTCGCGGGACGAACCTTCTCATCGCGGCTGATCGTGGGCACGGGCAAGTACAAGAGCCTGGAGCAGAATGCCGCGGCGGTGGCGGCGTCGGGGGCGGAGATCGTCACGGTCGCGGTTCGGCGCGTGAACGTCAGCGATCCGAACGCGCCGATGCTGACGGACTTCATCGATCCCAAGAAGGTGGCCTACCTGCCCAACACCGCCGGCTGCTTCACCGCCGAGGAGGCGATCCGCACGCTGCGGCTGGCGCGCGAGGCGGGCGGGTGGACGTTGGTCAAGCTGGAGGTGCTGGCGGAGGCCAAGACGCTTTACCCGGACATGATCGAAACGGTGCGCGCGACCGAGCTGCTGGCGAAGGAAGGGTTCGAGGTGATGGTTTACTGCACCGACGACCCGATCATGGCCAAGCGCTGCGAGGATGCGGGCGCGGTGGCGGTGATGCCGCTGGGCGCGCCAATCGGGTCGGGCCTGGGCGTGCAGAACCCGGTGACGATCCGGCTGATCGTCGAGGGCGCCAAGGTGCCGGTACTGGTCGATGCGGGGGTCGGCACCGCAAGCGACGCGGCGGCAGCGATGGAGCTGGGCTGCGACGGCGTGCTGATGAATACCGCAATCGCCGAGGCCAAGGACCCGATCCTGATGGCGAGAGCCATGAAGGCGGCCGTGGAGGCGGGAAGGCTCGCCTATCGTGCCGGACGAATGGCCAAGCGGCGATATGCCGACCCGAGCAGTCCGTTGGCGGGATTGATCTAGGACGGCAAATTTGCCTTTGCATGAGAAGCGGTCTCTGCGCTTCTTGTCGACGGGTAAGACAAGGTGGCCTGAGGATGGATAAACGCTGGGACTGGCCATCGATTGCAGCAGCCTTTTTGTGCGCGGTTCCGGAAATCGTCACGACCGCCTACGTGGGCATACCGGATGATCTTGGCTGGGAGCTTCCGGTCCTGCTGGCGATCTCGGCAGCGATATTGGCAACGCCTCAGATTGTGATGTTTGCCTTCGTCAGGGCTGTCCAATCGAAGGCGTCAAGAACCGTCTTTGTGCTCGGGTCGGCCGGATTAGTGATCGCCTATGCCCTGTTTGTGCCAACCGTGGATCTGGCGAGTGACGCTCAGGCGGCCCTCGCTTTTCCAGTCTTTCAGATACTTATGGCGGGGGCCGCGGCTGTTGCCGGCGGCCTCATGCTGTGGGTTAAGCGCCGATACCTGGACCAAGACGCGAAGTCCTGAATTCCGCGACGTAGACAGGCTCACTCCCACTCGATCGTGCCGGGCGGCTTGCTCGTGTAATCGTAGACCACCCGGTTGATGCCGGCGACTTCGTTGACGATGCGGGTCGCGACCCGGCTGAGGAATTCGCTGCTGAACGGATAGACGTCCGCGGTCATCCCATCGACGCTGGTGACGGCGCGCAGGGCGCAGACGTAATCGTAGGTGCGTGCGTCGCCCATCACGCCGACGGTTCGGACGGGGAGGAGGACGGCGAAGGCCTGCCAGATGGCGTCGTAAAGACCGGCGTTGCGGATCTCTTCGAGGTAGATGCTGTCCGCCTTGCGCAGGATGTCGCACTTCTCTTTTGTCACGGCGCCGGGAATGCGGATGGCGAGGCCGGGGCCGGGGAAGGGGTGCCGGCCGACAAAGGCGGGCGGCAGGCCGAGCTCGCGGCCGAGCTCGCGAACCTCGTCCTTGAACAGCTCTCGCAGAGGCTCGACCAATTGCATGTTCATGCGCTCAGGCAGGCCGCCGACATTGTGGTGGCTCTTGATGGTGACGCTGGGTCCGCCGGTGAACGACACGCTTTCGATCACGTCGGGGTAGAGGGTCCCCTGCGCCAGGAAATCGGCGCCGCCGATCTTCGTCGCCTCGGCCTCGAACACGTTGATGAACTCGGCGCCGATGAATTTTCGCTTGGCTTCCGGGTCGGAGACGCCGTCCAGGCCGCCGAGGAAATCGGCGCTGGCGTCCACATGGACAAGCGGGATGTTGTAGTGCCCACGGAACAGGGAGACGACCTGTTCCGCCTCGCCCGCGCGCATCAGCCCGTGGTCAACGAACACGCAGGTCAGCTGGTCGCCGATCGCTTCGTGGATGAGGACCGCTGCCACCGCGCTGTCGACGCCGCCGGACAGGCCGCAGATGACCTTGCCGTCGCCCACCTGCGCGCGGATGTCGGCAATCTTGGCTTCGCGGAACTTGTCCATGCTCCAGCTGCCGGAACAGCCGCAGATGTGGCGCGCGAAGTTGGCGAGCAGCTTGCCGCCGTCGGGGGTGTGAACCACCTCCGGGTGGAACATCAGGCTGTAGCGCTTCGCCTCCTCATTGGTGGCGATGGCATATGGCGCGCCTTCCGATCGGGCGACGACCTCAAAGCCCGGGGCGAGGCTTTCGACCCGGTCGCCGTGGCTCATCCACACCTGGTGCGTTTCGCCGACCTGCCACAGCCCATCGAACAGGGCCGAGGGCGCGACCACCTCGATGAAGGCGCGGCCGAATTCCTTCTGGTCGGAGGTGACGACGGTTCCGCCAAGCTGCTGGTGCAGCGTCTGCTGCCCGTAGCAGATGCCCAGCAGGGGGAGGCCGCTGTCGAACAGGACTTGCGGGGCGCGGGGGCTGTCCCGATGGGTAACGGAGGACGGGCCGCCGGAGAAAATGATGCCCTTGGGGTTCAGTCGCGCGAAGGCGTCTTCGGCGGCGTTGAAGGGGGCGATCTCGCAATAAACGCCGGCTTCGCGGATGCGGCGGGCAATGAGCTGGGTGACCTGGCTGCCGAAGTCGACGATCAGGATGGTCTCGCCAAAGGTTTCCGGCATCTGAAGCGTCATCGGGCACCCGCGTGAATGGACAAAAAGAAAGTGCGCGACCCACTAGGGGCCGCGCACCTTCCTGTCCACTTGGGGCTAGGGCTTAGTAGCCGTAACCGTAGCGGGCATAACGCTGGCGATTGACGTCCACATCGGTGACCCGGCCGTAGCGCGCGTCGAACTTGCAGCTGAAACGGTAGCTGGGCGCCGGGGCGTTGCCGTACTGGCCGCCATAGGGGTTGCCATAGCCGCCATAATTGCCGCGCCAGCCCGCATCGCCGGCCCAGCCGACCACGCGGAAATTGCCGTTACGGGTCCGCTCCACGCGCTCGATCTGGTTCACGCGTACACCGGCATTGTTGTAGCCGTAGCCGCCATAGGGCGCGTTATAGCCGCCGCCATAGCCGTATCCGCCGCGATACTGGCCGTTTAGCCGGTACTCGGCCGCTCGGGCACACTGGTCGACTGCAACGCGCTCGTTGGCATAGTTATATCCACCATAGCCGCCATAGCCGCCGTAGCGGTTGGTACCGCCACGCAGGATCTGGTCGAGGATGGTGCCGAGCAGCACGTTGCCGGTGCCATAGCCGCCGCCAGGGTAATATTGAGCCGCGGCAGGAGCCGCGAAGCCAGCGACTGCGGCAACCGCCGCACCACCGATAAGGAACTTACGAACAGCCTTCATGGCCCTTCTCCTAATAAGCTCGCGCGGGCCCTCCCGCCGAATGAACGCCTGTTAGGTCGTTTCGGCTGCATCAGGTCTGAATGCGGCTGTCGCCTGCCGTTCAGCTAAAGGTTAACGGCGCAGGCTGTCGCGGATTTCCCGCAGGAGGAGAATTTCCTCTGCGATCGCATCGTCTTCTACCTTGCGGCCCATGGCGCGATTGGCGGCCTTGACCAGCAGGAAGATGACGAAGGCAAGGATCAGGAACTTGATCACAGCCGAGATGAAGGCGCCGTAGCCGAGCAGAGGTACGCCCGCCTTCTTGAGAGCGGCATAGTCGGTGAGGGAGCCGGTATAGCCGGCGGGTATCTCGCCCAGGCGGACGAAATAGCTGGAAAAGTCCAACCCCCCGAACACGGCGCCGATCAGCGGCATGATGATGTCGTCGGTCAGCGAACTGACGATGGCCGCGAAGGCCGCGCCGATGATGACAGCGACGGCAAGGTCGAGGACGTTGCCACGGGCGATGAAAGTCCGGAATTCGGCCAGCATTGCTCCCCTCCTTGCTTGGGGAGGGGAGCATGACACAAGTGGCGGCGATTGCCGAATCCGCTGCTCAGTTCACCTTCAGTCCGGTGAAGCGAGCGAAGAAGGCGACCACGTCGGACGCTTCCTCGATGATCTTGTCGGTCGGCTTGCCCGAGCCGTGGCCGGCGCGGGTCTCGATCCGGATAAGGTGCGGCGCGCCGGTTGGATTGGCGTGCTGCAAGGCCGCGATGTACTTGAAGCTATGGCCCGGAACGACCCGGTCGTCGGTGTCCGCGGTGGTCACCAGGATCGGCGGGTAGGCCACACCCGGCTTGATATTGTGGTAGGGCGAATAGGCCAGCAGGGTGCGGAAATCCGCTTGCCTGTTGGGGTAGCCATAATCGTCCACCCAGTAACGCCCGGCGGTGAAGCGGTCGAAGCGCAACATGTCCATGACGCCGACCGACGGGTTGGCGGCGGCGAACAGGTCGGGCCGCTGGTTGACCACCGCGCCGACCAGCAGACCGCCGTTGGAGCCGCCCTGGATCGCCAGCTGGTTCTTGCCGGTGATGCCATTGGCGATGAGATATTCGCCCGCGCCGATGAAGTCGTCGAACACATTCTGCTTGTTGGCGAGGCGGCCGGCGTCGTGCCACGCCTTGCCATACTCGCCGCCGCCGCGGATGTTCGCCAGCACCCAGGTCCCGCCGTTTTCCAGCCAGGCGAGCCGCGTGGCCGAGAAGCTGGGCGTCAACGAAACGTTGAAGCCGCCATAGCCATAGAGCAGCGTGGGCGAAGGACCGGTAATGCCCTTCTTGCGGACGATGAACATCGGAACGCGGGTTCCGTCCTTCGACGCGTAGAAGCGCTGTTCGACGCTGTAGTCGTCCGGGTTGAACTTCAGCGCCGGGGTGAACCAGGCCGACGAGGCGTTCGAACGGACGTCATAGCGATAAACGGTGGTCGGCCGATTGAAGCTGGTGAAGCTGAAAAACGTCTCTGCATCGTCGAAGTCGCCGCTGAAGCCGCTGGCGGTGCCAAGACCGGGGAGCTCGATCACCCGTTCCCGCGCCCCCGTAAGCGAATGGACGCGGACATCGGTGCTGGCGTCCTTCAGGTAGGAGGCGATGAGCTTGCCGCCGACGAGATTGGCGGAGTCCAGCGTCGCTGCGTCCTCCGCCACCACCGTGCGCGCGACCGGGCGCGCCTGTGACACGTCCATCGCCACGATCTTGAGCCGCGGCGCGCCGTCGTTGGTAATGAAGTAATAGGTCGAGCCGCGATTGCCGACATAGCTGTAATTATTCTCGAAACCCGGGATCAGGGTCCGCGGCTTTGCACCCGGCTTCTTCCAGTCGAGGAGTATGACCTCATACCGGTCGTCGGTACCGCTCGACGAGGTGATGACCAGGGTCGATCCGTCGTCGCTAACGGTCGCGCCATGGCTGAGGTCGGGTTTGGACGGCGTCGCATACATCAACCGGTCGGCGCTCTGCGGCGTGCCGAGACGGTGGAAATAAACCATCTGGTTCTTGTTGAGGGACTGGAAGTCCTGGCCCTGGGCAGTCTCGGGAAAGCGGGAATAGAAGAAGCCGCTGTTGTCCTTAGCCCACGACAGGCCGGAAAACTTGACCCACTTGATCTCGTCGCCGACCGGCTGGCCGGTGGCGACGTCGAGCACGCGCAGGGTGCGCCAGTCGCTGCCGCCATCCTGGATGGCGTAAAGGACAAATTTGCCGTCTTCGCTGGGCACCCACTCGGCCAGCGCGGTGGCGCCGTCGGCAGACCACTGGTTTGGCTCGATCAGCAGCCGCTCGGAGCCATTGACGCTGTCGCGGACGTAGAGCGGCGACTGATTCTGAAGGCCGGTATTGCGCTGATAGAAGTAGCGGCCACCCTTCTTGGTCGGGGTGCCGACGCGCTCATAATTGTAGAGTTCGGTCATCCTGGCCTTGAGCGTGTCGCGGCCCGGCAGGGTGGCAAGAAACGCGTCGGTCACCTGGTTCTGCGCGGTCACCCAGTTGCGGACCTCCGGCGACTGGCGGACGTCGGTCTCCAGCCAGCGGTACGGATCGGCGACCTGCTGCCCGAACAAGGTTTCGACCGTGGCCTCGCGGCGGGTCGGCGGATAGACAAGTGCGGGGGCGGCGGCCACCTGCTCTTCCGTGACCAGATTGCCCGGCGTCGGACTGTCGAGGTTGGCGGTGGTCGTGGTGCAGGCGGAGACAATGGGAAGGGTCATCAGCAACAGGCTCTTACGCATGGATCCCCCGGGGGCAGGAAACGGTGGACCGGTCTGGTAGCAGCCTGCCCGGACCATGCAACGGCGGATGGGGTTGCGTGGCAAGGCCCGGCTGCTAGGCGTGCCGACCGCCATGTCCGCTCCACCCCCACCCTGGCCGCCGCTCGTCACCATCGTCGGCGCACCGCGCTGCGGGACGACAAGCCTGGCCGATTTTCTCCGGTGGCATCCGGACGTCGTGTTCTCGGTTCCCAAGGAGCCGCACTATTTCGCGATCCACGACCTGACGCAGGTGCATGGCGCCGAGCTGGAGGACATCGTCCGGCGCGGCTATCTCGATCGCTTTTTCCCGGACTACCGGCCCGACGCGCGCTACCTGGCCGAGGGTTCCGTCTCCTACCTGTACGGGGCGGAGCGGATGCGGCCGATCCTGGAACTGTGGCCCGATGCGCGTTTCATCATCGGCGTGCGCGATCCGATGAAGCTGGTTCCGTCTCTGCACCAGCGATATCTGGTGACGGGCGACGAGGTGGAAGAGGATTTCGAACGCGCGTGGGCACTCGTGCCGGAGCGGGCGGAGGGGCGGAAAATCCCGCGGTCCTGCCTCGACCTCCGCTTGTTGCGTTATGACCTCGCGGGACGGCTGGGCGAGCAGGTTGAACGCTTTTTCGCCGTCGTCGGGCGCAAGCGCTGCCACGTGGTGGTGCACGACGATCTCGTCGCCAGCCCGGCCCAGGTCTACGCCGACATACTGGCTTTCCTCGATCTTCCCCATGACGGACGCAAGAAGTTCAAGCAGAAGCGCAAAGCCGAAGGCTATCGTTTCGGATGGCTGCAGAGATTGTTGAAGCGGCCCCCGATGGCGACGGCCGTATTGGCGGGTGAAGAATTCCGGCGCCGGGTGGTGGAGAAGCCGAAACGGCCCCCATCGCTGCCGGTCCGCAAACTGATGGACGTCCGCAAGGCGCTGCTCCGGTGGAACAAGGCCCCCGCCAAGCCGGTGCGCTTGTCGCGGACCATGCAGGAAGCGCTGCGGGATGAGTTCGCCCAGGACGTCGCGCATCTCGGCAGGCTGCTCGGCCGCGACCTGTCACACTGGCTGAAGGTGTCCGACAAAGCGCACTGAAGCTGCGGGGAGTGTGACTCCCCCTGTGGAAAAGATTGTTTTAGGTTGTCCCGGCGACTCGGATCTGGATGGGTCGTAACCCATGCGCCTGGGGGGGTTGCTGATGGAAAACGATGCTCGTTACTTCTGGCGCCGTGCGGTGGAGGAGATGGCCGCCGCCCGACGTTCGGTGACTACGGCAGCGCGTGAGCGCCATGAGAATTTCGCCCGGCTTTATCTCGACCGTCTTGCCCAGCTGGGCGCTCCGATCCCGTTCGCGCGAAGCGAAATCGGCAGCTATCCGGTGGTGTCCGGCGCCGAATCGGCGGCAGCCTGACGCAAAAAGGGCCGCCACGACGGACGGCCCTTTCGCATTTGCTGTCTAAGAACGCGAAGGCTCAGGCGGCCTCCAGCTCTTCCTCGTTCATGACCGGACCCGAGTCCTGTCCCTTGGCGGACACGTCGCGGTCGACGAACTCGATGATCGCCATCGGCGCTGCGTCCGACTGACGGATGCCGGCCTTGACGATGCGAATGTAACCGCCGCTGCGCGCTTCGTAGCGCGGCGCGATCACGTCGAACAGCTTGGCCAGCTGCGCATCGTCCAGCAGGCGGGCATGGGCCAGACGACGGTTCGACAGTCCGCCCTTCTTGGCCAGCGTCACCAGCTTTTCGGTGTAGGGGCGCAGTTCCTTCGCCTTGGCGAGGGTGGTGGTGATCTGCTCATGCTTGATAAGAGCGGCAGCCATGTTGCGAAACAGGGCCGCGCGGTGGCTGGATGTGCGCTGCAGCTTACGGCCGCCAACACGATGGCGCATGTGTCTTCCTTTCGTTCGTCAGGGCCCCGTGCAAGGTAAGCCCAGCCAGGCCGCGAAACGGGGAGCGGCCCAATCCCCAAAAGCAAAGGCGAGGCAGTAACGCCCCGCCGGATGTGCCGTGCCCCTCTACCCACGCCTGCCGGAGAGTCAAGGTTGTGGGCGATTTGCGCCAGGCCTAAGTAGTTTGGCCTATGACCCAGACCAGCTATGCCCCCGACCTTCAGCTTTTCATCAACGGTGCCTGGCGCTCCGGTGAGGATCGCGACGCCTTTCCCGTGGTGAATCCGGCGACTGGCGATACCATCGCCAAGGTACCGCTGGCGAGCACCGGCGACCTCGACGAGGCGCTGGACGCAGCGGAGAAGGCGTGGCCGGCCTGGCGCGCGCTGGACGTCGAGAAGCGCGGCGCGATTCTTCACCGGACCGCCGATCTGCTTCGGGAACGGGCGAACGACATCGGCGCCTTGCTGACGCAGGAGCAGGGCAAGCCGATCGCCGAGGCCATCGGCGAAGTGCATGGCTCCGCGCAGATGTTCGACTTCTTCGCGGAAGAGGCCAAGCGCGCCTATGGCCGGGTGCTGGTGCGCCCGGCAGGCCAACGGTCGATCGTCATTCCGCAGCCGGTTGGGCCGACGGCAACCTTCACGCCATGGAATTTTCCAATCTACCTGCTCGCCAAGAAGGTCGCTGCGGCATTGGCGGCAGGCTGCACGGTCATCAGCAAACCGCCGGAAGAAACCCCGGGCTGCACCGGCGCGATGGCGCGGGCGCTGGCTGACGCGGGCATTCCAGCCGGAGTGTTCCAACTGGTGCACGGCGTGCCGGACGCCGTCTCGCGCCACCTGATCGGCTCGCGGATCATCCGCAAGGTCAGCTTCACCGGGTCGATCCCGGTCGGCAAGCATCTGATGAAGCTGGCGGCGGACGGGATGAAGCGGATCACCATGGAACTGGGTGGCCACGCACCGGTGCTGGTGTTCGACGATTGCGACCTCGACAAGACGCTGGACGCGCTGGTCCCGCAGAAATTCAGGAATGCGGGCCAGGTGTGCGTGTCGCCCACCCGTTTCTACGTTCAGCAGGGCGTCTATGACCGCTTCACGGCGGGCTTCGCGGAGCGGACCAAGGCGCTGAAGGTCGGCAATGGGCTCGAGGCCGATACGAAGATGGGTCCCCTGGCCAATCAGCGCCGGGTTCCAGCCATTGCCGGGCTGGTCGAAGACGCAAGGGCCAAGGGGGCCAGGGTGCTGACCGGCGGCGAGGCGGGGGACGGCGGCTTCTTCTTCCAGCCGACGGTGCTGGCCGACGTGCCGCTGGAGGCCGACGTCATGAATAACGAACCGTTCGGGCCAGTGGCGTTGATCCGGCCGTTCGACAGCGACGATGAGGCAATCGAGCAGGCCAACCGACTGCCCTATGGACTTGCGGCCTTTGCCTTCACCGAGAATGGCCGCCGCGCGAACATCCTGGGGGATGCGATCGAAGCGGGCATGGTCGGAATCAACACATTCGCCATCTCGGTCGCCGACGCTCCATTCGGCGGAATCAAGGATTCGGGCTTCGGCTCCGAAGGCGGGGTCGAGGGGCTGCAGAGCTATCAGGTGGTGAAGGCGATCCACCAGGCTTGACCCCCGGCGCGCCCCTGACGGCCGCCGGTGCGCTGCTGGCTGGAATAGCGGTCGCGCTCGGCGCGTTTGGCAGCCATGCGCTACAGGGGCGGCTCGATGCGCAGGCGATTGGCTGGTGGCAGACAGCAGTGCAATATCTGCTCCCGCACGCGATCGCAGTGGTGGCGGTCGGCCTGGCTGGCCGGCCGGCGTTGTTCCTGCCCGGATGGGTGCTCGCTGCTGGGGCGGGGCTGTTCGCGGCGACGCTCTATGCAATGGCGCTCGGAGCGCCCCGCTGGTTCGGTGCAATCACGCCAATTGGCGGCGCGGCGATGATGGCGGGATGGGCGCTGCTCGCCTGGCGGGTGCGGCGAAGCTAGGGTGCGCCCTCGCGCTCGCAGTTGGCGACTTCCAGCAGCATGGTGCCGGTCGCGAGAAAGCTTAGAGCGAACACCCAGGCGAAGCTGGCAACGAGCGCTTCGGTCGGGCCGAAAAGGTTGTAAACCAGGCTGGCGATCGACACTCCCAAAACACCCAGCGCTCCCAAGACGAAATCCGTTGCAGCGGCGATGGCCGTCCATTTGCGCACGGACGATTTCTTCGCGGCGAAGGTGACGATCAACAGGATCAGGCTGCGGAGCAGGAGCCAGGCGGTGACGAGAGTTGCGGCCGCCAGCACCCCGCGTGATCCACCAGTAACGAAAAGCAGGCCCACGGCCGCCGTTGCGGCGCCGGCGCCGATCGCGGGTATCCTGGCCGCGCGCCGCTGCGTCCCGGCGATGACTTCCAGCGCGCCCGCCGCGATCAAAAGCGCGCCGATCAGCAGCGGGCCGCGCAGATGGTCGTCGATCGGAAACAGCGCGGCGGCCGCGGCAAGAGCAATGATCAGCCAGGCACAAACGGCGGTGACGCGCGCGCGGGACGTGTTCGTCATCCCCCGACACTAGCCGATCGCGCACCGCCGAACACCCCCTTGCCGCCCACTGCCACGCCAGCTAGGCGGCACGGGTATTGTCCGACCCATTTGGAGGCCTTTCATGACCAAGCAGGAACTGGTGCAGAAGATGCAGGACGCGGGCGCGGTGCTGCCTGGCAAGCGGGTCAAGCTGGACTTCGGCGACCAGGGCGCGGTGATGCTTGACGGTCAGGCCAACCAGGTCAGCGAAGACGACGGTGCGGCCGATACCACTATCAAGGTCAATTGGGACGATTGGCAGTCGATGGCCTCGGGCCAGCTGGACGGCATGACCGCCTTCATGACCGGCAAGCTGAAGGTCGAAGGCGACATGTCGAACGCCATGCAATTGCAGGGCGTGCTCGCAAAGCTGCGCTGATCGCGTCATCCCGGCAGGGCATCATCGAACCGACGCTTCGATGAGCCCTGGATGCCGGGATCTCGGGAGTCAGGCGAAAGGCGCGGACCACGGGCCGCGATTTTCGCCGGGACGAGGGAGTGATCGATCATGCTAACGTTGTATTACGCGCCTGGCGCCTGCTCGCTGGTCAGCCACATTGCGCTGGAAGAGGCGGGGGCGGAGTACCGGGGTGTCGCCTTGAACTTGGCCAACGGCGATCAGCACGCGCCAGAGTTTCTCAAGGTTAACCCGCACGCCCGTGTCCCGGCGCTGGCGACGGACGAAGGCACGATCACCGAGAATATCGCGATCCTGAATTACGTTGGCGAGCGGTTCGGCGCCGAAGGCTCTGTCCCGCGCGGTGATGCGTACCGGACGGCCAAGTGCAACGAATTGCTGTCGTGGCTTGGCGGCACGGTCCACGCCGGCGGTTTTGCGCAGTTGTTCCGTCCCGCCCGGTTCAGCCCGGACGAAAGGTTGCATGACGGCATCCGGGATGGTGGACGCGCGGCGCTTGCCAGTCACTTCGTCGAACTCGACGATCTTTGCGGCAATGGCTGGCTGACCGGCGGTCAGTTCACGGCAGCGGACAGCTATGCCGCGGTGTTCTTTCGCTGGGCGCGCCGGGCGGAATTCGACATGTCCGTCTATGACCGTTGGGCGGCACTGACCCGGCGGGTCGTCGAACGGCCCGGCGTAAGGCGCGCGATCGAGCAGGAAGGTTTGCAGGCGGACGAGTTCGCCTGAAGGGAGGGCTGAAGAAGAGTGGCCAACAAGATTTATCCCGATGCAACGGCGGCGCTGGACGGGCTGCTGCATGACGGCATGACGATCGCCGCGGGCGGGTTCGGCCTGTGCGGCATTCCGGAACGCCTGATCGACGCCATTCAGGCGAGCGGGGTCAAGGGGCTGACCATCGCGTCCAACAATGCCGGTATCGACAACGAGGGTCTCGGCAAGCTGTTGCGCACGCGGCAGGTGGCGAAGATGATCTCCTCCTACGTTGGCGAGAACAAGGAATTCGAACGCCAGTATCTGGCGGGCGAGCTGGAGGTCGAATTCTGCCCCCAGGGTACGCTGGCCGAGCGGATGCGGGCCGGCGGGGCGGGGATCCCCGGTTTCTACACCCGGACCGGCGTCGGCACCAAGGTTGCCGAGGGCAAGGAGGTCAAGGAGTTCGACGGCGAGGAATATATCCTCGAGCGCGGAATCCGCGCTGACCTCGCCATCATCAAGGGCTGGAAAGCGGACGAGGCCGGCAATCTTGTGTTCCGCAAGACGGCGCGCAACTTCAATCAGCCGGCCGCCACCTGCGGCAAGATCTGCGTTGCGGAGGTGGAGGAGATCGTGCCGGTCGGCAGCCTCGACCCCGACTGCATCCATCTGCCGAGCATCTATGTGAAGCGCCTGATCCTCGGCGCGCCCTACGACAAGAAGATCGAGTTCCGCACTGTGCGTGAAAGAGAGGCGGCGTGAAGCGTGGCAGAACAACAGGACCAGCAATCACGTTTGCTGCCTTCTTGTCACTGCCAAGCTGCGCCGACATGCCACCTGGCGGCCCCGCTACCCAAGATGCCATTGCGCGGATTGCTCGCCCGGAAGCCTACTTGAGTTCGTTCCTCTACAGAGATGCCTACGGCTCCACTGAGGCACTTTCGGCCATTCACAGGTTGGGGCGGGAGGACGGCTGTGATGCATTGAAACATGCAGTGGATGCTGCTGCGAGCAAGTATCTACCGTCTTGGCGGCAGCATATGATCGCAGCTTATCGCGAGGTGGTGCCAGAAGTTGAACTCGCCGCTGCCGCTCGGAAGAACGAAGAGAGCGCCAGGCGTACGCTCAAGTCACACGATCGCGAGATCTGGAATTCCATGGGGCGAAGGGATGGTGGCCTTTTAGGATCTGCTCACCAGGAGGTCATCGCGTCAATGACGGCTAGAGCGCGAGAGAATGGGCGTGTACCGCCTCCTGATGGGCGCCAGCTAGGTGAGCTCAAGCTTGAGACGGTGGACTTTGAGCTATGCCCGGACTTGCAGGCTACAATCCGACTGGAAGATCAATAATGGCTTGGACCCGAGACGACATGGCCGCGCGGGCGGCCAAGGAGCTGCGCGACGGCTTCTATGTGAACCTTGGCATCGGCATTCCGACGCTGGTCGCAAACCACATCCCGCAGGGGTTGGAGGTGACGCTTCAGTCGGAGAACGGGATGCTCGGCATCGGGCCGTTCCCCTATGACGACGAGGTCGATCCCGATCTTATCAACGCAGGCAAGCAAACCATCAGCCAGTTGCCCTCGTCGAGCTACTTCAGCTCGTCCGACAGCTTCGCCATGATCCGCGGCGGGCATATCGACCTGACCGTGCTTGGCGCGATGGAGGTCAGCGAAGGCGGCGACATCGCCAACTGGATGATCCCGGGCAAGATGATCAAGGGCATGGGCGGCGCCATGGACCTGGTCGCGGGCGTCAAAAAGATCATCGTCGTGATGGAGCACAACGCCAAAGACGGCAGCCCCAAATTCATTCCGGAATGCACCCTTCCGCTGACGGGCCGGAATGTGGTCGACATGATCATCACCGACCTGGCGGTGTTCCAGCGGTCCGATCACCAATCGCCCTTCCGGCTCGTCGAGCTGGCGCCCGGCGTGAGTGGGGACGAAGTGCGCGAAAAGACCACTGCCAAATACGAGGGGTGAAGGCGTTCGCGACAGCGGCGCTGCTTACGCTTAGCGCCTGCTCGTCCCCGAAGCCGACCGTGATCAACGGCTCGGATGCCGCCCGCTTTGCGGAGAGCACGGCACAGGCGCGAGGCGATCTGCCGGTGGCCGATCGGCTCGATTTCGATCGCGCCTTGGCCAGCGCCCCGACGCGCCGGTTCGGTGCCGAGGATCGCGAGGCGCTGAAGCGGTTGAGCTTCGATGGCATGACCGCAGAGCAGGTCGTCGCCGATTTCCGGGCCCGGCAGCGCTAGAGGGCTGGACCCCGCTGGCCCCCAGCGTACAAGCGGGCGCATGAAAGCGCTTCTTTCGACGGCTCCTGGTGGTCCCGGCACGCTGCAGCTGACCGATGTCCCTTCGCCCGTACCCGGTCCGGGCGATCTGCTGGTGCGGGTTCGGGCGGCGGCGATCAACTATCCCGATGTCCTGATCATCGAGGACAAGTATCAGCTGAAGCCGCCGCGCCCGTTTGCGCCGGGCGGCGAGATTGCCGGGGAAGTGATCGGCATTGGCGCGGGCGTCGAGGGCTGGACCGTTGGCGACCGGCTGATCGCCGTGCCGGGCTTTGGCGGACTGGTCGAGGAGATGGCGATCCCGGCCAAGTCCGCCTTCCGGTTGCCCGACAGCCGCAGCTTTGTCGATGGGGCCGCTTTGCTGCTCACCTATGCGACCTCGATCCACGCATTGTGGGACCGGGGGCGGCTGCAGGCGGGGCAGACCTTGCTGGTCCTGGGTGCGGCAGGAGGCGTGGGGCTTGCCGCGGTGGAACTCGGCAAAGCGCGTGGGGCGCGAGTGATCGCGGCCGTTTCAAGTGATGCGAAGGCTGACGCCGCGCGAAAAGCCGGCGCCGACGATGCGATCGTCTATCCGCGCGGGCCCTTTGATCGTGACGGGCAGAAAGCCCTCGCGGACCAGTTCAAACAGGCGGTCGGGCCGACCGGCGCGGACGTGATCTACGATCCTGTGGGCGGCGACTATGCCGAGCCGGCACTGCGGGCGATCGCATGGGAAGGGCGCTATCTGGTGGTCGGCTTCCCGGCGGGCATTCCCAAGCTGCCGCTCAACCTCACCCTGCTGAAGAGTTGCGACGTGTGCGGCGTCTTCTGGGGCGCCTTCGCCATGCGCGATCCCGAGGCCAACATCGCTCATGTACGCGAACTGTTCGAACTGTGGGACGCCGGCAAGATCAGGCCCAATGTCAGTGCAACCTATCCGTTGGCGCGCGCCGGCGAGGCAATTGCCGCGATGGCGGCCCGGGAGGTTATCGGGAAACTGGTGGTGGAGATCGGCTGATCGAACGGCTCCTTCGCCTTCAGCCCGGCGATCAGGCGCTCAGCAAGCGTAAGGTCGCTGCCATTCGACATTGGGCCACGGCCGACCGGCACGGGCTAAAGGCCAGCTTCAATCGAACGTTGAGGACCCGACTTGTTGCAGGCGACAGCGTGGGCTGCCGCTTGCACTAGCGAGGAGTTTCTCATGCGAACCATTCGACTCATGGCCGCGGCGGCGGGTCTGGCAGCCATCGGCATCGTGCCGGCAGCGGCTCATCAACATGGCATGCACAAAGCTCAGGCGGCATCGGGCCGGACGATCGTCGACGTCGCGGCCGGCAATGAAGATTTCTCGACCCTTGTCACGGCGGTAAAGGCGGCCGACCTCGCGACGACATTGAGCGGTCGCGGCCCCTTTACGGTCTTCGCGCCGACGAACGCGGCCTTTGCCAAGCTTCCGGCCGGCACGGTCGAAACGCTGACCCAGCCCGCCAACAAGGCGACCTTGTCCGGCATTTTGACTTATCACGTCGTGTCTGGTCGCTACCCCAGCACCCGGATCGCCGCGCTGATCCGGCAGGGTGGCGGAAGCGCAACGCTGACCACCGTCCAGGGCGGAACCCTGACCGCACGGCTCGACGGCAGCGCCGTTGTCCTGACGGATGCAAAGGGCGGAACTTCGCGGGTGACCACGACCGACCTCAATGCCTCAAACGGCGTTATTCACGTGATCGATACGGTGGTGATGCCGTAAGACGAAGCGGGCGGCGGGCTGGACGAGCCCGTCGCCCTCGCTGGACGCGCTGCCTCCTTGCGCCTATCTCCCGCCCGAGACGAGTAGCTGGAGCAGCCATGACCACTTTCGACGACCGCGAACGCGCCTTCGAGACCAAGTTCGCGCATGACGAGGAAATGAAGTTCCGCGTCCTCGCCCGCCGCAACAAGCTGCTGGGCCTGTGGGCGGCGGGCCTGATGGGCCTGACCGAGGTCGAGGCCGAAGCCTATGCCAAGGATGTCGTCCGCGCGGATTTCGAGGAAGCCGGCGACGAGGATGTGATCCGCAAGCTGCTGGGCGATCTGACGTCCGCTGGACGGGACACCGACGAAGCGGCGATCCGCGAGCAGCTGGACCTCAAGACGATCGAAGCCAAGCGCCAGTTGATGGAGGCACTTTAGACCCATGCCGATGGCAGCCGACGAGATCGAGGCGCTGATCCGCGCCGCCATCCCGGACGCGGAGGTCACTATCCGCGATCTGGCGGGCGATGGCGATCACTACGCCGCGCGGGTCGTGTCGAACAGCTTCGCCGGCCTGCCGCGCGTTCGCCAGCATCAGAAAGTTTATGCGGCGCTGGGCGGTCGAATGGGCGGCGAGCTTCACGCTTTGCAACTGGAAACCGCAGTCCCGACGGGAGAATGAAATGACTGACGCGAACGCCCGTATCGATGAGATTGTGAAGGGTAACGACGTGGTGCTGTTCATGAAGGGCACCCAGCTGTTTCCGCAGTGCGGGTTTTCCAGCCGGGCGGTGGCGATCCTGGATCACCTTGGCGCGCAATATGAAACGGTCGACGTTTTGCAGGATCAGGAGATCCGGCAGGGCATCAAGGCCTATTCCAAGTGGCCGACCATTCCGCAGCTCTATGTGAAGGGCGAGTTCGTCGGCGGATCGGACATCATGATGGAGATGTTCGAAAGCGGCGAGTTGAAGCAGTTGATCAAGACTGACGCCTGACTACGGCTGCTTCAGTGGTGCCGATGTGGAGAAGGGACGGTGCCGCGGGACCAGAGAACCGCAGTACCGTCCCTTCTGATTGGCGTGGAACCAATGTGGACGCCAAAGAAAAAGCAATTGCCGTGCCAACCTGCTTAAAATCGCCGATTTCTTTGTCTTTTCACTGCAAAGGCTGCTGATCGTGAACCGAGACTGTCAATTTCTCCGACAGGCTGGGGCGCGAGGTGGGGACACCCGTTTGTTCTGTGATTTGACGCAGAGTTGGTCGTCGGTCGGTGGCGGCGTCGGGACCTACCTGCGGGCCAAGCGGGCCCACATCCTGGCGAAAACCAACCACCGGCACCTGATGATCCTGCCCGGCACTCGCGACGAGATCGAGGAGGCGGACGGCGGCCGCGCGATCACGGCGTGGATCAAGTCCCCGAAAGTGCCGTTCAGCCCGCACTATCGCCTGCTGCTGCGGAATGGCGCCGTTCGTAGGGCGCTGGAGCGGTTCAGGCCCGACGTGATCGAGTGCCAGGATGCCTATAATCTGCCTTGGGCGGCCATCGCCCATCGGCGGCAGTATCCGGAAGCTGCCTTGATCGCCGGCTATATGACCGATTTTCCCACCGTCTATGCCCAGCGGCCGATCAGCAAGGCGCTCGGCTCGGCGATCGGCGGTTGGGCCGGCCGTACCTCATACCGCTATTGCGGCAAACTCTATCGCCAGTTCGATGCGGTTTATGCGCTGTCGGATCACGGTGGCGGCCACAAGCTGCGGTCGTTGGGGGTGGAACCGGTTCACATCCTGCCCCTGGGAGTCGAACTTGGCGCGTTCGGTCCGGAGCATCGCGACGAATCCTTGCGCGAGAAGCTTGGCGTCGGGCCCGAGCAGCCGCTTTTGATCTATGTCGGCCGGATGGATATCGAGAAGCGCCCCGATATTGTGGTCGACGCCGTCCGCCGCTTGCCGTCCGAACTTGGCGCCAGGCTTGTCCTGCTGGGGCAGGGGCCGTTCCGCGAACAGTTCGAGCAGGAGGGGGATCCGCGGATCATCACGGCCGGCTTCGTTTCCGACCGGGCCGAACTGGCGCGCTGGCTGGCAAGCAGCGACATCTACGTGTCGGCTATGCCCAATGAGACCTTCGGGGTGTCGGTGATCGAAGCGCAGGCATCGGGGTTGCCGGTGGTTGGCGTAAATGGTGGCGCCATGCTGGAACGGGTCAAGCCAGGGATCGGCCTGCTCGGACCCATCGCCGATGCAGAGGCGATGGCGGCAAATATTCTCGAAGTCTGGCGTGGAGACCACCGCGCGATGGGTGAGCGGGGCCGGGCCCATGTCGCTGGAGAGTTCAGCTGGGACCACAGCATGGACGTGTTGTTCAATACGGTCGTCCCCGCAGCCATTGCGCGCCGGACGGAATCCCTGCGACTGACGGCGCCGGAGGCGGCCGGCTTCGCCGCTGCAGAGTGAACAATCGTTCATCCGGCGTTTAGACGGGATCAGCAAGCGTCGGTTTACGCGAGCAGCAGGGAGGAATTATGATCAGTCTCTTGTTGGCCGCCGCCTTGGCGCAGCCGACGCCTCCGGCCCCGCCGACGGTCGATCAGCCCAAGAATACCACGGTGATCCGCGAGATCAGGATTGTTCGAGACAAGGACGGCATGAAGGCTCAGCACGCCGATGACGATCGCGATCGCCGGCTGGTGATGCGTGGTGTCGACGGCAAACTCACGCTTGACGATTGCGCTGAAGGCCGGAAATTCGAGACCAGCGCGGAGGGAGAAAAGGACGGCAAGAAGACGCAGACGAGGATCGTGCTGTGCGGCAAGAAGGACGGCACGGACGCGTCCTATGCCGAGATGCTTGATCGGGCGGCGAAGCGGGTGGCGTCGGACAAGGAATTACCCGTCGATGCGCGCGACCGCCTCGTAGCGTCGATCAACGCGGAGATCGCCCGTCTCAACCTAAGCCGCAACTGATCTTTCCTCACCGTCCGGTCCATGGCAGGGCCGGTGAGGTGGACGCACCCTACGGCAAGTTGATCGAGCAGGAAGCCGGCATCGCGCGGCTGCTCGCGCCTAATCCATCGCCCTACACGCAGACCGGCACGCAGGTTCACCTGTTCGGCGAGGACGAAGTCGCAGTGCTGGATCCTGGGCCGGACGATCCTGCGCACGTTGGCGCTCTGCTGACAGCCCTCGCTAAGCGGAAACTCGTCGCCGTCCTTGTCACCCACACGCACCGCGATCATTCGCCGGCGGCCAACTCCCTCCGCGATGCGACCGGTGCACCGGTGGTCGGTTGCGCTCCGCTCGCGCTCGACGGTCTGGGCGACGGCGCGGAGTCCGCGTTCGATCGCGACTATCGGCCGGACCGGGTATTGGCCGACGGTGATTGGGTTGAGGTCGACGGCCGGCGGCTGACCGCGCTGCACACGCCCGGCCACACTTCGAACCATCTGTGCTTCGCCGACGAGCGACACGGCGTGCTGTTCAGTGGCGATCATGTCATGGGGTGGTCCACTAGTGTGGTGATTCCGCCGGACGGAAAGATGGGCGATTATCTTCGCAGCCTCGACAAGCTGCGGAGGCGGTCGGACCGTATCTATTACCCGGCACACGGCGATCCGGTGACCGATCCGCAGCGGCTCGTTCGGGGCATGATCACGCACCGATTGCAGCGTGAGCGGCAGGTTCTGCGGCGGCTGGAAGAGGGTGATCGGACGGTCGCCCAGATCGTCGCCGCGGCCTATCCCAGCCTCGATCCGCGCCTTAGGCCGGCGGCGGGCGCGAGCGTTCTTGCGCATCTCGCGGACCTACAAGAGCGCGGCCTCGTTGAATGTGCAGACGAGCAATGGACGCTGCATGCAAACCGATCAACGTGAGATGAAAGGCCTGCCGGTCTGGCGCGTGCTGGGCGCGGTACTCTTAATCGTCCTGCTGGTGGGTGGGGGATATCTGTTGGCCCGCGCGGAGGATCGGCAGGAACGAGACGAGGTTGCCGCCACCGAACTCGACGAGATCGTCGTCGCCCTAAGGGAGAACCGCAACCGCCTGGAAGTCCGCCGCCTGTCCGGGACGGTGACGACCAATCGCGAAGTCACTGGCGGCCCGGCGGACCTGCTGACCGGCGAAATGACGGCGCGTCAGCCGTGGTCCGTTACCTATTTCGTCGACTTGGGATCGCTCGGGCTAGACGACTACATCTGGGATGCGCGCACTCGTACGCTCATCGTCCGCGCTCCGCCTGTGGTCGCCGACCCGCCGAACATCGACGAGAGTCGCCAGGTCGTTGCCTATCGCGGTCCGTTCATCACCCGCGACATGCAGACGAGCCTGCGCGCCGGCGTGGCAAACGGGGCGCGGCAGCAGGCCGCGGCGGAAGCGGCAAAACCGGAGAACATGCAGGCGGCGGAGGCGGCAGCGCGGGATGCCATCGCGCGGAACCTTCAGGCGCCGTTGCGCGCGGCCGGCGTTGGCGACGTTACGGTCGTGGTCCAACGGGCGGGAGGCGACGGCGAACAGTGGGACGTCAGCCGCTCCATAGCCGACGTGCTGGCCGAGCGTGCAGGCACCTAGCGCTCGGCCCCAAGCATGCGCATATAGCCTCGCATGAGCGCACCCGTCCAAACCCTGAAGGGCATCGACCTCCTGGCCGAAATCAATCGGCTGAAGAAGGAGCGCAATGCGGTGATCCTGGCGCATTACTACCAGAAGCCCGAGATCCAGGATCTGGCGGATTTCGTCGGTGACAGCCTGGACCTGTCGCGCAAGGCGGCGGCGACCGACGCCGACGTGATCGCATTCTGCGGCGTGAGGTTCATGGCGGAAACGGCCAAGATCCTCAGTCCTGACAAGACCGTGATCCTGCCCGACATGGACGCCGGCTGCAGCCTGGAGGACAGCTGCCCGCCCGACCAGTTCGCGGCCTTTCGGGCGGCGCACCCGGATCATATCGCGCTGACCTACATCAACTGCTCGGCGGCGGTGAAGGCGCTGTCGGATATCATCGTTACCAGCAGCAGCGCGGACATCATCCTGTCGCAGATCCCCAAGGACCAGAAGATCATCTTCGGCCCGGACCGGCACCTGGGTGGTTATCTGGCGCGCAAGACCGGGCGCGACATGCTGCTGTGGCCGGGAATCTGCATCGTCCATCAGGCCTTCAGCGAGACCGAGTTGCTGAAATTGAAGGCCCAGCATCCCGGGGCGCCGGTGGCCGCGCATCCCGAATGTCCGCCGCATATCATCGACCATGCCGATCATGTCGGAAGCACGCGGTCGATTCTCGACTTCGCGACTCACTCGCCGAGCAAGACCATCCTGGTGGCGACAGAGCCGCACATCATCCATCAGATGGAAAAGGCAGCTCCCGACAAGACCTTCATCGGCGTGCCCGGCGGAGACGGGAACTGCAATTGCAACATGTGCCCCTACATGGCGCTGAACACGCTGGAGAAGCTGTACGTCGCCCTGCGCGACCTCCAACCGCGGATCGAGCTTTCGGCCGAGATCATGGACAAGGCGCGTGTGCCACTGGAGCGCATGCTGGAGATGGCGGGCCGTACGGTTGGACAGGGCGACGTGGGCAGGCCGATCATCGGCGGCGGTGCAAGCGCACTACCCAGCGGCGACTGACGGCTTGCTTGATCAGCGGCGGCGGCGCTTGCCCCAGCCGTAGCTAGACCGAACTTCCGATGCGATCGGCTGGCCGTCGGCATCACGCGCCGGAGTGAAGCGCAGCCGCTGTTCCACCAGTCGACAGGTCGTGGAATCCAGTGCCGGGTTGCCGCTGCTGACGATGGCTCGGCAGCCGCTGACATTGCCGTCCGTGCCAACGGTAAAGCTGACGCTCACGGTGCCTTCGAAGCGGCCGCCGGGATTGTCGCCGTCCACCAGCCCGCCGCCAAGCCAACGCGCCGGCGCGGTGATGCGCCTGACGGCCGGTCGCGCGGGCTGCGGCGTGGCCGGGGGTTCGGCAGCCGCGCTGAGAGGAGCCGGTGCTTGCGGTTCCGCGGCAGCCGGGCGGGCAGGCTGGGTACGTTGAGCGTCTGCAGCCACCCTCGGTTCTGACGCACGGGCTGATTGCCGGGGATTCGAAGAGGTTGCGGGCTCGGCGGTGCGTGGCGACGGGTTGCGTGTTTGGCTCGGAGCCTGGGGCGCGGGCTCCGTCGACTCGGTAATGGCGATGTCTGCGCCAGCCGCAGTCTCGGCAGGCTCGCGGGTGAGAGGCGGAGCGACGATCGGCGGATTGGTTTGCGAAGGCGCTGTCTGCGCGTCCGCCGTCCGGGTTGAAGATGGCGCGGTTGTGCCGGACCGATCGCCGCCCGTGCTGAGGAGCAGCGCAGCCGCCCCTAGACCGATCGCAAGCGCCGTGCCCGCAAGCACCGCACGTCGCGGAATGCGGCTTCGGGTTTCATCAACCAATTTCTCGGCGTTATCGTCCCCGGGGGCCGGCCAAGGAGCAGCGACTGTCTCGTTCTCCAGGCGAAGATGGCGCGCTGGTGACCCTGCGGCCATCGCCGGCGCGAACGGCGTTGCGGCAACGAAGGGCGTGCCCGACCGGAACGACTCGGCCGGGATCTCCTCGCCGTGCTCCTCCGGAGCGTCCGATCCATCGGGCAGGTCATCGGCAGTCGAAATCGGCGCTACGGGTGGCACGAACAGAAAGGGCCGCTTGAGTGCCGACGCTTGCCGTTCGGTGCCAGCGGGATCGCGAAGGCCCAGCGAAGCATCATAATCCCGCCTGCGGTCAGGATCGCGGAGCGTTTCATAGGCAAGATTGACCTGACGCGCCCGCAGCCTTTGGGCAGGCTCTGCAAGATCGGGATGCTGCATGTGTTCGCGCACAAGGGCGTGAAATGCCTCGTCGATCTCCGACGCGCTGGCGCTCGGATCGAGACCAAGAGTGCGATAATGGTCGGGCGGCGACTTTGCCAAGGCTGTCATGCAGCCTCCTCGCGTTAAAGCATTGGATAGCTAAGCCCCGGATAATAAGTCGCTTTCCCGCTTAAGTCGAATCTGTTGGGCAGCGGTGACGGACCCAAGCCGGAAAGCCGGCAGTTGAAGCGTGGTATGCCATCGGTATGTTTCACGCCCGACGAAGCCGACTTCATTGAAGCTGCGCGACTGTCGTTCCGTACCAATTTGCGGCGACCCGCAAATGTTTTGCTGCTGGTGATTGGCGCCGTCTTGAGCGCGATTGTGGCCCGGCACATTGCGCTCGATCATGCGCTCGGTGCGGCTGGCGGCGCGGCGCTCGTTGGTGTTCTGCTTTGGCTCGTTGGTGCAGCGCTTGGCGTGCTGCTGATTCAGGCGCTGTTGCCGGCCCGCGCCCGGGCAAGGCTCGGCATGCAACCGTCGCTGCAGGATGAAGTCCGGTTGAGTTGGTCCGACGACGAGATCATGTTTGAAACGTCGAACGGATACGCCAGTCATCGCTGGGATGAATATGAACGATGGTCGGAAAGCGACGCGCTGTTCGTCCTGTTCTACACCGACCGGCTGATGAATTTCATTCCCAAGCGAGCGCTTGGAGCCGTGGAGATTGAGAGGCTTAGATCCCTGCTGGCACGTAAGCTGCCGGGCCGAAATCAGCGCCGCACGCTGGGACCCGAGGCCGGCTGATCCGGCCGCACGTCGACCAAGCCGGTGCCTGGGTGATGCTTGTCGAGATAGCGCTTGATGATTCGCACATTGCGGGTGTTGGAGCGGAAGAAATAGTCGGGAACGGCGCCGATGAACGGGATCATGCCCAGCATCCAGTCCACGCCGATGTTCGCCCCCATCCGGGTGATGCTCCAGCGGCTCATGCCCAGGTTGCGCGCTTCCCACGCCAGATAGGCGCCAAGCCCGGCCGCGACGGTTGGTCCGATCCCGGGAACGAAATCGAGGATCACGTCCAGTCCGACCTTGCGGTTCAGGCCAGGGACGGTGAACAGCCCTTCAAGCACCTGTTCCAGCGCAACGATGCGCTGCCGCACCGCCTCCGGATCTCGGCCGGCGGGCAGACGAAGTTTGGATTTCATGGGTGTGGGACGGACGGCCATGGCGCTAGCTTCCACCTGCGGGCGGCTCACGCAAGCTCCAAAGCGGATGGCGCGCAAAGCGGTTTTCGACGAAGCCGGGCAAGCCGTTGGCCACCAGTGACCAGCGCACGGGGGCGGCGAGCGGGATGAACAGGACCTGCTCGCGCATTAGTCGCTCGGCCTCGGCAAACAGGGCCGCTCGTTGCCGAGCGTCGCGGGCGAGGCGCGCGGCGTCCAGCAAGGTGTCGGCTTCCTCGGCGCAGATGGGAACTACGCCGCAGCGGAACGAGCGGAGAAACCAGGCCGGCGCGACCGACGGCGCAACCGCATCCACGACCCGCAGATCGGCCGGCTGTCCAGGCTCCGCGGCCTCGACCGCAAGACCAAGCGGGCCCCAGTCGGCACGCAGCCTTGCCAACAGGATGGTGGCTCCGGGCCCTTCCGGCACCGCCACCCTGATAACCGGCGCTGGCTCGCCTTGCGCGCGAGGCAGGAGCCGCTGCGCTTCGGTTGCCAGCGACTGTCGGCGCTCGGCCAACGGTACGGCGGCCCAGGCCGGAAGGGCAGGAGCTATGCCGCCATCCAGGCCCGGTTGAAGGATCGATGCGCGGGCATCGAGGTCGGGGACGCCCAATGCGCCGACAAGCGCGTCACGATCGATCGCCCGATCGAGCAGGTCGCGCAGTTTACGGTCTGCCAAAAGCCCGCCCGATCGTGCCGGAACCAGCCCAAACAGGCCGGCGACCGGATCGAACCGCAGCGTTCCCCGCGGCAACCGGGCACCAATCGCGATCCCGAGATCGGCAAAGCTTCCGCCGAGAACCAGGTCGCTTCTTCCAGCCTTGAATGCCCGCACGGCCGTTTCCGTCGACCCGGCCTCCAGGACGACGCGCTCTTCGCCCCCATCCTCGCCGTCGGCGGCCGGCAGCGGGCGGACGAGCATCATCGCGCCGCCGTCGGCTGGACGAGTCACCGTGAAAGGGCCGGTTCCTTCCTGGTTGCGGACCAGCGAAAACTCTGGCTGCGCGAGCAGTTGAAGCAGGTGGGGTCGCGGCCCTTCGAGCTCGATTGCCAGGACCCGGTCGGTCATCGCGACGACCTGGGATACCGCGCCGACCGTATCCTTGAGCGCATTCCGGCTGGCAGGGGCGACCTGCCGCCGGATCAGCCGGGCGATATCCTGCGCCCGGATCTTCCGGCCTGACGGCCATTCGCCGGTTTGCAGGCGAAAGATGTAGCTGAGCCCGTCGTCCGACACGTTCCACCGCTCGGCGAGTCCGGCCTCGATATTGCCCTGCGCGTCGAACCGTACCAGCCCCTGGGCCGTGTTGGTCAACAGCACCTTTTCGGCGCTGTCGAGGTCACCCTCCGCCGGGTCGACGAGGCGCGGTTCCTCACCGATCACCATGACCCGGACGGCGCCGGTCTGTGGCCGTTCACACCCCAGCAAGGCGCCCAGCATCAGGCCGGCCAGCAGCATTTTCATCGAGGCGAAGCGCTTCATCCCGCTTGCTCTAGCCGTGACGGGCCCTAGACCCAAGCGACTAGCCAGCCGCACGGAACTGTATTAGTGAAGCAAGTCAGTAAAACGAGGGTCCTTCCGTTTCATCATGGCTGACCGCGACTCACCCTGGCAGCGCGCCGACGGGGCATACATCGAGGAACTGCCCGACCCGTTCGCGCCAGTACCTCCTTATGAAGATGAGGCGCCGGAAGGGCCGGCCAAGCCACGGCGGCGCTGGTGGCGGATGGGCTTCACCATCTTCTTCGCCTTGCTGCTCATCATCGTCGGTTGGCTGATCATTACCGCACCTCTCGGCCGAGCGCTCGAACCGCTGCGGGACCCGGCCATGCTTCTGGTATCGACGGAGGGCCAGCCGATCGCCCGGCGGGGTGCGATCAAGGAGGCGCCGGTGGAGATCGCCCGGCTGGGTCCTCTTACCCCGCAGGCCTTCGTCGCTATCGAGGACCGGCGTTTCTATAAGCACTGGGGCATCGATCCCCGCGCGATCGGGCGGGCCATGGTCGCCAACATGCAGGCCGGGGGCGTCCGGCAGGGCGGCTCGACCATCACCCAGCAGCTCGCCAAGACCAGCTTCCTGTCGTCGGACCGCAGCCTGAAGCGGAAGGCCCAGGAGGTGATCATCGCCTTCTGGCTGGAAGGTTGGTTGACCAAGGACGAGATCCTGTCGCGCTATCTTTCGTCCGTTTACTTCGGCGACGGTGTCTACGGGTTGCGCGCGGCGGCCAAGCACTACTTCGGACGAACGCCGGAGAATCTGAGCCTGGCGCAGTCCGCGATGCTTGCGGGCATGGTGCAGGCGCCGTCGCGGCTGGCGCCCACCCGCAACCTCGCCGGCGCGCAGAAGCGGTCGAAGCTGGTACTCGCCGCCATGGCGGACACCGGCGTGATCACGGCGACGCGCGCGCGTTCGACCCGTCTTGCCCGACCGATCCGCAACGGCAGCAAGGTGCCCACCGGCACCTATTTCGCCGACTGGGTGGCGCCGCAGGCCTCCGACGCGTTCGAGAGCGATTTCGGCGAGGTGAAGGTGCGCACCACCCTCGACGCGGATCTTCAGCGGCTGGCAGTCCGGGCGATCAGCAACGCCGCCATCGGCGACGCGCAGGCGGCGTTGGTGGCCATGCGACCGGACGGACGGGTGGTCGCCATGGTCGGTGGCCGCAGTTACAAGAATTCGCCCTTCAATCGAGCCACTCAGGCGCGGCGGCAGCCTGGCAGTGCGTTCAAGCTGTTCGTCTACCTCGCCGCACTGCGGGCCGGATGGACTCCGGACAGCCGGATATCCGACTCCCCGATTACCCTCGATGGCTGGACTCCGGCGAACAACGACGGCGTTTACCGCAGCGACATCACGCTTAAGGAAGCGTTTCGCCGGTCGAGCAATGCGGCAACGGTTCGCCTGTCCGAAGCGGTCGGGCGCGGTAACGTCCTGCGTGCGGCCCGCGACTTGGGAATTACGACCCCGCTGCCCAATAGCCCGAGTGTCGCGTTGGGAACGGCCGGTGTCAGCCTGCTCGAACTGACCGGGGCCTACGCGGCGGTGGCGAGCGGACGTTACCCGGTCGCAGCCAGGGGCCTGCCGTTGCTTGAAGAGCGCGACGGAGATCTGGCCGCTGCATTCTTCATGCGCGGAGGGCAGCTGGACCGCCGTCGCGACTGGCGGCCAATGCTGGATCTGCTGTGGGCTGCGGCCAACGAGGGTACCGGGCGCCGGGCGGCGCTCGCCACCCCCACATTCGGAAAAACCGGCACCAGCCAGGATAACCGCGACGCGCTATTCATCGGCTTCGCCGGCGACCTTGTGGTCGGCGTGTGGGTCGGCCGCGACGACAACAAGAGCCTTGGCAAGTCGATCAGCGGCGGCACGGTCCCGGCTCAAATCTGGCGCGCGTTCATGGCGCCCGCGCTTAGCGTGGACGGGCGAGCGGCGAGCAGTCTTCCAAGCGACTATCGCCCACCCCGCCGGGAACCCGTGCCGGCCGAGCGTCGCTCCCCGCTCCCCGCAGACTGGAACTCACAACCGCCGCCAGAATGGATCGGCGACGTGATGCGAGAAGTGGAGCGGGTGTTCGACGGTCTTTGATCCGTCGTGAAGGTATGAAGATCCATTAAGGATGGGCTTTAAGAACTCTTCAACCCGCGACTCGTAGGACTGCATTCGACCGACGGGCTTTGGTGAGCCGCCGGTGCGGGGCGACAAGCCCTCAAGTGTGGAACTAGGAGACCGGACATGTCGAAGTTTTTCAAAAAGCTGATCAAGAACGAGCAGGGTGCGACTGCGATCGAATACGGCCTGATTGCGGCCCTGATCGCCGTTGCCGCCATCGGTGCCCTGGGCGCCGTCGGTAACGAGCTGAGCGGCACCTTCCAGGGTGTGTCGGACGAGCTGTCGAACGCCTAAGGCGTCGCTCTCGACGACAGATGGACGGCGGCGTCGAAAGACGCCGCCGTTTCCATTTGTGCTTGATGATAGCGCCGGACCAGTCGTGCGACGACCGGGACTGGACACGAAAAAGCCCGCCGATCAGGCGGGCTTTTTGCGTAATGGTGGAGCCGAGGGGGATCGAACCCCTGACCTTCGCAATGCCATTGCGACGCTCTCCCAGCTGAGCTACGGCCCCGTGTGCAGCGCGCCTTTAACTGGCTTTTGGCGCGCGTCAAACCCCAATCGTGTCAGATATTCTCTTCGTCGTCGGTACCCGCCTCGACGCCGAGGTCGTCGTCGCCCGTGGACAGATCGACTTCGTCATCCGCACTGGGCTCCTCGTCCTCGTCCGGCACCAGGTCTTCAGCACCAAGATCCTGGTCCGCCGCCGGCTCCACGGCCGTCGCGGCGACGCCGCCCGCAGCCGCGGCGGTGTCGAACGGAAGGGGCTGCTTGGACTTCAGCACAGGCTCCGGCACCCAGGCGTTGCCGCACTCGATGCAGGTCACCGGATGTTCGTTGCCGAGGTCGTAGAAACGGGTCGAGCACTTGGGGCAAGTGCGCTTGGTGCCCCATTCAGGCTTCACCATGAGGAAACTCCGAGTAAGTAAAATGGGCCGCTGAAGCTGACGCTCCCGGCCGGGTCGGCGGGCGCCTTGCCATAGGCACCGGTGGCTGTCAAAGCCGCGCGCCATGTCCGGACCTTCCAATCGCGTGATCGCCGTCGACGGGCCTGCCGCTAGCGGAAAAGGTACGGTGGCGCGGGCGCTGGCCAACCATTTCGGCTTGCCCCACATGGACACCGGCATGCTCTACCGCGCGGTAGCGCTCAGCCTGCTGCGTTGGGGCGGCGATCCCGAAAGCGAATTTGCCGCGCTGCGAGCGTGTGACGGTGTGGCCGCGCTGCTCGATGATGAGGAGCTGCGTTCCGAAGCGGTCGGTGGTGTGGCGAGCCGTATCTCGGTGTACCCGGCCGTGCGCGATGCCTTGCTCCAGCGCCAGCGCGACTTTGCCGGCCAGGCGGGCGGGGCGGTGCTGGACGGGCGGGACATCGGAACGGTGATCGCGCCGGGGGCGAGCGCCAAGCTGTTCGTGACCGCCTCGCCCGAGGTTCGCGCCCAGCGCCGGGTGCTTGAACTGCAGGCGAGGGGACTGCCGGGCCACTTCGATGATGTGCTGATCGACATCCGCGCCCGGGACGAGCGCGACAGCCATCGCGCCGCCGCGCCGCTGCTGCAAGCCGCGGACGCGCTGCTGCTGGATACGTCCGCGCTCGACCGCGAAGCAGCGATCGCCGAGGCGATCCGGCTGGTGGAGGAGCAGTTGGCGCGATAGAGCGCTGCCATGACCCAAACCCCCGCACTTCGTACCGGTGGCCGAATCCTGGTCGATCAGCTTCGCATCCAGGGCTGCGACCGCATCTTCACGGTTCCCGGCGAGAGCTTCCTCGCCGTGCTGGACGCGCTGCATGATACGCCGGAAATCGACGTTGTCGTGTGCCGTCAGGAAGGCGGCGTTGGCTACATGGCGGACGCGGATGGCAAGCTGACAGGCCGTCCGGGCGTCGCGTTCGTCACCCGCGGGCCGGGCGCGACCAACGCATCCGCAGGCGTGCACGTCGCGTTCCAAGATTCAACGCCGATGATCCTGTTCGTCGGCGATCTCGATCGCGGCGACCGCGACCGTGAAGGCTTTCAGGAAATCGATCTGGCGGCCTTCTTCGCGCCGGTCGCAAAGTGGGCCGCGCGGATCGACGATGCCCGCCGCATCCCCGAATATGTCGCGCGCGCCTACCGTGTGGCCACCGCCGGGCGACCCGGGCCGGTCGTGCTGGCAATACCCGAAGACATGCTTCGCGACGAGGTCGAGACGCTGGACCGGCCAGCCCTGCCACAGGTCTGTGAGGGCCCGGATCCTGGCGCGGTCGCTGCGCTGTTCGAACTGCTGAAGGAAGCCGTCGCTCCCGTTGCAATCGTCGGCGGCGCGGACTGGAGCCCGTGCGCGGCGCATCACTTTGCCAGTTTCGCCACGCGCATCGGCCTGCCGGTCGCGGCAGCCTTTCGGCGGCAGGATGCAATTGCCAACGATTGCCCGGTCTACGCCGGCAACACTGGCTATGGACCGAATCCCAAGCTGACCGAGCGGATCCGGCAGGCCGATTTGCTGCTCGTCGTCGGTGCCCGGCTCGGCGAGTCGACCACGGACGGGTACACGCTCGTCACGCCCGATCATCCTGGACAGACGCTGGTCCATGTCCATCCCGATCCCAACGAACTCGGGCGGGTTTATCACGCCGACCTGCCGATCTGTTCGGACATGGGGGAGTTCGCGCAGATGGTCGACTTGTGGGACGAACCGGACCTGGCCTCGTTCGGTGCCGGCGCGGAGGCGCACAAGGAATGGCTCGAATGGAGCGAGCCGCACCCGCGTGACGGGGTCGCGATGGACCTTGGCATTGCCGTGAGACAACTGCGCGAAAAGCTGCCGCCAGACTCGATCGTCTGCAACGGGGCGGGTAATTTCTCGGGTTGGGTGCATCGTTACTGGCGCTATGCGGCAATCCCGTCGCAGCTTGCTCCCACCAGCGGCAGCATGGGTTATGGCCTGCCGGCGGCCGTCGCTGCCGCAATCCGGTACCGCGACCGACAGATACTGTGCGTTGCGGGCGATGGCGATTTCCTGATGAACGGGCAGGAACTGGCCACGGCCGTTCAATATGACGCGAACCTGCTCGTGCTGGTGGTCGACAACGGCAGCTACGGCACGATCCGGATGCACCAGGAACGGGACTACCCAACCCGCCTTTCGGCAACCGATCTCAGAAGCCCGGACTTCGCCGCACTTGCGCGCGCATTCGGGGGTTGGGCCACGACAGTGGAGCGAACCGAGGAATTCGGCCCCGCGCTCGACCAGGCACTTGCTCAGACGGGCGTGCGGCTCCTCCACCTCAAGACGGACGTCGAGGTGATCAGCAACCAGACGACGATCTCCGCGCTGCGGGAGCGAACCAAAACCTAGCACCCCTATTGCGAATGTCTCGCAACAAGCTATTGCGAGCCCATGAGGAGCGCTGGCTTCAAATATCTCGTCTGGGCAATTCTCGCCTTACCCGGACTTGTCGCGCTTGGACGATACGCGATCGACCCGGCGGCATGGCCGGGCGACATGCTGCACCCCACCGGCGAGTGGTCGGCGCGCCTCATCATTCTGGCTCTCTGCGTTACGCCGCTGACGCAGCTGTTTCCCAGCAACCGGATTGTCCGCTTCCTGCGGATTCATCGTCGTGCAATGGGGGTCGCGGCGTTCGCCTACGGTCTACTGCACCTGCTGTTCTACGTTCTCGACATGGAAACGGTCGAAGCGATGTTGGCGGAAATTGGCGCGCCCGCGATCTGGACCGGATGGCTCGCTTTCGCGCTCATCTTGCCCCTGGGGCTGACCAGCAACGATGCCTCGATGCGCCGCCTGAGGGCCGGATGGAAAAGATTGCAGCGGCTTGCCTATCCGGCGGCGCTGCTGACGCTCGCCCATTGGGTTCTCGTTCATGACGGCCTTGGTACTGCCTTGACTCACTTTGCGCCGCTCGCCCTGCTTCAGGGCTGGCGCGTGTCGAGGCTCGTCTCCCATTCATCCCGAAGGAGTATTGCATGATCGTTCGTTTCCTGGCCGCCGGTGTCACGGCACTTACCCTGGCCGTCGCCGCAGCCCCTGCATTGGCAACCGGCAAGATGACCTGCAACGCGCCGCAGGCCAGCTGGAAGAGCATGGACTCGCTGCAAGCGCAGCTGGTCAAGCAGGGTTGGCAGGTGCGCAAGGCCAAGGTCGATGGCGGGTGCTACGAAGTCTATGGGACCGATCCGCAGGGTCGCCGGGTCGAGGCGTATTTCCATCCGGTCAGCTTCAAGCTGTTGCTGAGTTCGCGCCGCGGGGAGGTCCTCTATAGGGCCAAGTAGGCGGTTAACGTCAAATCGCCATTTACCAATGAGTTGACGAGGCTTCGCGTCTGCGCTGTTCGATGGTGATCGAAAAAGGGAGCGCAGGCGTGAAGCGATTCGGCAGGTGGATAGTGGCTGGCAGTGTCGCGGCGGCGCTTGCCGGCTGCGCGACGGCACCGCAACGGGTCGCGGCGCCGGTCGCGCCCAAGCCCGTCGCGCAGGATTTGCCGTACAAGTGGACGCATGGTCACGCGCCCCAGGCCCATAAGGACGCTGCGGCGCTGTTCGGACCGGTTGCGCTGCGGCCCGGCGATTTTCGCTGGGCGCCGACCATTCCCGACGGTGAGGCCAAGGTCGTCATCGATCTCCTGACCCAGACCTTCTACGTCTATCGCGGCGAAAAGCTGGTTGGCATCTCGACGATCTCAAGCGGGAAGAAGGGTCGTGAAACACCGCTCGGCTACTGGTCCGTCTTCCGCAAGCAGGTGAAGGGGTTCAGCCGCAAGTACGACAACGCCCCGATGCCCTACATGCAGATGTATGACGAAAAGGGCATCGCCTTTCACGGCGGAAAACTGCCGGGCTATCCCGCCAGTCACGGCTGCGTGCGCCTTCCCGTCAAGTTCGCCGAAAAGCTCTACGGCCTGACCAGGGTCGGAACGAAGGTCATCATCGAAGGCTGACCCTGACCGGGCGCACCTACGCCAACAGGAAGGGCGGCCGTTCCGAGGTCATGGGGTCGTTGCTCAGCAGTCGCGCCCGCTCGAAATGCAGCGATGACAACCGCAGGTGCGCGCGCGCGACCCGGATGCAGCTGGACGCCAGCCCGCGATTGAGCTCCTCCGTGGCGCGCTGGCGGTGATAGAAGAGGTCATCCTGATGGGTCATGAGCCGCTTGTGCACCGCTACCTTTGCGTGGTTTAGACATGCGCATGACAGTGATGTGAGTCAGGTTCACCGGAATTAACTACCGGGAATGTATCGTCTTTTAATTTATCACCCACTCGCTGGAGATGTTGCGCCACTCACCCGGCCCGATCAATTGTTGGTGGGCGACCCGGATCGAGTGCAGCGTCGCTTCGATCTCGCGCCGCCAGTGGTCGAGGAAGTGGTGGAGCGCCGGATAGCGTGGAGCAACATCATAATGCTGGAAGGCGAATTGCTGCAGCAGGCTTGGATGATCGGGAAGATAATAGCGAACCTCGACCAGCGACAGCCCGTAGCCTTCCAGCTGCCGTTGGAAATCGGGGGTGACCACTCCCTTGGCCATTCCGTTCTCTCCTTTGTCGGACCTTTACGGCGCCATTGATTGCCAAACCGTTCCCACCGTCAAGCGGGGGCGCTATGAGGTTTCCAGTTAGTCTCTAGGGGGAGCGGGCTCATGGACGGTGACAACCGTGAAACTGCGCGGCCGATCGCGCAATGGTTCATGCCGGCGGCAATCGCATCGCTGCTGTGGTATCTGCTCGGATGCGCCAATTATCTGTATCAGGTGACGCTTGATCCAGCGTCGCTCCCGGTGGAGCAGCGCGCAATGATCGAAGCCGCGCCCCAATGGATGTACGCGGCCTTCGCGATTGCCGTTTGGGTCGGCCTGGTCGGGGCCATCCTGCTGGTCTTGCGTCGCGCCAGCGCCGTGCCGCTGCTGGCCGTCTCGCTGATCGCGGTTTTGGTTCAATTCTCCGCCTATTTCCTGCATCGTCCACTGGCGGAATCAATGGGATCGGACATGCTGCTGGTGCCGATCATCATCGTTGCCGTCACCTGGACTGTTTTCTGGTTCGGCTATCACAGCAAAAAGCGGGGCTGGCTGCGTTGAGCACCTTTACACTCGACACGGCGACCAGCCGGGCCACTCCGACGCCGGTGCCGGGCAAGCGAATGACGGTTCCGGCGTTGAAGGGGCGAAAGTCGGACGGCCGGACCGAGCAGCCGATCGTGATGCTGACAGCCTACACCATGCGCATGGCGCAGCTTCTCGATCCGCACTGCGACCTGCTGCTGGTCGGTGATAGCCTGGGCCAGGTGATCTATGGCTTGCCGTCGACAGTGCCCGTCACGCTGGAGATGATGTGCAATCACGGGGCGGCTGTGGTTCGGGGAAGCTGGCACGCGCTGGTTGCCGTGGACCTGCCGTTCGGCTCGTACGAGGCGTCACCGGAGCAGGCATTCGCAAGCGCGTCGCTCGTGATGAAGGAAACCGGCTGTGCGGCTGTGAAACTCGAGGGCGGAGCGGCGATGGCGCCGACCATAAAATTCCTGTCGGAACGCGGTATCCCGGTGATCGGTCATGTCGGGCTGACGCCCCAGGCGGTCAATATGCTCGGCGGCTACGGAGCGCGGGGCCGAAGCGAGGCGGAGGCCGCCAAGATCTTGGACGACACGCGGGCGGTGGCCGAAGCCGGGGCCTTCGTTATCGTGGCCGAAGGGGTCATGGAGGGTTTGGCCGATCAACTCACGGAAGCGGTTGACGCGCCGATCATCGGCATCGGCGCGTCGGCCAATTGCGATGGCCAGGTCCTTGTCACCGAGGACATGCTGGGCCTGTTCGAGCGCACGCCCCGGTTCGTCAAACGCTATGACGACCTTGCTGCCCGCATCGGCTCAGCGGTGGAAAGCTATGCCGCGGAAGTCCGCGCGCGAAGCTTCCCGACGTCCGAGCAGACCTACCGTCCGAAGTCGTGACTCTTTGCGTCGGGCGCAAAAGGCTCTAGACGCTCGCTCCGCCAAGCTTCTGTTCATCGCCGGGCGGCGAAAGAGCGGCGCGGCTGAACACCGTTCAATGTCACTATAAGGTTGCAACTCTTGGCCCTTGCCCCCGGCGAAACCAACGAAACCTTCATTCGCGAAGTCGACGAGAACCTGCGCCGGGACCAGGCGGAGAACTTCTTCCGTCGCTATGGCGTCGTGCTGATTGCAGCGGTGGTACTGCTGCTTGCGGCGGTGGGGGGCTATCTTTGGTGGAATTCGCGCCAGCAGGCGGAAACCGCGGCGCAGAGCGAACAATTGGCGGCCGTCATTCAGGACGTGACCTCCGGCAATACACGCAATGCCGATCAGCGGCTGGCCGCGATTGCGGCCGGCGGCGGCGATTATGGTGCGCTGGCGCAGATGACGGCGGGTGCGCTCGCGCTGCAGAATGGTGACCGGGGCAAGGCTCTTGCGGCTTACAAGTCCGTCGCCGAGAACAAGGATCAGCCGGACGCAGTGCGCGCCGCGGCCCTTCTCCGGCAGACCGCGCTGGAGTTCGACTCCATGCAACCTGACGCCGTCGTCGCGCGGCTGCAGCCCTATGCGCAGCCGGGCAATCCGTGGTTCGGGAGTGCAGCGGAAATGACGGCCATGGCCATGCTCAAGCAGAACAGGCGGACGGAGGCCGGGCGCTTGTTCGGGCAGATTGCGGCGGACAAGAGCCTTCCCGGCTCGCTCCGCTCCCGCGCGGTGCAGATCGCCGGAACCTTGGGAGTGGACGCGACGGCGCAGATGCCGGGCGCGTAGGGATTTTGGAACAGAAAGCCTTTTGCTGATGAACAAGAGTATCCCGCTTGTGCTGATTGCCGCCGCGCTGGTGGCAGGGTGCAATCCATTCAAACGCGATCGTCCGAAGACTCCGGTGGTCGGCGACCGCGTGTCCGTGTTGACCCGCGATGTCGATGTGGAGGTCGACCCCGCCACCGCGTCCCAGCCGTTCTCGCTTCCCGCCGCGGTCGCGAATACCGAATGGGGACAACCGGGCGGAAATCCCGCCAAGTCGCTGGGTCATGTCGCGCTCGGTTCTGCCCTCGGCAATGCGTTCACCGTCAGCATCGGGCAGGGGACGTCGCTCGACTCCCGCCTCGCCTCGGCGCCGGTCGTTGCCGACAACAAGGTCTTCACGATCGACACCACCGCGACGGTCCGCGCTTTCGACGCGGCAAGCGGGCGGCAGCTGTGGGCCACCCAGTTCGGAACCGAGAGGGGCAACAGCGCCTCGCTGTTCGGCGGCGGCGTGGCCGTATCGGGCGGCCGGGTCTATGCCACCAACGGCATCGGCTATGCGGCTGCGCTGGATGCCGGCAATGGCGGAATAGTCTGGCAGAAGAAGATCGGCGGTCCCCTTCGCGGCGCGCCGAGCGTCGACGGCGACACGCTCTATGCGATGAGCCAGGACAATCAAATCTACTCGCTGAATGTCGCCAACGGTGAGCAGCGCTGGTCGAGCCCGGCCGCACTGGAGATCGCGGGCGTGTTCGGCACGGGCGCTCCGGCCATCGCCCAGTCCACGGTCGTCGCCGGCTTCTCTTCGGGTGAGCTTAACGCCTACCGCGCCGAAAACGGTCGCCTCGTCTGGCAGGACGCCCTGTCACGCACCTCGATCTCGACCTCGGTCGCTACGCTGTCGGACATCGACGCAAGTCCGGTCATCGACAATGGCCAGGTGTTCGCGGTCGGACAGGGCGGGCGCATGGTCGCGATCGACTTGCTGAGCGGCCAGCGGATCTGGGAACTCAACATCGCCGGCATCTCGACCCCATGGGTCGCGGGTGACTGGGTATTCGTCGTGACGGACGATGCGAAGCTGGTCGCCATCGCGCGCAACACGGGCAAGATCCGCTGGATCAACCAGTTGCCCGCCTTCCTCAATCAAAAGGCGAAGCGCGGACCGATCAGCTATGTTGGCCCGGTGCTAGCCGGGAACCGGCTCATCGTCGCCGGTTCGAACGGCGTGCTGGTCAACATCGATCCATCGAACGGCAGCTTCCAAAGTCAGACCAATGTCGGCGCGGGCATCAATGTGTCGCCGGTCGTCGCGAACTCGACCTTGTATCTGCTGGACGACCGGGGACGGCTGCACGCCTTTCGCTAGTCTCGCTTTGCCGAAGCGCTTGGGGTAGGGGCGCAGGCCATGCCCCTTCCCACCGTTGCCATCGTCGGCCGACCGAACGTCGGTAAATCGACCCTGTTCAATCGCCTGGTCGGCAAGCGCGTGGCGCTGGTCGACGATCGTCCAGGCGTGACCCGGGATCGGCGCGAGGGCGAGGGCAGGCTGCTCGGGCTCGAATTCCGCGTGATGGACACGGCCGGTTTCGAGGACGAGGATCCGCAAAGTCTGCCTGGGCGGATGCGTCGGCAAACGGAAGCGGCCGTGCGCGAGGCCGACGTCGCCCTGTTCCTGATCGACGCGCGCCAGGGGGTGACGCCGCTAGACGAGGAGATCGCCCGCTGGCTTCGCAGCGAAGACACGCCAATCATCGTCGCCGCCAATAAGGCGGAAGGCCGCACCGGCGAGCAGGGAAGGCTGGAGGCGTTCGCCTTCGGCTTTGGAGAGCCGCTCGCCATCTCCGCGGAGCATGGCGAGGGCGTAGTCGACCTGTTCGAGGCGCTGCGGCCCTTCGTCGAGCGTGACGAGGAAGAGGTCGAAGGCGAGGAAGACGCCGAAGGCGGACCGTTGAAGCTGGCGATCGTCGGACGTCCGAACGCGGGCAAGTCGACGCTGGTGAACAAGATGCTGGGCGAGGACCGGATGATCACCGGTCCGGAGGCGGGGATCACTCGCGACAGCATCAGCATGGATTGGGAATGGCAAGGCCGGGCAGTCCGGCTGGTCGACACGGCGGGGTTGCGCAAGCGGGCCAAGGTCGAGGACAAGCTTGAACGTCTGTCGGCGATGGACACGCGCCGCGCCATCGACATGGCCGAGGTCGTCGTTCTTCTGCTCGATGCGACGCGCGGTTTGGAGGCGCAGGATCTCAGGATCGCGGACCAGGTGCTCGAAGAGGGTCGGGCGCTTGTGATCGCGCTCAACAAATGGGACGTGGCCGAAGACGCGTCATCGCTGTTCAACGGCGTCAAGGCAGCGCTCGAGGAAGGACTTTCCCAGCTGAAGGGGGTGGTGGTCGTCACGGTCTCGGCAGTGACGGGCAAGGGCATCGACCAGCTGCTTGGCGCCGCTTTCGAGTTGCGCGACGCCTGGTCACACCGCGTAACCACTGGCGAACTGAACCGCTGGTTCGAGCGTGCGGTGGAACAGAACCCGCCGCCCGCGCCCGGCGGAAAGCGGATCAAGCTGCGCTACATCACTCAGGTCAAAAGCCGGCCGCCAAGTTTCGTGGTGTTCGGCACCCGTGTCGATCAGCTCCCCGAAAGCTATCGGCGATATCTGTTGAATTCCATGCGGCGCGACTTGAAACTCGGCGCGGTGCCACTGCGGATGACGATGCGTGCGCCGAAGAACCCGTTCGATCGCGACCGCGCCCTGGATCGCGACCGCTAACGCCTCCTTTACCGTTGCGCGCGTAGCAACGGGGGGTGGAGCACGGGACAGGACAAGTGCGCGAAGGCGCCGACATCGTGGATTGGGCGCACTTCGAGCGCTCTCGGGGGGAGCTGGGCCCGGGATTCATCCGGATCCTCGGCTATTTCCGTGAAGACGGGGCCAAGTCGGTTCATGCGATCGAGCAGGCCATGCACGGGCAGGACGCGACGGCGCTGGTGATCCCCGCGCACACCATCAAGGGCGAGGCGCGGCAGTTCGGGGCGGAGCCGCTCGCCGAACTTGCCGAGTTGATCGAAAGCACGGCGCGACTGTGCATTGAGACGCGGCGCTTCCCTGACGAACTGGTGCCGCAGGTGGTCGAACTTCGTCGCCTGTTCGCGCGAACGATCGACTTGTTCGACAAGGCCACCAATCCGCTTTTGAGCCGCCGGGCGACGTCAGGCTTCGGCCGCAAGGCCTCTAACCAGGATTTCGGCCGCATCTAGGTCGTCAGCGTAGGCCGCCGCATCGGCTCCAGCCGCCAGCGCGACAGGCTTCGCCACAACCATTCCATCGGACCATAACGGAATCGCTTCAGCCAGGGCTTGGACCAGGCGAGCATGACCGCCCACATGGCGATAACCACCAGCCACAGGTCAGCGCGGCTCCATGAGCCGAACTGGCCAAGGCCCCAGCCATAGAAGAACGCCGTCATCAGGATGGACGTGCCAAGATAATTCGAAAACGCGGCCCGACCCGCGGCGGCAAGCCGATCGGTCAGCCAGCCGCCGCGGCGCGTGGCAAGAATGATTAGCGCCGCATAGGCCACGACCATCAGCGGCCGGAAAGGAACGGTGCCGGTGAAGCTCCAGGCGAATAGGGAGGGGACCGAGAAGCCATCGCGGAACAGCAGCCACAACAGCGCAGCCATCGCCGGCACGGCCATCCCAAGGCAGATCAGCGCGGCTCGGCGATAGGCGCGATCGTCCCACGCCCCGGTCAGGAACCCGCTTTTGAGCCCGGCCATCCCGAGCAACATGTAGGCCAGCGTCTCGGGGCCGAACAGGACCGTCATCACCAGGGGATAGACGGTTTTCTCGGTCAGTTGATGGTGAAGCAGTTCGCTGTACGGCCCGAGATACAATGACATGGTTTCCGACAGCCGCGCTGGGGTGGGGACGCCCATGTCACGCGCAAAATTGTCCCACGCCGCGATCGCCTGTGGCGACGGGTTGGGGACGCTGGCCGCCGCGTACGCCGCATAAGCGCCAGCGGTGCTCGCGACGAACATCAGCATTTGCACGAAGATGAGGACGGCCGCCCAGATGGCCAACGACTTTACGGAGAGATGGCGGAAGAGGAGGGCCAGAAAGCCGATCAAGGCGTAACCGACCAAAATGTCGCCGAACCAGATGAAGTAAAAATGCGCCAGTCCGAACAACAGCAACCAGAACAATCGCGTTCTGGCGAGCCCGGGCTCATCATCGCCTCCGCTGCGCTGGGTTACCAGCAGCAGCGATGCCCCGAACAGAAATGAGAACAGCCCGCGCATCTTCCCGTCGATGAACAGGAAAGACAGTGCATAGGACCACAGGTCGGCAACACTTTCGGTCCCAAAGGCCTGGGGGTTGATATAAGCGGCCGGCGGCATGGCGAAGGCGACGATGTTCATCGCCAGAATGCCGAGCACCGCCACTCCGCGTACGATGTCGAGAGTGGCAATGCGCGGCGCGCGGGCCTCGTTCATCAGCCGTTTCCGGCCTAGTGCTCGCCGGCCGGTTCGCTGTGAAGCTGGACGTAGTTGGGCAGGCCCATCTGCTTGATCATGTCGAACTGGGTTTCGAGGAAGTCGACGTGACCCTCCTCGTCGCGCAGCACCTCGGCAAACAGGTCGCGGGTAGCGAAGTCGCGGACAGCTTCGCAGTGCACGATCGCCTCGCGGTACATGTTCACCGCTTCATATTCTGCTTCCAGGTCGGCGCGCAGGACTTCCTCCACATTCTCACCGATGCGCAGGCGTCCAAGGGCCTGGAAATTGGGTAGCCCATCGAGGAACAGGATGCGCTCGGCGAAACGGTCGGCATGCTTCATTTCGTCGATGGATTCGTGCCGCTCATATTCGGCGAGTTTCTTCACGCCCCAATTTTCGAGCATGCGATAATGCAGCCAATATTGATTGATTGCGGTCAACTCGGCCTTGAGCGCTTCGTTGAGCAGCTCGATGACCTTGGGATCGCCCTTCATGCTTGTGTTCCTTTCGCCGCGCCTTCTACGTCAGCCCGGCGGCAGAACGAAGCGCTAACAACTCGCAATTAGGCGGCGGCGGGGGTGGGAAGGGCGGCCTGCAGTAAACGCTCTTCCGCGATGATCTCACGCGCGAAAGGAAGGCAGGACCCGCACTTCACCTTGCAGCCGTGACGTGCATAGGCGCTGCCGACGCTGCACGCCCCTTGGCGGGCGTGGGTGCGGAGGTCGTTCTCGCGAATCGCGTTGCAGACACAAACGATCATCGAGGCGCTTGTAAGCGATAATGCGAGGCGTTCGCAAGTAGGGGTGCGTAGCTTTTCGTCTTTGCGAGCGCACCGAGGCAATCCAGCGGCCTGCACTCGCGGTGAGAACTGGATTGCCGCGTCGCTATGCTCCTCGCAACGACGAAGGTCAGGCGACCGGATGCTCTCCGCCCATCAACCTCGGGAAGAAACCCTCGTGCGCGGCGCGGAGCTGATCGAGTGCAATCGTGGCTACAACTCCGGTGTCGGCGATGCTGAAGGTCAACGACCGGCCGCCAGTTTCACCGATGACGAATGCGAGAAGGCCGTTCTCCTCTGCCTGCCTTACGATTGCCGCGCCATCGCGCGCAGTCATCAGATAGCGCCCCTGATCCTCGCCAAACATCAGTCCGGCAGTCCCGCAACCGCCGGCGTTTCCGGTCGCCGTGGCGCCGAGATTGCCAGCCAGCGCCATTTCCGCGAGGGCAACAGCCAGGCCGCCGTCGGAGACATCGTGGACTGCGGTTACCGCGCCATCGTCGATCAGCTTTCGTACGAATGCGCCGGAACGTCTCTCGACGTCGAGTTCCACGCCAGGCGGCATTCCCTCGTTTCGGCCGTGGCAGACCTTGAGCCAAAGTGACTGACCAAGCTGTCCGACCGAGCCGCCAATCACCACAATCTGCTCACCTTCTGCCTTGAACCCGATCGTTGCGCTTTTCCGCCAATCCTTCAGCAACCCCACGCCGCCGATCGCCGGCGTCGGCAGGATCGCGCTGCCCCCGCCGGTCGCCTTGCTCTCATTGTACAGTGACACGTTTCCGCTCACGATCGGGAAGTCGAGGGCGCGGCAGGCGTCGGCCATGCCTCCGAGGCAGCCGGTGATCTGGGCCATGATCTCGGGCCGCTGCGGGTTGCCGAAGTTGAGGCAGTTGGTGATGGCGAGCGGCGTCGCGCCGACCGCGCAGAGGTTGCGGTAGGCTTCGGCGACCGCCTGCTTTCCGCCCTCATAGGGGTCGGCATAGCAATAGCGCGGGGTGCAGTCGGTGGTGATCGCCAGCGCCTTGTCGGTGCCGTGCACCCGCACCACCGCCGCGTCGCCGCCGGCTCGCTGGACGGTGTCGCCGCCGACCTGCTGATCGTACTGCTCGAAAATCCAGCGCCGGCTGGCGAGGTGAGGTGAGGCCATGAGCTTGAGAAGGTCCGCGGCGATGTCGGTGCTCTCCGGCACCTGGTCGAGCGGCTTGACTTGCGCCCACGTCTTGTATTCCTCGCGGCTGAGGTGCGGGCGGTCGTAGAGCGGCGCCTCGTCGGCGAGGGGCCCAAGCGGAATGTCGGCGACCTTCTCGCCCTGCCATATCAGCTCCATGCGGCCGGTGTCGGTGACCTCGCCGATCACCGCGAAGTCGAGCTCCCACTTTTTGAAGATCGCCTCCGCCTCGGCCTCGCGGCCGGGCTTCAGGACCATCAGCATGCGCTCCTGGCTTTCGGAGAGCATCATCTCGTAAGGCGTCATGCCCTCTTCGCGCTGAGGGACATTGTCCATCACCAGCTTGATGCCCACGCCGCCCTTGCTCGCCATCTCGACCGAGGAGGAGGTGAGGCCGGCCGCGCCCATGTCCTGGATGGCGACGATCGCGTCGGAGGCCATCAGTTCGAGGCAGGCCTCGATCAGTAGCTTTTCGGTAAAGGGATCGCCGACCTGGACGGTGGGGCGCTTCTCCTCGCTGTCCTCCCCGAAGTCGGCGCTGGCCATGGTCGCCCCATGAATGCCGTCGCGACCGGTCTTGGAACCGACGTAGACGACCGGGTTCCCGATGCCGGCCGCGGCCGAGTAGAATATTTTGTCTTGGCGCGCGACACCGACCGTCATTGCATTGACGAGAATGTTGCCGTTGTAGGCGGGATCGAAGTTGGTTTCGCCGCCCACGGTCGGCACGCCGACGCAGTTGCCGTAGCCGCCAATGCCGGACACCACGCCGCTGATGAGGTGGCGCATCTTGGGGTGTTCGGGATCGCCGAAGCGCAGCGCGTTCATGTTGGCGACCGGCCGCGCGCCCATGGTGAAGACGTCACGCAGGATGCCACCGACGCCCGTCGCCGCGCCCTGATAGGGCTCGATATACGAGGGGTGGTTGTGGCTCTCCATCTTGAAGATCGCGGCGTCCCCGTCGCCGATGTCGATCACACCCGCATTCTCGCCCGGCCCGCAGATCACCCACGGCGCCTGCGTCGGTAGCTTCTTCAAGTGAATGCGCGAGGATTTGTAGGAGCAATGCTCCGACCACATCACCGAAAAAATGCCGAGTTCGATCAGGTTCGGCTCGCGCCCGAGGGCATGGAACAGTCGCTGATACTCGTCTTCGGACAGGCCGTGTTCGGCAACGACTTGGGGCGTGATGTCGGACATGGGCCGCGCCTTAGCCGGAGCGGCACACAAAGAAAAACCCCCGGTCGCGCGGACCGGGGGTGAAGAAATCCGATTGTTCCTTGACTGCTAGCCGCGGCGGCAGCTTTGGCTCGACTTGCCGGGAAGCGCGATGGTGACGCTGCTGTCGGTAGCAAGACCGCTGACGCTGTATCCGCCCTCGGCAGTGAATGGCGGCTTGCCATCGGCGCCCGGCTTCAGCGGGGTCGAAGCGGCATTCTTCTCGGTCCGGACATTGGCGCCCGAATCCTCGGCCAGCCAATCGATATAGACCAGGCTGTTGTCCTTGCAGCGATAGGAATGGGAAGCGGCGATCGGCTTGGGCAACTCCACGGGCGCGGCGTTGGCAAGCTCGTTCGCCATGGGATCAGGGGCATTGAACTCCAGCGTTTCGGGTTGGCTGTCGCAGCCGGCTAGCGCGGCGGCGGCGAACAGTGCGATCGCAAGGGGGGTGCGGTTCATGGGCGCGCCTTTTGCGGTTGACGGGCGCGCCGTCAACGCCTGATCGGCAAACGGACTTGCATCGAGCGGCAAGGGGTATAGGCTGGCTCCTTTCCGGGGGGTGGGAAGAAACGTTTGAATTCCATGCAGCGCATCCGGATCGGCTTGACCGGCCTGGCCTTTGTATTCCTGCTGGTATTGCTAGGCACCGCAATCAGCCGCAGCAGCGACGATCCTGCAACCAACCAGCCGGGCAGCGGCGTGAACGCGGCCGAGCCAAACGAGCCGCTTGCCGAACTGGGCGTGGCTCCGGGCCAGGATGCGCAGAACGACGGCAACGCCCAAGGCAACATGGCCCAGTGAGAAGCGTGTTGGCAGGGGCGCTGGCACTGTCCCTGCTCGGCTGCGAAGCGGCCGGTGAGGGCAACAGGGCAGGGCCGTCGGCTGCCCCAATGACGCTCCATGTCATCACCGGGCTTCCGTTGTTCTTCGCGGAAGGGTTCACCCTGAACGCGGACAAGAACCCGGTCATCGCGCGGCTCGAACAAGATTTCAGGGTGGTTGCTGTGGATGGCCCCGAGCAACTGCCGGCAGGCGGTTTGCTGCTGGCGGCCCAACCGCGCGCCATGACCGCCAGCCGCCTGGTCGCGCTTGATCGCTGGGTGCGGGAAGGAGGTCGGTTGCTGCTGTTGGCCGACCCCTGGCTGACCTGGCCCAGTGAACTGCCGCTCGGCACGCCCGGACGCCCGCCAGTGGAGTTCGCCGATACGGGATTGCTCACCCGCTGGGGACTGTCGCTGGAACGCGACGACACGCCTGAAATGGAGGCCATCGACATGCAACTCGGCGGCAGACTTATCGACGTGTATCAAGGCGGACGCCTCGAAAGCAACGGCTCGTGCAGCGTACAGGCGGACCAAGCCGTCGCGCGATGCCGCATCGGAAAAGGAAGCGCGGTGGTGGTCGCCGATGCCGATTTCCTCCGTTCGCCGGATGGGGCCGGCGCCGACGCGCTGGTGCAAGAACTCCACGCTCTTTCCCCGCGCTGATACAGGCGCAGCGAGTCGGCTGCACACAGGGTTATCCACAGGTTACGAAATGCTTCACGCGGCAGGCGGGGGAGCACTGCTGTGCTCGAAAGTCCGCACTATTCCGCCATTTTCCATGTTTGACCACGAAATCCCATGAAATCCCATTGTGTCCCATCTCGACCCGCGTTACACACATGCTTAGCGCGGGGCTGACCCATCAATGGGAAAAGCAAGCGTCGGGCACGGTGACCCCGTGCATCCGGCGAACAGGGGTGTCTGGCCTCGCGCGGCGGGAGTGTGTGCGCGGTGGCATTGGAGCATCTGTTTCAGGGCAGTGCGCTTAACGCGGTAGATGCGAAGGGTCGCGTCTCCGTTCCCGCGTTCCTGCGCTCGGTGATCGAGCGCCGCGGCGATGCCCGCACCATCGTTCTTGCAAAGCACAGTCAGTTCGCCTGCCTCGACGCTTATGATCCCGCCTACGCGGCGTTGAAGCATGCCAAGCTGGAACGCCTGCTCGAAAAGCAGGAAGCGGATGACGCCGCGCAGCTGGTCTATCAGCAGCGCAATCTGATGGCCTTCGCCGCCACGGAGGAAGTGCCGTACGACAGCTCCGGGCGCGTGCTGTTGCCGCCGATGATGCGGCGGAAGGGCGGCATCGGGGAGCTGGCGCTGTTTCTCGGAACCGGCGAGACGTTCCAGATCTGGAACCCGCAGACGCTGCTTAGTGACAAGAACATCCCGGAGGATCTCAAGGACATCTGCCGTTACCGGCTCGAAGAGCGGGGGATCAGCGCATGACGGCTGTCCCCACCCCCGTTCAGGCCCACCTGCCGGTATTGGTCGATGAAGTCGTCGCGGCGCTCGCCATTGTTCCGGGCGAAACGCATGTGGACGGCACGTTCGGAGCAGGCGGCTACACGCGCGCCATGCTCGGGGCGGGGGCGGGACGAGTGATCGGTTTCGATCGCGATCCGGATGCGATCGCGAACGGACCGGCGCTCGTCCCGGACGCCCGACTGACCCTGATTCAGGAACGCTTCTCCCAGATGGACCGGGTGCTGGCCGAGCGGGGCCTGGCGCCGGTCGACGGCATCACGCTCGACATCGGCGTGTCCTCGATGCAGCTCGACCAGCCGGCGCGTGGCTTTTCCTTTCGAGAGGACGGGCCGTTGGACATGCGGATGAGCCAAGCGGGCGAAAGTGCCGCCGACTTTCTGAACAATACTGAAGAATCCGAGATCGCGCGCGTAATCCGCGACTATGGCGAAGAGCCACGCGCGCGAACAATTGCCCGGGCCATTGTCGCTGCGCGGCCGCTGACCCGTACTTCCGAGCTGGCGGCGCTGGTCCGCAAGACCCTTGGGCACCACCCGGGCATGAAGACCGATCCGGCCACCCGGACTTTTCAGGCGATCCGGATCCACCTCAATGCCGAACTGGAAGAGTTGGAGCAGGGACTGCGTGCGGCAGAGCGGGCGCTTCGGCCCGGCGGACGACTGGCCGTGGTGACCTTTCACAGCCTGGAAGACCGAATCGTGAAGCGCTTCCTGAAGGACCGCAGCGGCGCCACACCCGGCGGTTCGCGGCACCGCCCGGTCGCGGCGCCGGGTCCAAGCCCCAGTTTCACCCAAGTTGCCAAGCCGGTCGGTGCTTCCGAAGACGAGCTGGCCCGTAACCCGCGGGCGCGTTCTGCCCGCTTGCGCAGCGCCGTCCGTACCGACGCGCCTGCGTGGAACCAGGAGAAGGCGGCATGATCGCGCGTGGTTTTCGCTCGGTCGGTTGGGTCGCGGGCATCGCTGCGACCGCACTCGGTTGCTACATGGTCAACCTGAAGGTCGCCTCCGAGCGCGCCGCCTTGGAGGATGTGGAAACCCGCATCGTACTCGCCCAGCGCGACATCCGGCTGCTGCAGACTGAAATCGGGACGCGCGGCCGGCTCGAGCAGCTGGAAAAGTGGAACGTGAAGGTTCTCGCCCTGTCGGCGCCCCAGGCCAATCAGTTCCTGGAGGGCAGCTTCCAACTCGCCACGCTAATGCGGCCCGACAAAAAGGTGGATCCGGAAGCGCCGATCGTGCTCGCCGCCGCTCCTGCGGCCGAGCCTAAGGGACCGGTGATCGACAGTGACGGCCAATCGCCGCAGCCGATCGCAGCTCGGCCGGCCGACCTGATGCACGTGGCCAGCCTGAAAGTTCGTGAGCCGACCGCAATAGTGACCGCCAAACCGGTGCCCAAGTCGAGCAAGCCCGAGGCGGCACCGGTCGAAGCCAAGAAAAAAGCTGTGGAAAAACCCGCCAAGGCACCCGCGCCGAGTGCTGCCAGCGCTGGTAAGCCTGCTAAGCAAAAGACAGAATCGGTGGAAGTTGCGGAGGCCAAGCCGAAGCCGAAGCCCGCAACCGCCGCCAAGACGAAAGCCAGGGAAGCCCAAACCAAACAATGAACGCGCCGACGCCCGCTCTCGTCGCCCGGCCCGAGCGGCTCCGCTTGATGGGACAGCGGCGGCAGATTTTGGCCGTCATGCACCAGCGGCTGATGTTTGGCATGCTGCTTTACGCCGGCGTCGTCGCGGTGATCGTCCTTCGCCTGATGTATCTGGCGGCGTTCGGCGACCACGCGGGCCGCAAGACGACGGTGACGGCGCTGGTTCCGGAGCGGGGGGATATCGTCGATCGCGATGGCAAGCCGCTGGCTCGGACCATCGACGCGTGGACCATCGCGCTGCACCCGGCCAAGATCATCGGCAACAAGCTCGACCTGTCGCGTAAGCTGGCAAGCCTGATGCCGGAACGGGACGAGGCAGCCTGGATGGAGCTGCTCCGTTCCGACAAGACCTTCATCTATCTTCGCCGCCGGGCCTCACCGCGGCTGGTTGAGGCGGTGAACGCCCTCGGAGAGCCCGGCCTGGCATTGAGCCGTGAACCCGATCGCCTTTATCCGCAGACCGACCTCGCCGCCCATGTGCTCGGCTTCACCGACATCGACGGTCATGGTGCCGCGGGAATGGAGCGGGCTTTCGACGAACAGCTGTCGGGGGCTGAGACCCGGAACGAGCCGCTCGTGCTGTCGATCTCCAGCGGGGTGCAGCAGGCGCTGGAGCACGAACTCCTGTCGGCCAAGACGACCTTCTCCGCGATTGGCGCGGCCGGGATCATCATGGACATCCACACCGGCGAGATCCTGGCCATGACCTCGCTGCCGCAGCTCAACCCCAACATCGCCGGCAACATGGATCCGGAAGCCCGGTTCAACCGCGCGACCCTGGGCGTGTGGGAGCTGGGGTCGACCTTCAAGCCGTTCACCGTGGCGATGGCGCTGGACACTGGCGATGTGAAGTCGATGGGGCAAATGTATCCCTGCCCGGGTTCGCTGAACGTCTACAAGCGCAGCATTTCGGATACCCACCCGTTCAACCGGGCCTGTTCGGTGGCGGAGATCATGCAGGAAAGCTCCAACGTCGGAACGGCCCAGATCGCAGCTCAGGTCGGGCCGACCCGGCAGAAGCAGTTCCTCGAGAAAATGGGTTTCCTGGAGTCCGTGCCGGTGGAACTCCGGGAAAAAGGCCGGCCGCTCAGCCCGCGCGGCGCATGGACACCGCTCGATACGATGGTGATCGGCTTCGGCCACAGCCTGGCGGTCAGCCCGCTCCATTTGGCGAGCGGCTATGCGACCCTGTACAACGGCGGATTGTATCGCCCGCCCACCCTGCTCAAGGTCGGTCCGAAGCATCCCGTCGGCAAGGCGCGCCGGGTGTTCAGCGAGGACACCAGTTACAAGATGCGCTCGCTGTTGCGCGTGGTGGTGACCAACGGCACGGGTCGCAAGGCTGACGCGCCCGGCTATCGCATTGGTGGCAAGACGGGAACGGCAGAGAAGATTGTCGGCGGACGCTATTCCAAATCCGGCGTGGTGGTGACCAGCTTCGCCGGCGTTTTCCCAATGGACGAGCCGCGCTATGCGATGGTGGTGATGCTCGACGAACCCAAGGCGACTGCGGAAACGTTCGGCTTTCGTACGGCCGGTTGGAACGCGGCTCCCATGTTTGGTAAGATCGTCAGCCGCATTGCCCCCATGTTGGGCGTTCGGCCCGACCTCAAGCGTGAACCCAATATGCAGGAAGTCCTGCCCTACATTCGCGAGAAGAAGTAATTACCGTGCGCCTGGGCGAACTCGCAGGAGTCAGCAGCGATTCCGAGGTGACCGGCTTTGCCATCGATCACCGCAAGGTCGAACGCGGAAGCATCTTCGGCGCTTTCCCCGGCTCGCGCTTCAACGGTGAGGATTTTATTGCCGAAGCGGTGAACCGCGGTGCGGTTGCAGTCGTGGCCCGTCCCGAGGCCTCGGTCGCAGGGGCGGTCCACTTGACCGATCCCCAGCCGCGCCGCCGTTTCGCCGAGCTCGCCGCGCGCTTCTTCGCGCCATATCCGGAAACCGTGGTCGCCGTGACGGGCACCAACGGAAAAACCTCCACGGTCGAAATGACCCGGCAGCTATGGCGCATGGCTGGGCACCGCTCGGCCAGCGTCGGGACGCTGGGGGTGACCACGGCGGACGACCAGGTGAAGACCGGCCTCACCACCCCCGACATCGTCACCTTCTTGCACAACATGGCCGGCATGGAACGGATGGGCATCAGCCATGTCGCCTACGAGGCGTCCAGCCATGGTCTCCACCAGTATCGGTCCGAAGGGCTGCCGGTTAGGGCGGTAGCCTTCACGAATTTCTCGCGCGACCATCTCGATTACCACTCCAGCATGGAGGCCTATTTCGAGGCCAAGATGGCGCTGTTCGAGCGGGTCGTGGCTCCAGATGGCACGGCAGTGGTCTGGACCGGCGATCCCAAAAGCGCCGAGGTCGCCGCGCGGGCGAAGCGGCGCGGCCTGCGGGTGCTGACGGTCGGGCCTGGTGGACACCTCATCGATCTCAAGGGCCAACAGCCGAGCGCGCTTGGCCAGACGCTCCAGCTGGTCCATGCTGGTCGGGAACAGTTGCTCGGGCTGCCGCTCATCGGCGCCTATCAGGCCGCCAACGTCCTGGTCGCGGCTGGCCTTGTGCTGGCGACAGGCGCGGAATGGGACGAGACTTTTGCCGGGATGGGAAGGCTAAGCCCGGTCCGCGGCCGGCTGGAGCGGGCGGTGATTACGTCTGCTGGTGTTCCCGTCTATGTCGATTATGCCCATACGCCCGACGCGCTGGAGGCAGCGATCGCCGCGCTTCGGCCGCATGTGGAGGGACGCTTGATCACCGTATTCGGCGCAGGCGGGGACCGCGACGAGGGCAAGCGGCCGGAGATGGGGCGAGTGGCCGCGCTTGCGTCGGACCTCGTGTTCGTCACCGACGACAACCCGCGCAGCGAGGACCCGGCAAAAATCCGTCGCGAGATCCTGGCCGGAGCGCCCGAGGCCCGCGAAGTCGGTGGTCGCCGCGAAGCCATCGCCGCTGCGGTGGCGGAGGCACGCCGGGGCGATATCGTCCTCCTGGCGGGCAAGGGCCATGAGACGGTGCAGATCATCGGTGAGCGCACCTTGCCGTTCGACGATGCGCAGGTCGCCAGGGAATGTGCCGCGTGACCATCTTGTGGACCTCCGCAGAGATCGTGGCTGCCACGGGCGGCCAGGTGTCGGAACCGTTCGAAGTCACCGGCGTCACGTTCGACAGCCGCGAAGTCGAACCCGGCTGGCTGTTCGTCGCCATGCCCGGAACGGTCGCTGACGGGCACCAGTTCGTGGCCAAAGCGCTTGCAGGCGGCGCTTCGGCGGCGATGGTCAGTAAGCCGATCGACGGACCCCACGTCCTCGTGCCGGATGTTGCAAAGGCGCTTACCGACCTGGCTGTTGCCGCCCGGGCACGGATGACCGGCAAGGTGCTGGGAGTCACCGGCTCGGTCGGCAAGACCGGAACCAAGGAAGCGCTGGCCGCCGCGCTGGAGCGCCGGTGCCGGGGCAGGGTCCACCGTTCGGTCAAAAGCTACAACAATCACACCGGGGTCCCGCTCAGCCTTGCCCGGATGCCGCGCGACAGCACTTACGCGGTGCTCGAAATGGGCATGAATCACGCGGGCGAGATCCGGGGCCTGACCGCGCTCGTCCGACCGCACGTCGCGCTGATCACCGCCATCGCGCCTTCGCATATCGAACATCTTGGTTCGATGGAGGCGATCGCCGATGCCAAGGCAGAGATCTTTGAGGGTCTGGAGCCCGAGGGAACGGCGATCATCCCCAACGACACGCCCTATCGCGACCGTATCCTGCGCGCGGCGCGGCGCCATGCCGAGCACATTACGACGTTCGGTGGCGGCGACGCCGACGTCACCGCCACCCATGCGGTCCGTTCGGCCAACGGCGGCAGCCTGGTCACCGCGCGCCTGCTCGGAAGCGAGCTGACCTACACCATCGCGCAACCCGGTGAGCATTGGGTTTCCAACTCGCTGGCGGTGCTGGCGGCGGTGGAGGCGGTCGGCGCCGATCTGGCCGCGGCGGGGCTGGCGCTGGGCGATCTTGGCGGGCTGAAGGGGCGCGGCGAACGTCATCGAATCGCGGTCGCGGGCGGCCACGCCTTGCTGATCGACGAAAGCTACAACGCCAATCCGGCCAGCATGGCGGCGACGCTCAAGAGCCTGTCCGAAGAACAGGTGCAGGGGCGGCGGATCGCGGTGCTGGGGACCATGCGCGAACTTGGCGAATTCAGTGACGAAGCCCATGCCGGGCTGGCGGATCCGCTGCTGGCTGCCGGCGTGACATCGCTGATCCTGGTAGGCGAGGAAACCCGGCCGCTGGAAGAACGGGTCGGAGGGCGGATCGAGGTCACTCGCACCGAGGCGCCGGAAGAAGCCGCGGATGCGCTGCTTCGGATAGTCCGTGCCGGCGACGCGGTGCTGGTCAAGGCCTCCAACGGAGTCGGGCTTGCAAGGCTGGTGGAGCGAGTGGCAGGGGGCATGGCGCCATGCTCTACATAGTCGCCGAATATCTTGGATTTCCCGGGATCCTGAATCTTATCCGCTACATCAGCTTCCGGGCCGGTGCCGCGACGGCGACGGCGCTGCTGATCGGGCTGCTGCTCGGCCCCTGGTTCATCAATTATCTTCGCGTCAAGCAGGGCAAGGGCCAGCCGATCCGCGCCGACGGGCCGCAAACCCACCTCGCCAAGCGCGGTACGCCGACCATGGGTGGACTGCTGATCCTAGTCAGCGTGACCATTTCGGTCCTGCTGTGGATGGACCTTACCAACACCTATGTCTGGGCCTGCCTGATGGTGACGATCGGCTTCGGCGCGATCGGGTTCCTCGACGACTATGACAAGGTGAAGAAGGCGCACCACGCCGGAATTCCCGGCAAGCTGCGGCTGTTGCTGGAGTTCATGATTGCGGGCGGCGCGACCTACATGATGGTCAGCGTTTCGGGCACGCAGTTCTACCTGCCGTTCGTGCAAGGGTCCGTGCTCGATATCGGCTGGTTTTACGTGGCTTTCGGGGCGTTCGTCATTGTCGCGTTCGGCAATGCTGTGAACCTGACGGATGGACTGGACGGGCTGGCGGCCATGCCCGTGGTCATCGCGGCGCTCGCTTTCGTCCTTATCACCTATCTCGTCGGCGATGCCCGCTTTGCCCCATATCTCGGCATTCCGCACGTCCCGGGCGTCGGCGACCTGACGGTGCTGCTGCTTGGGATCGTCGGCGCTTGCCTTGCCTTTCTGTGGTTCAATGCGCCGCCCGCCGCCGTTTTCATGGGCGACACCGGTAGCCTCGCGCTCGGCGGAGCGCTCGGCGCGGTGGCGGTCGCCTCGCACCACGAGTTCGTGCTCGCGGTGATCGGCGGCCTGTTCGTGGTCGAGGCGCTGAGCGTCATCGTCCAGGTCGCGGTGTTCAAGCGCACCGGAAAGCGCGTCTTCCTGATGGCCCCGATCCACCATCATTTCGAACACAAGGGCTGGAGCGAGCCGACCGTGGTCATCCGCTTCTGGATCATCGCCTTCGTGCTGGCGCTCGCCGGCCTCAGCACCCTGAAGCTCAGGTGATCACGGCACGGGCCTGGGCGGGAAAGCATTACGCGGTTTACGGGTTGGCGCGATCCGGGCTGGCGACGGTTCGTGCGCTGCTGGCGAGTGGGGCGCGGGTCACGGCGTGGGATGAGCGGGAAGAGGCGCGTAGCCAGTTACTCCCCGAAACGGGGAGGGGGACCGCTGCCGAAGGCAGTGGTGGAGGGGTCTCTCTCCACACGGATGAATCTAGCGTGGAGGGCCCCCTCCACCATGCTGCGCATGGTCCCCCTCCCCGTGCCGGGGAGGATTTGCTGACGATCGCCCCTCTCGACGACCTCACCCAATTCGACTCCCTAGTCCTCTCCCCGGGCGTACCGCTGAACACACATCCACTCGCTGCCCGCGCCCGCAAGGCGGGTGTGGAGATCATTGGCGACATCGAACTCTTCGCCCGCGCCCGGGCGGAGCTTCCCCCGCACAAGGTGGTCGGGATCACCGGCACCAACGGCAAGAGCACCACCACCGCGCTGGTCCACCACATCCTCAGAGAAGCGGGCGTGCCGACGACCATGGGGGGCAACATCGGCCTGCCGATCCTGGCGCAGGACCCGCTACCGGAGGGCGGCGTATATGTGCTGGAGCTGTCGAGCTTTCAGATCGACCTGACCCAGAGCCTCGACTGCGACGTTGCGGTGCTGCTCAATATCACGCCGGATCATCTCGATCGGTATGAAAGCTTTGAGGCCTATGCCGCATCCAAGGCCCGACTCTTCGAAATGCAGTCCCCGGAACAGACGGCACTGGTGAATTGGCATGCGTTCGAGATGGGGTGGGTGGACCCGGTCTGCGGCTTCAATGGCCTGGTTCTGCCGGAGTGGGTCGAAGAGGCCGATTGGCCGACCTTGCGCGGACCACACAACATCGAGAACACAGCCGCGGCGGTTGAGGCCACCGCCTGGTTGGGCGTCGATGAGGACCTGATCGTTCGAACCCTCGACACTTATCCGGGCCTGCCCCACCGCATGGAGCGCGTCCGCGAGCATGACGGCGTGCTGTTCGTCAACGACAGCAAGGCAACCAACCCCGAGGCTGCCGCGCCGGCGCTGGCCGCTTACCCGCGCGTCCGCTGGATCGTCGGCGGGCAGGCCAAGACCAAAGACCTCGGCGACACGGCCCAGCACCTCGACCACGTCGTCCACGCCTACACCATCGGCGAGGCCGGGCCGATGTTCGCCCGCCTCCTCCGCGAGCGCGGCGTCCAGGTCACCGAAGCAGAAACGCTTGAAAATGCGGTGAATCGCGCCGCGGCGGATTCACAGCCCGGCGAGACTGTTCTACTCTCCCCGGCCTGCGCTTCGTTCGACCAGTTCCGGGACTTCGAAGCGCGCGGGGACGCGTTCAAGCGGTTGGTGGGGGAGCTTTAGAGATGGTGACACTCGCGGGTGCGCTGAAACCCAAGCAATTGATCGACCCCAACCGCTACGGCCGCTCCGACCGCTCGGCGCTGGGCCGCTGGTTCTGGGAGATCGACCGGGTCCTCCTGCTGCTGGTCACGGTGCTGATCGGCATCGGCCTGATCGCCGTCGCGGCCGCTTCGCCGGCCGCCGCCGAGCGCTATTCTGGCGGCAGCGTCACCTTTCCGCCGCTCTATTATTTCTACCGCCAGATCTTCTGGATCGCCCTGTCCGTACCGGTCATGATCCTCATATCGATGATGCCGCGAGAGCGCGCCAAGCGCTTCAGCATCATCGGCGCGGTGATCTTCCTCACTTGCCTGATGCTGGTGCCGGTGATCGGCGCGGAGGTGAACGGGGCCAAACGCTGGATCGGCGTCGGCTTCACCCAGTTCCAGCCGTCCGAATTCCTGAAACCCTTCTTCGTCGTCGCCTTGGCGTGGCTCCTGTCCTTGCAGGAAAAGGACAAGAGTTTGCCGGTGTTCTGGTTTTCGGGCGGGCTGATCGGACTGGTGGCCGTGCTGCTGATGCTGCAGCCCGACTTCGGCTCGACGATCATCTTCGGCGCCGTGTGGATCGCGATGCTGGCGCTGGCCGGCCTGAACCTTCGCATCCTCGGCGTGCTCGGCGTGGTGGCGCTGGTCGGCATCGTGCTGGCCTATTTCTTCTACCCCGTCGCGACCGTCCGGATCGACGGCTTCCTGTTCGGCGAGGGCGATAATTTCCAGGTCGAGAACGCCATGCGGACGCTGACTGCGGGCGGTTTGTTCGGAATGGGTCCGGGCGGTGGCACCAGGAAGTTCGGCCTGCCGGAGCCGCATACCGACTATATCTTCTCGGTGATCGGCGAGGAATTCGGCCTGATCGCATGCATCGCCATCGCCGCGATCTACCTGGCGATCATTGCCCGGGTGCTGGTCAAACTGCTCGACGAGGAATCGAGCTTCGCCATTCTTGCTGCCGCCGGCCTCGCCATCCAGTTCGGGTTGCAGGCGCTGATCAATATGGCGGTCAACGTGCAGATCGCGCCTTCCAAGGGCATGACGCTGCCCTTCATCTCCTATGGGGGAAGCTCGATGCTGGCCCTGTCCGTTTCAATGGGACTGCTGCTCGCCTTTACCCGGCGGAACCCGTATCTGAAGCGCTCGCCCTATGTCGTGAAATGGAGCGGGGAGAGCTCGCCAGCATGAACTTTGTACTCGCTGCCGGTGGTACCGGCGGCCATATGATCCCGGCCCACGCGCTTGCCGCCGAGCTGAAGCGGCGGGGACACGGCGTCATGCTGATCACCGATGAGCGGGGCAAGCGGATCCCCGGCTTGTTCGAGAACGTGCCGGTGGAGGTGCTTCCCGCCGGGCGGCTGAGCAAGAACCCGCTTGGCTTGCTGAAGGGCGTCCGCGCGGTGCTTGCGGGGCGGTCCCTCGCCAAGTCCCTCTACAGGGCCGGCCGGCCGGATGCGGTGATCGGCTTTGGCGGCTATCCGGCGTTCCCGGCGTTGCTCGCCGCCAGTTCCATGAACATTCCCACCGTGCTCCACGAGCAGAACGCGGTGCTGGGACGGGTCAACCGCCTGTTGGCCGGCGACGCTGCGGCCATTGCCACCGCCTATGAGCGGATCGACCGGTTGAAGCCGCGCCACAAGGGCAAGGTGGTGCTGGTCGGCAACCCGGTGCGGGAGTCGGTGGTCCGATTGGGGCAGCAGCCCTTTCCGACCTTCGACGAATTCTCGCCGCTCAAGATCCTGATCACCGGCGGCAGCCAGGGCGCGACCATCCTGGGCCAGGTGGTCCCGGCCGGCTTTGCAGCGCTGGAGCAGTCGCTGCGCCATCGCCTGCAGATCGTGCAGCAGTGCCGCGCCGACGATATCGAACTGGTGCGGGAGGCGTACCGCAAGCTGGAAATCCCGGCCGAGCTGATGACCTATATCGAGGACATGCCGGCCAAGCTTGGCGACGCGCACCTGGTGATTGCGCGCGCGGGCGCCTCCACGATTGCCGAACTGACCACTGCCGGGCGGCCCGCAATCCTCATTCCACTGCCGATCGCAACCGACGATCACCAGACCGCCAATGCGCGGGAAATGGCGCGTGCCGGCGGGGCCCGGATGATCCCGCAGCCGCAGTTCACGCCGCACACGCTCGCCCGCCAGATCGAGGCGCTCGCGGCCGATCCGGAGGCTTTGGCCAACGCCGCTGCCCGGGCCCTGTCCGTCGGTCGCCCGCGTGCCGCGCAGGATCTTGCCGACCTGGTCGAGCGGATCGGCAACAAGGCGGTTCCGCTGGCTGTCGGCCCCGCGCGCGTCGAGCCGCGCTTTGTCCCGGCGGGAGCTGCGGCATGAAGGCGTTCGGGACCGACATCGGCACCATCCACTTCATCGGCATCGGCGGCATCGGCATGTCGGGCATTGCCGAGGTGATGCACCAGCTGGGCTACAAGGTGCAGGGCTCGGACATCGCCGACAGTTATGTCACCGAGGGCCTGCGCAAGGCCGGAATTCCCGTGATGATCGGGCAGTCGGCCGAGAACCTCGACGACGCGGCGGTGGTGGTCTGCTCGACCGCGATCAAGCCCGACAATCCCGAATATCTCGCCGCGGCCGAGCGCCGCCTGCCGCGCGTCAAACGAGCCGAAATGCTGGCCGAGCTGATGCGCATGCAGTCGACCATCGCGGTGGCGGGTACGCATGGGAAGACCACGACCACTTCCATGATCGCCGCCATGCTGGATTCGGGCGGCATGGATCCGACCGTGATCAATGGGGGCATCATCAACAGCTATGGTTCCAACGCCAGGCTGGGAAAGTCCGACTGGATGGTGGTGGAGGCCGACGAGAGCGACGGCAGCTTCCTTCGCCTCGACGGCACCATCGCGGTGGTGACCAACATCGATCCCGAGCATCTTGAGCACTACGGCCGCTTCGACGCGGTCAAGGATGCCTTCGTCGAGTTCATCGAGAACGTCCCCTTCTACGGGCTGGCGATCATGTGCATCGATCATCCCGAAGTGCAGAACATCCTGTCGCGCATCCGGGATCGCCGGGTGGTGACCTATGGCTTTTCCGCCGCTGCCGATCTGCGCGCCGAGAACGTCGTCGCGGCCGACGGCGGATCGCGATTCGATGCGCATGTGCTGCAACGGTCGGGCGAGCGGCGGGTGGTTCCGGGCATTCGCCTGCCCATGCCGGGACGCCACAACGTCCAGAACGCGCTGGCGGCGATTGCCGTCGGAATCGAACTCGGCATGGACGACGCGGCGATCACCCGCGGGTTCGAGAAGTTCGGGGGGGTCAAGCGGCGCTTCACCCGGGTCGGGGAGGTCGACGGCGCGATCATTATCGACGATTATGCCCATCACCCGGTCGAAATCCGCGCCGTCCTGTCGGCAGCGCGCGAAAGCGCCGCTGGGCGCGTCATCGCAGTCGTGCAGCCGCACCGTTATACCCGCTTAGCTGACCTGATGGATGAGTTCGCGGGCGCTTTCAACGAGGCCGACGTGGTACTCGTCGCGCCGGTTTATGCCGCCGGAGAGCAGCCGATCGAAGGGGTCGATGCCGCTGCCCTGGCCGAGGGCATCCGCTCTCGCGGACACCGCTTGGTCCGCACCGTCAGTGATGTGGATGACCTGTGCCTGGCGTTGCGGGACCTTGCGGCGGAAGGCGACATGGTGATCTGCATGGGCGCCGGCGACATCACCAAATGGGCGGCGAAGCTCGGCGACGGCCTGTGCGCGGTTCGGGCCGCGAAGGGATGAGCGTCATCACCGTTCCCCATGTGCGCGGCAAGCTGAAGCCGCAGGCTCCACTGGCGCCGCTCGTCTGGTTCAAGTCCGGCGGCGCGGCCGAGCATCTCTTCGAACCTGCCGATCGCGACGATCTGGTTGAGTTCCTGCGTGACCTTCCCCCTGAAGTGCCGGTGTTGGCCCTTGGCCTCGGGTCCAACCTGATCGTTCGCGACGGCGGGGTGCCGGGCGTCGTCATCCGGCTCGGCAAGCCTTTCGCCACCGTCGAGCGCCTCGACACCACCACGCTGCGCTGCGGCGGCGGAGCAAGCGGCATCCTGGTGTCCTCCGCCGCGCGTGACGCGGGCATCTCGGGAATCGAGTTCCTGCGCTCAATCCCGGGCACGGTCGGCGGCTTCGTCCGCATGAACGGTGGCGCTTATGGTCGCGAAGTGAAGGACGTGCTGGTCGAGGCGGAGGTCGTGCTCCGCTCGGGCGAGGTCCGGACTTTCGTCAACGAAGAGCTCGGCTACACCTATCGCCACTCCGAATTGCCCGACCAGGCCGTGGTCGTCTCCGCCACCTTTCGCGGCGAAGCCGGCGAACCCGCCGCGATCCAGGCGGAGATGGACCGGATCGCTGCCAGCCGCGAAGCTTCACAGCCTCTACGCTCAAGGACCGGCGGTTCGACCTTCAAGAACCCGCTTCCGCACAAGGCGTGGGAGGTGATCGATGCTGCCGGCTGCCGTGGCTTGCGGATCGGCGACGCGCAGGTCTCGGAAAAGCATTGCAACTTCCTCCTCAATCTCGGTAGCGCCACCAGCGCCGACATAGAAAATCTGGGCGAGGAAGTGCGCCGTCGGGTGCGTGAGCACGGCGGTGTCGAGCTTGAGTGGGAAATCCAGCGCGTGGGAACAGTGAAGTGAACCGGGACCTGCACATCGTGGTGCTGATGGGCGGCTGGTCGTCCGAGCGGCCGGTATCGCTGATGAGCGGCAAGGGCGTGGCGGAGGCATTGCGCGATCGCGGCTGGACCCGCGTGACCGAACTCGACATGGGCCGCGACATCGCTCACCGGCTCGATGAGTTGCGGCCTGACGTCGTCTTCAACGCGCTCCACGGGACCCCGGGCGAGGACGGCACTGTGCAGGGCATGCTCGAGCTGATGGGAATTCCCTATACGCACAGCGGCCTCACCACGTCCGCGATCGCAATCGACAAGGAATTGACCAAGCTGCTGCTGGTCCCTGCGGGCGTCCGGATGCCGCAAGGGACGGTGGTCGAAAGCGCAACCCTTCAGGAACGCGACCCCATCCCGCGTCCTTACGTGCTGAAGCCGGTCAACGAAGGATCGTCCGTCGGCGTCGCCATCGTCACGGACGAAAGCAATTACGGATCACCGATCGGCCGCGAGGTGGACGGCCCCTGGCAGAAGTTCGACCACCTGCTCGCGGAACCTTTCATCAGAGGACATGAGCTGACGGTTGCGGTTCTTGGCGACGAGGCGCTGTGCGTCACCGAGCTGAAACCCAAGGTCGGCTTCTACGATTTCGACAGCAAGTACACCGACGGACTGACCGAGCACGTGTGCCCGGCCGAGATTCCCGACGATATCGCTGCGGCCATGCTCAAGATGGCGCTGACCGCCCACCAGACGCTCGGGTGCAAGGGTGCTTCGCGTTCGGACTTTCGCTGGGACGACACGCAAGGACCGGACGGCATCTACCTGCTGGAGGTCAATACCCAGCCGGGCATGACGCCGCTCAGCCTCGTCCCCGAGCAGGCCCGTCAGCGCGGCATCGGCTATGGCGAACTGGTCGAACGCATCATCGCCGAGGCGTTGAACGACGCTGCAGGCCGCGGGGAGGCGCTTTCCCGGTGAATGCACAGTCGGTCCGGCGAAAGGGTTCGGCAAGCGGGGCGAGGCAGCCGCGCAAGGCCGCTCCGCGCGCCCGGGCCACGTCCGTCGGCACCGGGACGGGCAAGCTCGCAGGATGGGCTTTCGGCCTGTTCGTGCTCGCCATGGCAGTCGTCGCGATCATCGCGCTCGAACTGCCGGCGAAGGCGGGTCGGGCGATCGGCAGCGCGTCTGGGGAAGCGGGCTTTGCGGTCGACGGCTACCAGATCGTCGGGCTGAAGCGCATGGACCGCCGTATCGTCGACGAGATTGTCACGGAAGAATTGCACAAGGCGGAGCAGATCTCCGGAGGGTCCGGCAAACCCGCCCAGGCGCTGGTCAGCGCCAGCGGGATCCGCGACCGGCTGATGCAATATGGCTGGGTCGAGGACGCCCGCGTCTCGCGGCGGTTGCCCGACCAGCTGGTGATCGACATCGTGGAGCGACGACCCGCTGCCGTCTGGCAAAGCAAGGGCCAGCTCAGCCTGGTCGACGCGGATGGGGTGGTGCTTGCCCCCGTGCCGCTCGACCGGATGCCCGACCTGCCGCTCTTGATCGGCCCCGGGGCCAATGGCGAGGCGACGCATCTGGGGCGGATGCTGGCGACTGTGCCGACCCTTCGACCGCAGCTCGCGTCCGCCACATGGATCGGGCGTCGTCGGTGGGACCTGTCCTTCACCTCTGGCGAGACCATTGCTCTTCCCGAAGGGGAACGGGCGGCGACCCAGGCGCTGCAGCGATTCGCCAAGCTCGATCGGCAGACCGGGTTGCTGGGCCGTGGCATGAAACGCTTCGACTTGCGTGTTCCCGACAAGATGATCGTCCGCCTGCCCGCGCCGCCACCGCCCGCCGAAGCGCCCGAGGTGGCAAGCTGATGGTGGCAGCACCCGACCAGCCTTTGATCGGCGCGCTGGACATCGGCTCTTCCAAGGTTTCCGCCCTGATCTGCACGACGGATCCGGACGGTCGCCTGCGCGTGCTCGGTACCGGGCAACGGGAAGGCAGGGGCGTGAAGCGCGGCTTCATCACCGACATGGATGCGGCCGAAGTCGCCGTCCGGGAGGCGGTCGAGCAGGCCGAGCGGATGAGCGGCGTCACCATCGACGACGTTTGGGCAAGCTTCGGTGCCGGCGCCCTGTCGAGCGAGATCGCCAATGTCGAGGTTGAGCTTGGCGGCCACCAGATCGAACGGTCGGACGTTGACCAGCTGCTGTCGACCGGCCGGCAAGCGATCGATCGGCCGGGCCATGTGGTGCTTCACGCCAATCCGGCCCTTTATACGCTGGACGGTGTGGAAGGGGTCGTGCAGCCCGTCGGGCTTCATGCCGAGCGCTTGGGCGTCGACATCCATGTCGTGGCAGCGGACAGTGGGCCGCTGCGCAATATCGACCTGACCATCCGTCAGGCGCATCTGGGCGTGAAGGCGATCGTCGCATCGCCGATTTCCTCGGCGCTCGCCTGCCTCAGCCAGGAAGAGCGCGATCTTGGCGTCGCGCTGGTCGAGCTGGGCGCGGAAGTGACCAATGTCTCCCTCCATGCCGGCGGCATGCTCGTGGGCCTGCGCTCGATCCCGCTCGGCGCGCGGGACATCACCGATGATATCGCCTGCGCCTTCGGGGTCAGGCGGCGCGATGCCGAGCGGATGAAATGCTTCCACGGCTCGGCGATGACGTCCCCACGCGATAATCACGAGATGATCGAGGCGCAGGCGCTGGGGGTCGAGGACGGAGCCGAGCCGATGCGGGTCAGCCGGGCGCAGCTGATGACCGTGATCCGACAGCGGATCGAGCAGATCACCGGCGAAGTGGAAACGTCCTTGAAGGCGCTCGGCTTCACCGGACCGGTCGGGCGCCAGGTCGTGCTGACCGGGGGCGGTGCCGAATTGAAGAATATCGCCGACTATATGCAGGGCGTTCTCGGCCGCGCCGTCAGGGTCGGGCGACCCAAACAGTTGACCGGCCTTCCCGACGCGCACTCCGGGCCCGGCTTCACCACGCTGATCGGCCTTGCCCTGCTGGCGGGCGGGGGCACCGGCGACATCCGCGATATCGCGATGACCGACGTGACCCAGCGGCGGAAGCCTTCGCAGGGAATGTTCGGCCGGCTGCTCGCCGCGATGAAGGGCGGTTACTGACGGCTGGGTGTCCCGTTCTGAATCATCTGAGTCCGCCAGGCCACGCTTCGCCGTCTTTTTGCCTCCAATCTTAACTTTTCCGCTTGTGCCGGACTCGCGGGCGATTCATAGATTCGTCCCGAGGGTTCAACGCGCTAGGTAGCGCCACTGGGGGAAGTCCGCATGAGCATCGATTTCATCCGTCCGGCTGTGGACGAGCTTCGCCCCCGCATCACCGTAATCGGTGTCGGCGGCGCCGGCGGCAACGCCATCGCCAACATGATCCGCCGCGATGTCCAGGGGGTCGACTTCCTGGTCGCGAACACGGACGCCCAGGCGCTCAACCACAGCCTGGCCGATCGCCGGGTGCAGCTGGGGCCGAAGATCACGCAGGGCCTGGGCGCAGGCTCGCGTCCCGAGATCGGCCGCGCCGCTGCCGAGGAAACCATCGAGGAGCTGGAGCGGACGCTCGACGGCGCCCACATGTGCTTCATCGCCGCGGGCATGGGCGGCGGCACCGGCACCGGCGCCGCTCCGGTCATTGCCAAGGCCGCCCGCGACAAGGGCATCCTGACCGTCGGCGTGGTCACCAAGCCGTTCGCCTTCGAAGGCGCGCGCCGCAGCCGCGCGGCCGACGCCGGCATCGCCGAACTGCAGCAGCACGTCGACACGCTGATCGTGATCCCGAACCAGAACCTGTTCCGGCTCGCCAATTCGGACACGACCTTCAAGGAAGCGTTCGAGATGGCCGACGAGGTGCTGCAGCAGGGCGTGCGCGGCATCACCGACCTGATGGTCATGCCGGGCCTCATCAACCTCGACTTTGCCGACGTCCGCGCCGTGATGGGCGAGATGGGCAAGGCGATGATGGGCACCGGCGAGGCGACCGGTGAGAACCGGGCCATCGAGGCGGCCGAAAAGGCGATCAGCAATCCGCTGCTCGACGGCGTATCGATGCGGGGCGCCAAGGGCGTCATCGTTTCCATCGTCGGTGGCGAAGACATGCGCCTGATGGAGGTCGACGAAGCCGCCAGCCACATCAAGGAACTGGTCGACCCGGACGCCAACATCATTTGGGGCTCCGCCTTCAACAACGATCTCGACGGCCGTATCCGCGTGTCGGTGGTCGCGACGGGCATCGAGGCGGAAGAATCGTCCAAGCCGAGCGGGGCGTCCGGCTCCGGCACCAAGGTCTTTGCCTTCCCGGGCCGTTCTAGCGTGCCCGCGGCCGCCCCGGCGCCTGCCGCCGCTCCGGCCGCTCCGGCTCCGGCTCCTCGTGCGTCGGAAGCGGCGCTTGAAGAACCGCTGGACCTCGGCTCCGACGAAGGCGGCGACGAACTGCTGCTCGACAGCGAGGATATCCTGACCACGCCGGTCGGCGCACCGCCGATCCGCCCGCCGGTTGCGGAGGTCGAGCCGGCCGCTGCTCCGGCCGCGCGTCCGGTACGGGACAGCGGCACGCTGTTCGAGCGGATGAGCAACATCGCGCGCGGCGCGGCCAAGGTCGAGGACAGCGAGCCGGCGCCGACCATTCGTCGCGAACCGCTCGACATTCCGCGCTTCCTCAACCGGCAGAATAATCAATAGCGCCACTCTGCAATCTGCAGATATGCCATCGGGACGGGCTTCGCTGGTCGGCAACGGCCGGCGGAGCCTTTCTCGTATCGGTCATGGACCCGTCACGGTTCGTCTTCCTCACCTCACGGCTCGCCGCGAAGCCGACGACCGGAAAGCTTGTGGCAAGCTAGGGAGAGGCATGGGGTTGGGGATGTCCACGACATTGCGCGTGATAGGTTTGGCTGTGCTTGGCGTCGGGCTGTCGAGCCCGTCGGCGGCACAATATATCGGCGGTGGCGCACCGCCCCCACCGGTCGCGCCTGTCGCCGGTTACGCGGAAAGCCCGAGCGCGGCTCTTGCGCGCCATGTCCGCACTCTGGCCGGCAGTCCCCGCAACTATGACGCGCTGATCGGTGCGGGAAAGGCGGCGCTGGCGACCGGCGATCCGGAGGCCGCCATCGGCTTTTACGGGCGGGCGGAAGAGGTCAATCCGCGCAGTTGGGTGCCCAAGATCGGCCAGGGCGCGGCACTGGTTCAGATCATGGATCCGGGGGCGGCTCTTGCCGCGTTTGAACAGGCGCAGCGGCTTGGCGCCAGCCAGTCCGCCGTCGCGCTCGAACGGGGCCTTGCCTTCGACCTGCTCGGCGACCAGTTGAAAGCGCAGAACGATTATCGGGTGGCGCTGTCCGGCGCCGATCCGAACGAAGCCCGCCGGCGTTTAGCGCTCAGCCTGGCCGTCAGTAACAAGCGGGCGGAGGCGCTGAGCACTCTCGATCCACTGCTTGTCCGCCGCGATCCGGGAGCGATCCGGGCCCGTGCCTTCGTGCTGGCCTGCACGGGTGATGCCGCGGGCGCCCGAAGCGCGGTCAACGCGGCTCTGCCGGGCATGGCGGGGACGATGGAACCCTTCCTGCGTCGGCTCGCAACGCTGCGACCAGCGGAAAAGATCGCCGCCGTGCATCTGGGCGTGATGCCCGGCAACGGAGCGCCGTCGCCCGCCTACCAGGTCGCTGACAGCGCCCCGCAGGGCAATCGGCTGGGCGAGATCGAGCAGTTGCTGCGCGCTCCGCCGCCGGCCCCTGCGCCGATGGCCTCCAGACCCGTCGCCCAAGCGCCGGCGCCCGTCCGGGTAGCCATGGCTTCGCCCGTAACGCGTCCGCCAACCGTCGCCGGACCAGCGCCGAAGCGGCTCTGGCTGCAGCTGGCCACCGGCAACGCTGCGACATTGCCCGCGCAATATCGCCGCCTGTCATCGAAGGAGGCGTCGCTGTTCGAAGGGATCAGCGGCTATGTCGTGGAGGAGCCCGGCAAGGCCAGGCTGGTGATTGGTCCGTTCAAGAGCAAGAGCGACGCCGACATGTTCGCCGAAGACCTGGCGAGCGTGAACATCGATGCCTTCGCCTGGACGAGCCAGCCGGGACAACAAGTCCGGAAACTCGGCACGCAATGACGCTTGGCCCGGCGCTGGCCGCCCATCCAGCGCGGTCGCGCGGGCGCCTTTACCCTGAGCCGGATTCGGGTCCGCGCGGCCCCCGCGACGCCTTCCAGCGCGATCGCGACCGGATCGTTCATTCCGTCTCTTTTCGCCGACTGCGGCACAAGACGCAGGTGTTCGTGGCGCCGGATGGTGATCATTACCGGGTGCGACTGACGCACTCGATCGAAGTCGCCCAGATCGGCCGTACGGTCGCGCGCGTGCTCGGCCTCAATGAGGATCTCACCGAGGCCCTGTGCCTGGCGCATGATCTTGGCCATCCCCCGTTCGGCCATGCGGGCGAAGACGCGCTGAACGACGCACTGGCGGCGCATGGCGGATTCGACCACAACGGTCACACGTTGCGGCTGGTGACCAAGCTGGAAGCGCCTTACCCCGATTTCGATGGTCTCAACCTGTCCTGGGAGACGCTTGAGGGCCTGGCCAAGCATAACGGGCCGGTCGCCAACGCGCCGTGGGCGCTTGCCGAGGCCGACGCGCAGTTCGGGTTCGAACTCGGCAGCTGGCCCAGCCTGGAAGCGCAGGTCGCGGCGCTGGCCGACGACATCGCCTACGACAACCACGACATCGACGACGGGCTTCGCGCCGGCATCCTGTCGCTGGATGCCCTGTTGGAACTGCCGCTGGTCGCCCGTCATTGGGACGCGATCGGCAGGCGGCATCCCGACCTCGTGCTGGACCGCAAGCTGAAGGCGCTGGTCCGCGACAAGATCGGCACCATGGTCGGCGACCTGATTGCCGAAACCCGGCGGAGAGTGGTGGAGAGCGGGGTCAAGACCCTCGAGGACGTCCGCGCCGCCGGGCGCCCGCTGGTCGGCTTTTCCCCCGAGCTCGCCGCCGAAGAGCGGGACCTCAAGCGTTTCCTGTACACGCAGCTCTACAATGCCACGCCCCTCCAGCCCGTCCGGCTGGAAGCGCAACGGATCGTCGGCAATCTCGCCAAGGCCTATCTGGCCGAGCCACGGCTGCTGCCCGATGCCTGGTGCCTGGACCCGTCCGATCCGACTGCGCGGGCCCACTCGGTCGCCGACTATCTGGCCGGCATGACCGACCCGTTCGCGATCAAGCGCCACGAACAGCTGATCGGCCCGGTTCATCTGCCGGACCGCTTCTAAGGCGATACCGCACCACTTCGGTGGTAATTCAACGATTCGATAACTTCCTGCCGGGTACGGTGGTCGGTGGTGGGTCGTCTTCCCGCCGGGGAGTGATTCATGCCGTTATCCGCCGCCAGCGTCCTTGCCGATCAGGCATCGTCGGACGGGCAGCTGTCCGCCAAGGCGGCGGCCCTGATCGATTCGGTTACCAACGACGCCTTTGTCTGCGCCGATATCGGCAATCGCATCATCCACTGGAATCGCGCGGCGGAGCTCATGTTCGGGTGGAGCCGGGCGGAAGCGCTCGGCCGACCGCTTACCATCATCATGCCGGAACGAATGCACGGCCCGCATACCGCCGGCATGGCCCGCGTGGCCGGTGGCGGAGAATCCAAGCTGGCCGGGCAAACGGTGGAGGTTCCGGCTGTCCATCGCGACGGGCGTGAGTTTCCGATCGAGCTTTCGCTCGCGATGTGGACCGATCCCGCCACCGGCAAGCCCGGCGGCTTCGCTTCCGTCATTCGTGATGTGACGGCTCGTCACGAGCTCCGGCAGGAGAAGGAGCGCACCCAGGCCCTGCTCGATACGGTTCTGGAGCATTTGCCGGCCATGCTGTTCGTCAAGGACGCAGACACGCGCCGCTATCTGCTGCTCAACAAGCAGGGTGAGGAATCGATCGGCCTCGAACGGGCGCAGGTCATCGGCCGCACGGATGCCGAGCTGTTCCCGGACGTGGGGCCGTCATACATGGCGCGCGACGACGAAATGCTGCGCAGCGGCAGCAGCACGATCTTCGAAAGCCAGTTCCGGCGCGACGATGACGAGGTGCGGGTGCTGTGTACTCGGCGCTTGAGCGTGGAGGCCGCGGACGGGCAGCGCTTGATCATCGGGATCTCGGAAGATGTGACGGATCGCCGCAGCGCGGAAGCACGGATCCAGTATCTCGCCGAGCACGACGATCTGACCGCCTTGGCGAACCGGGCGACCTTCAGCCGGAGCCTGCGAGACCTTTGTGCCGACGGCCGGCTTGGCGCTTTGCTGTGCATCGATCTCGACCGGTTCAAGGCGGTGAACGATCTTTACGGGCATGCGATCGGCGACGGGCTGCTCGTGCAAGTGGCGGAGCGGGTTCGCCTTACGCTCGATGGCCGCGGCGTAGCGGCGCGGCTCGGCGGCGACGAGTTCGCCATCCTGCTCCCCGATGCGACGGCGAACGAGGCTGCGACCGTTGCCAAGCAGCTGATCGCGGCAATCGATTCGCCCTTCGCTGTCGAAGACCGCGTTGCCCATGTCGGCCTCAGCGTTGGCATCGCAATGCACCCCGATGACGGGGAGGACGCCATCGAATTGATGCGCAATGCCGATCTGGCGCTGTATCGGGCGAAGGAGCGGGGACGGCGGTCGTCCTGCTTCTTCGATGCCGAGATGGACCGGCTTGCGCGCGAACGGCGGGAGCTGGAGAACGACCTCCGCCACGGCTTGTCGCGCGGCGAAATCCTGCTCCACTACCAGCCGCTTGCGTCACTCGACGATGGCCGCATCTTCGGGTTCGAGGCCCTGGCCCGCTGGCATCATCCGGTGAGGGGCGAGCTTTCGCCGGAGCTATTTATTCCGATCGCCGAAGAGGGCGGCCTGATCGTCGAGCTTGGCCAGTATGTCCTGGACCTGGCCCTGTCCGAGGCCGCCCGCTGGGCCCCGCCGCTCAAGATCGCGGTGAACCTGTCGCCGATGCAGTTCCTGCAGGGCGATTTCGCGGCCGACGTGGAGCAGGCGCTGGCCCGTTGGGGCGTTGCGCCGGAACGGCTGGAGCTGGAGATCACCGAAGGCGTGCTGATCCGCGACGCGGACGCCGCGCTGCAGATGCTGCGGCGGCTGAAAGCGCTCGGCATCGGCATCGCCATGGACGATTTCGGCACCGGCTATTCATCGCTCAGCTATTTCAGGATGTTCCCCTTCGACAAGGTCAAGATCGATCGTAGCTTCGTGCGCGACATGGGCTCGAACCAGCAGGCCATGGCGGTCGTGCACGCGGTGATCGGGCTCGCTCGCGGGCTTGGAATGCCGGTGGTCGCGGAAGGGGTCGAGACGGCCGAGCAGTTGAAGCAATTGGCGGACGAAGGCTGCACCCAGGTGCAGGGCTTCCTGATCGGCTCACCCGACCGGATCGAACAGTTCGAGGCGATCGTCGGGCGGGACGGCCAACGGGCGTCCGCCGCCGCCTGAAGCGTAGCTTTGCGCCGCAGAAGTTGTACGCTTTCCCAATGACGCTGCGCATCGCCGCCATCGGCGCGACCGGCCTGATCGGCCGGAACCTGTGGCCGTTGCTGGAGAAGCGGCATGACCTTCTCGTTCTTGGCCGCAACCCAAGCGGCGCGCGGCACGAGCGGCTCGGACCGGGCGACGCGTGGCCGGACCTGCTGGCAGGCGCGCAGCTTGATGTCGCCGTGTCCACGCTTGGGACCACCCGAAAGAAGGCCGGAAGCTGGGACCGGTTCGCGGCGGTCGATTGCGATACCGTGCTCGCCTTCGCGCGGGCGGCACGAGACGCGGGAGCGCGCCAGTTCATTACGGTCTCGTCCGTTGGCGCCAACCCGCTATCGGGCAACCGCTATCTCCGCCTGAAGGGCGAGGTGGAAGAGGCCTTGGCCGCGATCGGCTTCGACCGGCTGGACATCGCCCGTCCCGGCCTTTTGCTCGGCGACCGGCCCGGCGACAGCCGCAGGCTGGAGCGCCTCGGCATAATTGTTAGCCCAATCGTCAATCCGCTGCTTCGCGGGAAGCTGGAGCGCTACCAGGGCATCGACGCAGCACTGGTCGCTCGGGCGCTGGCGAGCCCCGTTGGCCGAGCGGAGCCCGGGCGCTTCGTCCATACCAATCGGGAGTTGAAGCTGCTGGTTGCCTAGATCGTTGCGCGGGGCGGGCACAGAAATACGCCGCCGGCCTGTCGCCCGGCGACCCAGCGGATCTGCGCGGCGAGCGGCTCGTCCTTTCCAAATTTGATTCGGACGTGCTCCCCGACCTCGAAGGTTTCCGCGGTTTCGATCCGGAACCCCTCGGCCGACAGGTCGACCAAAGTCACCGGCAATTGATTCCCGCTGGCATCCAGCAGGACCGCAGCCTTGCCGATCGCGGTACGCACCGCCCGTCGCTGGCCCGAGCCATCGTTCATGTCCGTTGCTCCCTGCAACTCGTCTAGACCGACGCGACGCGAACACAACGTAGGCTAACGACGGTATCATAGCGGACGCAGGGCGCCATAGGTCGTGACGACCGGTCGAGCCTGCGCTACGAGGCGGCAAACCCATTCGTTTCCAGCAAAGTCGAGATCCCTTGAGCCTGTACGCCCGCTTTTCCGATCAGCTTCATCAAGTGCTGGACCGCCTGACGGACGACGGCGCACTCCCCTCCGGCCTCCCGCGCAAGGCGGTGGCGGTCGAGCCTCCGCGCGATCCCGCGCATGGGGATCTGGCGACCAACGCCGCCATGGTTCTGGCCAAGGGCGCCGGGACCAATCCGCGCGCACTGGCGGCCGCGCTCGAACCCCGGCTGGCGCAATTGCCGGGCGTCACGGCGGTCGAGGTGGCGGGGCCTGGCTTCATCAATCTTCGCCTGGCCCCGGACGTCTGGCGGGACGAACTGCGCGCAATCGTGACCGAAGGCGACCGCTACGGCCGCCGCGACATTGGCGGCGGGGAGCGGGTCAACGTCGAATATGTCTCCGCCAATCCCACCGGCCCCATGCACATGGGGCATTGCCGTGGCGCCGTGGTGGGCGACGCGCTCGCCTCCGTGCTCGAAGCGGCGGGGTTCACGGTCACGCGCGAATATTACGTCAATGACGCGGGCAGTCAGGTCGACACGCTCGCCCGCTCCGCCCACCTGCGTTACCGCGAGGCGCTCGGGCAGGAGATCGGCGAGATCCCGGAAGGCCTGTATCCCGGGGATTACCTGAAGCCGGTCGGCGCGCTGCTCGCCGCCGAATTCAGCGATCGGTACGTGATCGCTCCGGAGGCCGACTGGCTGCCGGTGTTCAAGCAGCGGACGGTGGCCGCGATGCTGGACCTGATCCGCCACGATCTGGGCCTGCTCGGCATCCATCACGACAAGTTCAGTTCGGAAGCGGAGCTTCAGGCTTCCGGCGCACCGGAGCGGGCAATGGAAGCGCTCCGGGCCAAGGGGCTGGTCTACCAGGGCGAACTGGAGCGGCCCAAGAGCCTGTCCGAGCATGACGAGTGGGAACCGGTCGAACTGACCCTGTTCCGCTCGACCGAGTTCGGCGACGACCAGGACCGGCCGATGAAGAAGTCGGACGGCAGCTGGACCTATTTCGGCGCGGACGCGGCCTATCACCTGCAAAAGGCAGAGAATGCCGACCATCTCGTCAACATCTGGGGTGCGGACCATGCCGGAACGGTGAAGCGCGTTCAGGCTGCGGTCCGGGCGCTGACCGACGGCAAGGTCGATCTCGACGTCAAGCTGGTCCAGATGGTCCGCCTGTTCCGCGCCGGCGAGCCGGTGAAGATGAGCAAGCGCTCCGGCTCCTTTGTCACGTTGGCCGATGTGGTGGAGGAGGTGGGCAAGGACGTCGTCCGCTTCATGATGCTGACCAAGCGCGCCGACACGCCGCTCGACTTCGATTTCGCCAAGGTGGTGGAAGCGTCGAAGGACAACCCCGTCTTCTACGTGCAATATGCCCACGCCCGAATCTCTTCGCTGGGGCGCAAGGCGGCGGAGGTCGGTATCGCGCTCGACCAGCCGGCCGACCTCGATCTGCTGGACGACGAGGAACTCGGGCTGGTCAAGCTCGCGGCGCAATATGCACGGGTGATCGAAGGCGCGGCGCTGGCGCATGAGCCGCATCGCATCGCCTTTTACCTTTACGACCTTGCCGCGGCGTTTCACGCACTGTGGAACCGGGGCAATGATGATCCATCGCGACGGTTCCTGCTGGAAGACCGGCCCGAGCTTAGCCGTTCCCGGCTTGAACTGGCGCGCGGGGTGCAGCAGGTTATCCGCTCCGGCCTCGCCTTGATGGGTGTCGAGGCGGCAGAGGAGATGCGCTGATCTTGGCCCAACCGGCCGCCTCGAATGATCGTTTGCCGTGGCTCACGGAGGTGCCGCGCACGCCCGCGCCGCCACCACCCAAGCAGCGCTGGAAGTTCCCGTGGGGCGCCGTGCTGATCGGCCTGGCCTTCGCGTTCGTGGCCGTCGCCGCTTATTACCTTGGCATCCGTAAGGCGATGGCGCCCGCCGACCCCGTGGAACAGCCGTCGATGCCGCTCGACGAACCGTACGAGGCGCCGCAGACCGATGCCGTAGTCGAACCAGACGTTCCGGCTGTGGAGCCGCTGGATCAGCCGGTCGTCACGACACCCGCTCCGGCCTCCGGTTCTGCGTCTCCGCGGCCGGTCGCAAGGCCGCGAGCGCGGACGGTTGCACCAGCCGCCGATCCCGAGGCAGCGTCGGAGAATGATGCTGCGCCAGTGGTGGTCCAACCCGTGGTCCGTGGCCGCATCATCCAGGTCGGCGCCTATCCGACACAATCCCAGGCGGAGTTTGCCTGGCAGCAGCTGGTCAAGACCTGGCCCTATCTCGCAACCAAGCCAAGGCTGATCTCACCGCTCGATGTCCGTTCGACCGACGGCAAGGCGACGAGGATGCATCGGCTGCAGCTGGCGACGGCCTCGCAGGCGCAGTCCGAGGTCATCTGTCAGCAACTCGAAAAGAAACGACAGAATTGCACGGTGGTATACTGATGGAAGCAAGAGGGGCGTCTGCTGGGGATGCCAACTTCCCGTGGCTTGAAGCGGTCGATGACGAGGACGATGCGCCGCGGCTGTCCGCCCGCAAGATGCTGGCCGTCATCGCGGTCGTGCTGCTTGCGGCCGGGCTGGTCGCCGGCACCTTGTTCTGGCTTGGCCGTCAAGGCGGCGGGGAGGGCAGTGGCCCGCCCGAACTGATCCGAGCCGAGCCCGGACCCTACAAGATCAAGCCAATCGACCCGGGCGGACTCGATGTCGCCGGCGACAGCGGCACTGCTTACGCCACCAGTGCCGGCGAGGAAACGGACGCCGAGCTCGATCTCGGTGCGGTTCCCGAGGAGCCGATCGCCCGGCCGCAGCCCGCCCCCAAGGCACCCGTTGAAAGCGCCCCGGCCGACAATCCTCCCGCCCCCGCCGAAGCACCGGCTGCACCGGCCGGTCCAGCGGGATCCAGTATTCAGCTTGGCTTCTACCCAAGCCAGGCTGCGGCCAATTCGGCGTGGGACACGCTTTCCGGACGCTTCTCGGCCGTTGCCGGCGCTGGCAAGATCGTCGTGCCCTATCAGGGCGGCTACCGCCTTCGTGCCGGCTTCGGGTCGGCGGCGGAGGCAAGTCGCGCCTGCCAGCTGCTCAAGGTCGCGGGCGAAGCCTGCTTCGTGGTGCGCTGATGCAGGCTGCGATCTACGGCCTGGCCGGGCTGACGATGACGCAGGAGGAGCGCGCTTTCTTCCTCGACTGCGATCCCGCCGGCTACATCCTCTTCCGGCGCAATTGCGAGTCGCCCGAACAGCTGCTCGCCTTGACCAGTTCCTTGCGTGACCTGCACGGGCGCGCAGACGTGCCGATCCTGATCGACCAGGAAGGCGGCCGGGTCGCTCGCATGCGGCCGCCGGTCTGGCCGCAGCTGCCCAGCGGCGAGGCGTTCGACCGCCTGTATCAGGCCGCGCCCAGCTCCGCGATCGAGGCCGCACGAATGAACGCGCGGGCCATTGCCCTGCTGCTCAAGGCGTCGGGCGTGAACGTCAATTGCCTGCCAATGCTCGATGTGCGTCAACCGGGCGCGACCGACATCGTCGGCGACCGGGCCTACGGCGGTGAGCCGATGCAGGTCGCCGCACTCGGCCGCGCCGTGCTCGACGGCATGGCCAGCGCCGGCGTCGTCGGTGTCGTCAAGCACATGCCCGGCCATGGCCGTGCCCTTGTCGACAGCCACAAGGAATTGCCGGTGGTGACCGCCTCCGACGAGGAACTGGCAATCGATCTCGAACCGTTCGAGCGTCTCGCCGCCGCCCCGATGGGCATGGTCGCGCATATCGTCTTCACCGCCTGGGATGCGGAACGGCCGTCGAGCCAGTCGCCACTCGTGATCGAGCAGATCATTCGGCAACGGATCGGCTTCGGGGGCTTCCTGATGACCGACGATATCGGCATGGAGGCGCTCCGTGGTTCCGCCGGTGAACGCTCCGCCAGCGCGATCGCTGCCGGGTGCGACGCCACGCTGCACTGTTCCGGCAAGTTCGACGAGATGATCGACGTCGCCGCGCATGTCGGTGAATTGACCCCCGACGCGGAGGCGCGGCTGGCTCGGGCCATGGCCGGCGCGCTGGTCGAGGACGAGACCGCGCCCGATCTTGCGGCGGCCACCGCCAAGCGGGACGAGCTGCTGGCGCTGGCCTAGCATGAGAACTGCGCTAATCTCCGCTCGATGACCGCCGAACTTGCCCTGCGTCGCGAGGAGGAGTTGCAGCTTTCCCTCGGCGCGTGGGAGGGTCCGCTCGACCTCTTGCTCAACCTCGCCCGCGCCCAGAAAGTCGATCTGGCGCAAATCTCGATCCTGCAGTTGGTCGAACAATATCTCGCCTACCTGAACGGCGCCAAGGCGCTCAAGCTGGAGATCGCGGCGGACTATCTCGTGATGGCCGCCTGGCTCGCCTATCTGAAGTCCTGCCTGCTGCTGCCAAAGGACCCGGAGCAGGACCCCAGCCCCGAGGAACTTGCCGCCCGCCTTCAGCTGCGGCTGCAGCGGCTCGACGCAATGCGCGACGCGGGCGCCCGGCTGATGGCGCGCGACCGGCTGGGCCGCGATGTCTTCACCCGCGCAGCCCCGGAAGGATTGCGGCTGGTTCGCAAGGCCGCGTGGCAGTCGAGCGCCTACGACCTTTACGTCGCCTACGGCGCCGTTCGGGCCCGGTCGGCACCCGTAATGCATGTGGTCGCCCAGCGCGCCGTGTGGACGCTCGAGGCCGCCATCGAGCGGGTGTCGGCACTGGTCGGAAGCCGGATCGAGTGGACTCACCTGGAGCATTTTCTGCCCGCCAGCCAGGACCCGCAGTTTCGCAAGTCTGCCCTTGCTTCCTCGTTCGCGGCCACGCTGGAACTCGCTCGCAAGGGCCGGCTGGAGTTTGCGCAGGAACGCCCCTTCGCCCCGATCATGGTCCGCGCACGGTCATGATCAACGACTTCATCCGTGCCGTCGAAGCGACCCTGTTCGCATCTGCCGAGCCACTCACTCCGCAAGAGATCATGCTGCACACGGGGGAGGGGGACGTCCCGTCTGCGCTGGCCGATTTGTCGAACATCTATGCCGGGCGCGGCATCAATCTGGTCGAACGGGGCGGGCGCTGGCATTTCCAGACCGCTGCCGATCTTGCCCACCTGCTCCGCCGCACGCGGGAAGAGCCGCGCCGCCTGTCGCGCGCCGCGACCGAAACGCTGGCGATCATCGCCTATCATGAGCCGGTCAGCCGGGCGGAGATCGAAGCCATCCGCGGTGTCCAGATCTCCAAGGGCACGCTGGACGTGCTGATGGAGGCGGGCTGGGTGCGCCCGGCCGGCCGCCGCGAAGGCCCGGGGCGCCCCCTGCTCTACGCCACCACGGCAGAGTTCCTCAGCCATTTCGGCCTCGCATCCCGGCGCGACCTTCCGGGGATCGACGATCTGAAGGCGGCGGGCCTGCTCGATCCGGTCGATCTGGCGCTAAGCCAGCTGCAACTGGAAAGCGCCGACGAAGAGGACTAGATAGCCCCTGACGTTTTCGGAGTAACAATGATGGGCGGCTTCAGCCTCTGGCATATCCTGATTTTCGCGGTGATCGTGCTGCTGCTGTTTGGCGGCAACCGCTTTTCCAACATGATGGGCGACGTCGCCAAGGGCCTGAAGAGCTTCAAGAAGGGCATGGCCGACGACGAGGACGAGGCCCAGCGCCGCCACGAGGAACAGCGCCGGCTGGGAACGCAGGATCGTCCGATCGACGTCACCCCCAACGCCCGCGCCGCCGATCCGGTCGCGCCCCCGCCGCCGTCGGACCAGCAGCCCCGCTAGCAGGGGTTTCGCGCCATGTTCGGCGTCGACAGCAGCGAGCTTTTCCTGGTCGCCGTGCTGGCGTTGATCTTCATCGGTCCCAAGGAACTGCCGACCACCATGCGGACCGTCGGCCGCTGGGTCGGCCGCGCCCGTGCCCATGCCCGCCATTTCACCGCCGGCATCGAAAACATGATGCGGGAGGCGGAACTGGAGGAAATGGAAAAGAAATGGCGCGAGGAGAACGAGCGCATCATGCGTGAGCATCCGGTGGCGCTCCCCTATCCGGGCGCGGAGCTTCCCCCGCCTCCGCCTCCGATCCCCGACGCCAACGGACGTGATGAGCCGCAGCTTCCCCTGCCGGAGCCCGATGTTCGCGACCGGCCGCTGCCGTGAAGGACATCGACGAAACCAAGGCACCGCTGCTGGAGCATCTGGTCGAGCTTCGCCGCCGACTGTTGATCAGCCTGGCCGCTTTGGTCGGCGCCTTCTTTCTTTGTCTTTACTTCGCGAAGCCGATCTTTGCCGTGCTGGTCCAGCCGCTGCTCGCCGCCGGACAGGGCCGGCTCATCTACACCGACGTGTTCGAAGCGTTTTTCACCGAGGTGAAGGTCGCGCTGTTTGCCGCTCTGATGCTCTGCTTCCCCGTCTTCGCGACCCAGGCGTGGCGCTTCGTCGCCCCCGGGCTTTATGTGAAGGAAAAGAAGGCGTTCCTGCCGTTCCTGCTGATGACCCCCTTCTTCTTCGGCGGAGGGGCGGCATTCGCCTATTTCGTCGCCATGCCCTGGGCGCTGAAATTTCTGTTGAGCTTCGAGGGCAATGTCGGCGGCGTTACGCAGGAAGCGCTGCCGGGAGTCGGCAATTACCTCAGCTTCGTGACGCGGTTTCTGTTCGGCTTCGGGGTCGCCTTCCTGACCCCAGTGCTGCTGATGCTGCTGGAGCGGGCCGGGCTGATCACGCGCGAGACACTGACCAAGCATCGTCGACATGCGATCGTGGTCTGCGCGGCGGTCTCGGCCGTGCTGACGCCGCCGGACGCCGTGTCGATGCTGCTGCTGCTGGTCCCGCTTTACCTGCTCTATGAGTTCACCATCATCGCGATCCGCCTGACGCACTGGCGGGCGTCACGGCGGGTGACGCAACCCTTGGTCGGCGATGTCGATGAGGCCCAGATACAAGTGGGCCCGGAAACGCCACCGGGGGGGGGGAGGGTTGGCGGATCCGGGCCCATGTAAGCGGATAGCGAGAGCGGGGGGGCAAAAGGTCACTATCCGAAGTGTAGAACGAGATACCCGCTCCCCGGTTCCCGCCGGTTGAATCTTTTTTTAAAACTTTTTCCGCCTCAGCGGGGCGGGAAGACCGGCAGGTCCACGCTGTAGCGACCAAGCTTGCGGTCAAGGGTCGAACGGAGCTGTTTGGCAAGGCCACCGATGATCCGCTCGAACTGCTTGCGGTCGGGCTCTTCAGCCATTTCCGGATTGAGGATGGCGCTGGAAATCTCGAACCGTGCCGAAAGATCGCTTGTCCGGCGGAGGGTCAGCTCGACCGGGTCGTCGGGACGGCTCAGCATGGCGAATTCCACCACCTCCGTCACGAGGAAGGCGACCGCCACTGCGACGTCTTGCGTCGTGTTGAGGCTTTCCAGGTCGAGATCGATGTTCAGCGAGCGGGCGCCCTCCGGTGCGCTGGCGCGAAGGGACGCAGCCAGCTCGCTGAGCAGTGGCCGCAAGGCGATGCCGCGGTTTTCCTCCAGCTCCGCATAATGATTGCGGTGCACGACGGCGAGCGCATCGACCCGGCGGCCGATCGACGAATAAGCATCGCGCGCTTCGGCAGTGCCGGCGCTGCGGCCGTGAATATTGAGCAGGCTGGCGATAACCTGAAGATTGTTCTTCACCCGGTGATGCACTTCGCGCACCAACTTGCGCTGGCCTTCCAGCGCGATCGCCATCTCCTTTTCCGATTGTTCGATCCGCTCGACCGCCCGGCCGAAGCTTTGGCCCAGCTCCCGGATTTCGACGGCCGAGCCGAGCCGGTCGGGCAAGGTCAGTTCCGCGCTGCCGGGCTGGTAGGCGGTGACCGCGCGCTGCATCCGCCGGAGCGGCTTGATCAGGAAACGGCTGACCATCAGCCAGGAAAGAAAGGCCGCCGCGATCCACATCAGCAAGGGCAGCAGGATCAGGCCGCGGTCGACCGCGGGAATGCGCTCGATCTGCACGCCGGTCCGGGCCCTCAACTGCCCGCCGGCAACGCTGCGTTCGCGCTCGATGACATCATGCTGCAGCCGGCCGGTCGACGCCGTGCCGGTCACCAGCCGCATGCTCTGCGCCCCGTCGCTGACCGATAATTGTTCGATATCGCCCTGCGCCGCTTCGGCCGCTGCGCGCAGCTGTTCGCGGGTCAGGGTGCCGGTGGCCATCCCCCCGATCACGCCGACACGATAATAAAGCAGGCTGCCGCCGGGCGAGAGCCACAGCCGCACTCCGCCGGGCGGAACCAGCAATGCGCTTCGTTGCGGCGCCATGGATCCGACCGTGCACAGGACGTTGCCGCTGGCATCCTGCAACGAAAAGTTGCGCGGTGGATCGGCGACGACCGACAGCGATCGCAAGGCGTAAGCACAAAAGTCGCGGTCCGGTTCGCGCAGCGCGGCATTGCCGGCGATGCGCAGTGCCAGCGCATTGCGGGCGATCAATCCGTCGACCGACCGCAGTGCGGACAGGCTTTCGGAGTCCGCCCGAGCGACGAGCGCGCGATTGGCCGCGTTGATACCCTGGGCCGCGACCCAGCCCAGGACGATGCCCAGCGGCAGAATGGCCGCGGACAGGATGACCAGCAATTTACCTGTAGTGGGAAGGCGCTGAAACCAACCGGACAAACGGCTCACGATGCGATCACCGCGCCACCGTTCAGCTCAGCTTGCCGAGCAAGTCCATGAAATCGTCGGGCACATCTTCGCGCAGCGTGTCGTCGTAAACGCCGCGAAGCACCCGGCTTACGTCGTCCGGCTCAGAGGCAACGCGGCGCTTGCGCGTCTTCCCGGGCTGCTTGGAAGGCGCATTCTCGTTGGACGCAGACGGTGATCCAGCCGGCTTCTGCTCGGCGGTGGTGCGAGCATTCAAGCTGTCGTCCCCCTTGTTCGGGTGCGCGGAATCACTGTCTTCACCTTCGGATGACACCATTGTCAGTTAGACCCAGCCCCTTTGAAGTCGGATAGTCGACACGTCAACTGCTACGACTTCTTCGCGCTTGGAAACCAAGTGCTCAATGCTTTGTTCCGCTCGCTGAAAAACAAGTTCCGCCTGTGGCCTTGCCTCTCGTGCAGGGCGGGCGCGAGGCTTGCACAATCCGATTGTCGCTCCCAATAGGGGCCGCAAAACACGCTAGGAGCACTGCAAAACATGTCGCTTGGCCAGGAACTCGCGCCGCACCTGCCTTTCTTGCGCCGCTATGCGCGCGCGCTCACCGGCAGCCAGACCCACGGCGACGCTTTCGTCCGGGCCGCGCTGGAAGCGATCGTCGCTTCGCCGGAAGATTTTCCCCGGGACGTCGAGCCTCGCCTTGGGCTCTACAAGACGTTCCATGCGATCTGGTCGACTGCCAATATCGAGGAAGGGGACGAGCCGCAGGGCACCGTGGGCGGTTTCGCCGGCCCGGAAGGGATCGCGCAGGCGCGCCTGTCACGTATCACTCCGCTGTCGCGCCAGGCGTTGCTCCTAACCGCACTCGAGGGGTTTTCGGCCAACGACACCGGCTATTTGATCGGCGCGTCTCCACAGGACGTCGACAGCCTGGTGTCCGAAGCACTCGAAGAGATCGAGCGCCAGACGCTCGCCGACGTGCTCATCATCGAGGACGAGCCGATCATCGCGATGGATATCGAGACTATCGTCCGCGACCTCGGCCATAATGTGACGGGCGTCGCGGTCACACGCGACGAAGCGGTCGCCCAGGCGCGGGCCCACCCGCCGGGCCTCGTACTGGCAGACATCCAGCTGGCGGACGATTCCAGCGGAATCGACGCGGTCCGTGACATTCTGGCGGAATTCGCGGTGCCGGTGATCTTCATCACCGCCTTCCCCGAACGCCTGCTGACCGGCACCCGGCCCGAACCGACCTTCCTGATCACCAAGCCGTTCCAGCGGGCGACGGTGAAGGCCGCGATCGCGCAGGCGCTGTTCTTCGATGCGGCGACGGTTCCCGCCAGTTAAACTGTGTCAGCTTTGGGAACTGGAGTTCCCATCGTTGCGTTCCTGCACCAAATCGACATTCCTGGGAATCGACGCAGCATGAATAATGACCAGCCGGAACATCTCACCGGAACGGAAGCGCGTGCCGGAACAACGCCCGGGGTGGCGCGGGTGGCGCTGTTTGGCGGATTGGGCCTCGTAATCCTGATCTTCGCCATCATCGTTCTGGTCGCCGGTTAACCGCCGCATTTCGGAACGAGGCTCATGAATGCTATGACCGAAAACGCGGCTGCGATGCAGGCTGCTGAGGGTGGGGATCGGGTGAGCGACAACGTCGACGAAGAAGAGGTGCAGGAAGCGCCGCGGATCGACTGGGTTCCCCTGTCCGATCCGGATTTCAAGGATCAACTGGCACAGGTCATCCCGCACCTTCGTGCGTTCGGACGGTCCTTGTCCGGCAGCCGCGACCTGGCCGACGATCTGGTTCAGGAAACGCTGCTGAAGGCTTGGGCGGCGCGCAAGCGCTTCCAGGCGGGGACCAACATGCGGGCGTGGACCTTCATCATCCTGCGCAACCTGTTCCTCAGCCAGATGCGCCGTGCCCGTTTCAAGGGCGAGTGGGACGAACTGACCGCCTCGAAACTTCTCGCTGCGCCGGCCAGCCAGGATCGCCATGTCGAACTGGGTGATATGCAGCGGGCGCTGATGCACTTGCCCCAGCCGCAGCGTGAAGCCCTGATCCTCGTCGGGGCGGGCGGCTTTGCCTATGAGGAAGCAGCGGAAATCTGCGGTTGCGCGGTCGGGACGATCAAGAGCCGCGTCGCCCGTGGCCGAGTCGCGCTCGAGCAGCTTCTATCTGGCGGCAAGCTGCCTTCGCGGCGGCAGCACAAAACCGATCCCAACACCTCCGCCCTGGCCCAGATCATGGGCGAGGTCGATGATCTGTCAGGCGGACGCGACCACTAGCCGTCGTCTCCGCCCAGGCGCCAATCTGCCCGGCAGCCGCAAGGTTGCCGGGTTTTTTGTGTACTCGCCGGTCTTGCCGAAACGTTAGGGGGAAGAAGGGCCGAGATCAGCCCAGACGCGAGAGGAGGTCGTCGAACTCCTGATCGGTGCTCGCGACGGGAACCGCCGCAAACGCCTTGCGCAGCGCAGCGGTGACTCCGGCATGTGCGGGCGGAAGTTCGACTCTGATCACGCGTCGATCCATTCGGTCTCTATCCGCCGCCGCCTTCTCTGAAGGGTCGGAAAACATCAGCCTAACAACGTCCCTGACGGCAACAGGTTTCGTGTCGCGACGCTTTGGGGCATGGCGTGGCATAATGAACGCACCGGTCGCGCACTCGAACCGCCTCGACGCTTTGGACCGTGCGCGGCGCTTCTCGCCCTTTCTGCGGCACGCGATGGAGCGTCATCCCGATGTCGCCGATCGGTTCGCGACAAACGGCGCTTCGGCTGCAGCGGAGGTTGCGCTGCAAGTGGACGCGCCGGCGCTCGCCGAACGTCTGCGCCGCCAGCGCATAAGGCTCGCGCTGGCGGTTGCGCTCGGTGATCTGTCCGCCGAATTGACCCTGGAAGCGGTCACCGGGTTGCTGTCCGACTTCGCGGACCGGGCGATCGATCTCGCGCTGCGCCAGGCCGTCGATGAACGGATGGGGGAGGGCAGCTTCGCCGGTCTGACCGCACTGGCGCTCGGCAAGCTCGGCAGCCACGAACTCAACTATTCGTCCGACGTTGACCTCATCCTCCTGTACGATCCCGGCACCTTGCCCCGGCGCGGCCGCGACGATCCGGCGGAAGCCGCCGTTCGCTATGGCCGCCGGCTGATCGAACTGCTGCAGCAGCGGGACGAGCATGGCTATGTCGTCAGGGTCGACCTCCGCCTCCGCCCGGCGCCGGAAGTCACCCCGATTGCGCTCGGCATTGCGGCGGCGATCTCCTATTACGAAAGCTCGGCCCTCCCGTGGGAGCGGGCCGCCTTTATCCGGGCCCGGCCCTGCGCCGGCGACCTGACCCTCGGTCGCGAATTCCTCGACGCGATTCAGCCGTTCGTCTGGCGGCGCAGCATCGACTTCAACGTCGTCGACGAAATCCGCGACATCTCCACCCGGATCCGGGATCATTACAACCAGGGGCAGGAGTTCGGGCCTGGATACGATCTTAAGCGTGGGCGGGGTGGCATTCGCGAGGTCGAGTTCTTCGCGCAAATCCAGCAGCTTATCCATGCCGGGCGGGATCCGCGCCTGCGTGCCCCGGCAACCCTCGATGCATTGGCGGCGCTGCGCGATGCGGGCAAGCTTGGCGAGAACGACGCCAAAACCCTGGCGGAAGCCTACCGGCGACTTCGAACGGTCGAGCACCGGGTGCAGATGATTGCCGACGCGCAGACTCATCTTCTGCCACCGGCCGCGTCGGCATTAAACGACGTCGCCAGGCTACACGGCCTTCGCGGGGGCGAAGAGCTGCTCGCCTGGCTCCGACAGCCCGTTGCCGATGTCGAGCGGCTCTTTGGCGAGCTCGCGGACGACCGCGCGGACCGGCTCAGCAACGACCCGCAGGTGCTTGTCGCCGAGCTTGGCCGATTGGGCTATCCCGAGCCGGAGGCAGCAGCGACCCGCATCGCCGAATGGCGCTCGGCCAAGGCCCGCTCGCTTCGCTCGGCTGCAGCGCGATCGGCGTTCGAGAAAATGCTTCCCGGCCTGATGGAGGCGTTCGCAGCCGGCCCCGATCCGGCCCGGGCGATCAACCGTTTCAGCGATCTGGTCGATCGCCTCTCCAGCGGAGTCAATTTTTACCGCCTGATCGCCGCGCAACCTGAACTCGGCAAGCTCCTCGCCACTGTCCTCAGCCACGCCCCGGCACTGGCCGACCAGCTGACCCGACGCCCAGAGTTACTCGACGGGCTGCTCGATTCATCAAGCTTCGGCCTGCCGAATTCTGCCGGCGAATTCGCCGACCGCCTGCGCGACGTCATCGTTGGCCTGCCCTATGAACAGGCACTGGATCGGGCTCGCCGCTTCATCGGAGAGCGCCGCTTCGGCTTGGGAGTGCAGCTCGTCAGCGGGTACCGCGACCCGATCGAGGTCGCCGAAGGCTACAGCGATGTGGCGGAGGGGTCGCTCATCGTGCTGGCCGAGCTGGCGACAGCCGATTTCGAACGCAGCCACGGCCGGATCGCGGAGGCCGAGCTGATGATCCTGGCACTCGGCCGGCTGGGTGGGCGAGCGTTGACCCACGCGTCCGACCTCGACCTCATCTTCATTTACGATGCGCCACCGGACACTCGGTCGGACGGCGCGAAGCCGCTGGGGCCCGCCGATTATCATAACCGACTGGCCCGCCGGATCATTGCTGCAATGAGCGTGCCGACCGCCGCCGGCCCATTGTACGAAGTCGACACCCGCCTTCGGCCGCAGGGCGAGGAAGGCATGCTTGCGGTCAGCCTCGACGGGTTCGACAATTATCAGCGGAACGAGGCCTGGACCTGGGAACATATGGCGCTGTGCCGGGCCCGCCCGCTGGTCGGATCGGAAGACGGCAAGCGCCGTCTGGCCGGCATAGTCCGCTCGATCCTCGCCACCCCCCACGATGCGGACAAGGTGCGCGCGGACGCGGCAGGGATGCGCGCCGAGATGGCGCGGCATAAACCGCCCGCCGGGCCGCTGGACATCAAGCTTGGACCGGGCGGCCTGGTCGACCTGGAGTTTGCGATCCATACGCTGCAGCTGTCGTGTGCCTGCGGACTGGATCCGCGGCTGGAGGTCGCAGTGGAGCAGCTTGGCGAGGCCGGGCAGCTCGACGCCGATCAGGTCGACGCCGATCTGCGGCTGCTGTCGCGAATCCTCGTCTGCCTGCGGCTTCTTGCCCCGCGCACCACCAACCCCGAGCCGCAGAGCCAGACGCTGCTGGCACGGTTGTGCGGACAGGGTGACTGGGACGGGCTGCTTGCGGCACAGGACGCCGCGCGGCAGAGGATCGCCGCGCTATGGCAACGGGTTCAGGAGGGAAGATGATCGAGGAAGGACAAAAGGCACCGGCATTGACGGTCGCCTCGACCGATGGGGGAAGGGTCGACCTTAATTCGCCGGGAGGCCCGCTGGTGCTCTATTTCTACCCCAAGGACGACACGTCCGGCTGCACCCGGCAAGCACAGGACTTCACGGCGCTGGCCGACCAGTTTGCCGCTGCCGGCGCGAAGGTGGTGGGCGTTTCGCGCGACCCCGCCGCCAAGCACGATAAGTTCATCGCCAAGTACGACCTCAAGGTGCCGCTGGCGTCGGACGAGGACGGCGCCATCTCCGACGCTTTCGGAACCTGGGTGGAAAAGTCGATGTATGGGCGCAAGTATATGGGGATGGAGCGCGCGACCTTCTTGATCGGCGCCGACGGGACGGTCCTGCGCGCCTGGCGCAAGGTCAAGGTTCCCGGCCATGCGGACGAGGTACTGAAAGCCGTTAAGGCCGCGTAACGGAGCTTTGTTGCGTGACCGTCGTTTGACGGTTCCATGACAGACCTCCTCGGCGCTAACAGCTTCGACTTCCTGCCCCACCTGCTGCCGATGGTGGTCGCCTATCTGCTGGCGCTGCCGATCGGTTGGAATCGCGAGAAGGCGGAGCGTAGTGCGGGCCTGCGCACCTTTCCGCTGGTGGCGGTGGCGACCTGTGGCGTCATCCAGGCGGCCGAGGGGCTGGTCGGCGACGAAGCCGAAGCGATGGCGCGGATCATCGAGGGCTTGATCACAGGCATGGGTTTCATCGGCGGCGGTGCGATCCTGAAGGTCAAGGAAAGCGTCCGCGGGACCGCCACCGCGGCCAGCCTGTGGGTGACGGGCGCCATCGGGATCGCAGTGGGACTGGGCAGCATCGACGTTGCCGTGGTGCTGACGATCATGGCTTTCGTGACGCTCTATTTCCTGTCGCCCTTAAAGCAGATGGTGGACCCGGAGCCCGAGGCTCCACGCGCCGATCGTTAGTGCTTAGGGAGGGCTGGCGTTCGGCCGTCGCGGCGACTATCTCGCGCGCAACACCAAGAGGTTCAATAGCGACAATGGCCGAGTTCACGCTTCCCGCAAACAGCAAGATCACCAAGGGCAAGACCTTCAAGTCCGACGGTCCGCGGGACAGCGTCAAATCGTTCAGGATCTATCGCTATGATCCTGATAGCGGAGCCAATCCGCGCTACGACACCTATGAGGTGGATACGTCCGAGTGCGGACCGATGGTCCTCGACGCACTGATCAAGATCAAGAACGAGATCGATCCGACCCTGACCTTCCGCCGGTCGTGCCGCGAGGGGATCTGCGGCAGTTGCTCGATGAACATTGCCGGTCGCAACGGCCTCGCCTGCACCACGGCGATCGATGACGTGAAGGGTGAGGTGCGCATTACGCCGCTGCCACACTGCGACGTGGTCAAGGACCTGGTTCCCGATTTCACGCACCTGTATGCGCAATATTCGAGCATTCAGCCCTGGCTGAAGACTGCCACCCCGGCCCCGTCCGGCAAGGAGCGGCTGCAGTCTCCGGAGGACCGGGAGAAGCTGAATGGCCTGTACGAGTGCATCCTGTGCTTCTGCTGCTCCACCAGCTGCCCGAGCTATTGGTGGAACGGCGACCGCTTCCTCGGGCCGGCTATCCTCCTTCAGGCCTATCGCTGGCTCGCCGACAGTCGTGACGAGATGACCGGTGAGCGGCTCGATCAGCTCGAGGACCCGTTCCGGCTTTATCGCTGTCACACCATCATGAATTGCGCGAACGTCTGTCCGAAGGGCCTCAACCCCGCCAAGGCGATCGCCGAAACCAAGAAGCTGATCGCCGAACGGGCGGCCTAGCGGTCCCGGAGCGCGGCCACGCCGACGCGGATTGTTCTGCGTCGGCCTGCTTGCCCGTTCGACCAACGCCAACTAACCCCCGCCCATGAACGATGCCCCCCAACGCCCGGACGGAGCGCGCGAAGATCCCGACCATCCGGGCTGGTACAGCTGGTTCGACGTACCGCCAGACAGTTTCGCTGCCGCGACCGGTAAGCTGATCTTCCGCCCCGATGGCCCCGGCCGCGGCGTGGTCCGGATGTTTCCGACGGAAAAGCACTTGAACCTCGGCGGCTCGCTGCACGGCGGCGCGGTCATGAGCTTCATCGACATGGCCCTGTTCGGCGGCGGGCGGTGCGCGGGCATGGAGCGCGCGCACTACGTCACGCTCGACCTTACGACCCATTTCATCGCCCGGGGCGAGGCAGGCAAACCGCTCGACGCCCATGTCGAGCTCGTCCGGCAAACCCGCAGCCTGGCCTTCCTGCAAGGCGTTGTGCGGCAGGGCGGACAGCCGTGCTACAGTTTCACCGGCACGCTGAAGAAGCTTCGCGATCGTACATGAGCGGACCTGTCGCGGCCGCCTATGCCGAGCTTCTGAACGCCGGCGAACTCAAGGCCGATCCCCACCAGCAACGCGCCGTCGTGGCGCTCGACCGCCTTGCGCATGAACTTGCCCGCCCGAATGGGGGCTTCCTGAAGCGGCTGCTGCGCAAGACGGAAACCGTCTGCGGGGTGTACCTGTGGGGTGGGGTCGGGCGCGGCAAGTCGATGCTGATGGACCTCGCCTTCGATCATGTCCCGGCCGTGACGAAGCGCCGCGTCCATTTCCACGCTTTCATGCTGGACGTGCACCAGCGGCTACGCGCGGCGCGGGCGAGCGGGCAAGGCGACCCGATCCCGCCGGTGGCGGAAAGCATCGCCGCCGAAGCGAGGCTGCTGTGCTTCGACGAGATGGTGATCAACAACACCGCCGACGCCATGATCCTGTCGCGCCTGTTCACCGCTTTGCTCGAAGAGGGCGTTGCCGTCGTCACCACCTCCAACCGGCCGCCGCACGATCTTTACAAGGACGGGCTGAACCGCGAGCTGTTTCTGCCGTTCATCGACCTCATCGAACGGCGCATGAACGTGGTGGAGCTCAATGGTCCCACGGACTATCGCCTCGACCGTCTGGGTGGCGTCCGGACGTGGCACGTCCCCAATGGTCCGGAGGCCACCGCCGCGCTCAGTCAGGCCTTTTTCCAGCTTACCGACTATCCGGTGGAGGACCGGGCCAAGGTCCCGACCGAGGAGCTGGATGTCGGCGGCGGCCGCACCTTGCACGTGCCCAAGAGCCTCAAGGGCGTGGCGGTGTTTTCCTTCAAGCGATTGTGCGGGGAGGCGCGCGGGGCAGCCGACTATCTGGCGATCGCGCAGCGCTTTCACACCGTCATCCTCGTCGGCATTCCGGTCATGGGTCCGGACAAGCGCAACGAGGCCGCGCGGTTCGTCACGCTGATCGACGCGCTCTACGAGCATAAGGTCAAGCTGCTGGCAGCCGCCGATACGGAACCTGCGGACCTCTATCCCGTGGGCACGGGCGCATTCGAATTCCAGCGCACCGTCAGCCGCCTGGAGGAGATGCGAAGCGCCGATTACCTCGCCCAGGGTCATGGCGCTGAATGAAGCTCGGCCGTTAACCTTGTTTTAGGCGCGAAGCGCGCAGACCAGGCCCGGTAAGGGGACGGTAATGGCGACGCACGCGGCCGAGGCACTGCTGACGAAAGGCGACGCCGGTCCCGCGCACTCGGAACGCTATCTGTTCAGTCCGCTTATTGACTTCCTCTGTCTTGGGGGAAGCACGCTGCTGCTGTTGCCGGTCGTTCTCGCGCTGGGGGGCAGCGACGACTACGCCGGCATGGCGGCAACCATGCTGATCGTCGCGCACCTGCTCAACCACCCGCATTTCGCGGCCAGCTATCAGATTTTCTATCGCGGCTTTCGCCAGAAGCTGAGCGGGCCGCTGGGACGTCGCTTTGCCTTTGCCGGGATCATCGTGCCGGCGCTGCTTTCGATCTTTTTCCTGTACGGGACGCTGACCTCCAGCACGCGGCTGCTGGGCTATGCCGCCAACCTGATGGCGCTCGCCGTCGGCTGGCATTACGTCAAGCAGGGCTATGGCATGCTGATGGTCGACGCGGCCCTGAAGCGCCGCTTCCTGGACGATCGCACCAGGTCGGTCCTGCTCGTCAATTGCTATGTGACGTGGGTCGCCTCGTGGCTTGGCTTCAATGCGGTTGCGAGCCAGCAGGACCTGTGGGGCCTTGCCTATTACAGCTTCGCTATTCCGCAGCCGATCATCACGGCGGCAGCCGCGGCGGCAGCTTTGAGCGGCGCGGTGGCCGTATGGGCGCTTGGCCAGCATTGGCGTCGCTCCGGCGCGCTACCCGTGAACGGCGCAATCGCTTATTTCGTCAGCCTCTATGCCTGGCTGATGTTCATCACCATCAATCCCATCTGGGCGTTGATGGTGCCAGCGCTCCACTCGCTCCAGTATCTTGTCGTGGTGTCGCGCTTTCAGCTGAACTACGAGACGGCGCAGCTGGGAACCGACTCATACAAAGCCAGGTCGCTCGTGCGGCGCTACTTCGGCAGCCACCCGTTGCCGCACATGATCGTCTTCTTTCTCGTCGCCGCAGCCCTCGGCTGGGTCGGATTCTGGGGTCTTCCGACCATCCTCGATGGCCTGGTGCCTTATGATGGCACCGCGCTGACCCCGACCCTTTTCCTGTTCTTCTTCTGGACTTTCATCAACGTCCACCACTACTTCATGGACAACGTCATGTGGCGGCGGGAGAACCCCGATACGCGCCAATATCTCTTCGGCTAGCGTTATCGCCGCCAAGCAGCCCGCGAGCGTCCGTCATCGGGTTGCCCCGACGCGCGCTCCGGTCTAGAGCGCCGCGCAACGCCGCCCGTCCAGGTCGCGGCCTTTCATTTCAGAAGGGAAGCTGGTCCCCCTCATGGCTCGCAAGAAGATCGCCCTCATCGGCGCCGGCAACATCGGCGGCACCCTCGCTCACCTCGCCGCCCTGAAAGGGCTTGGCGACATCGTCCTGTTCGACGTGGTCGAGGGCGTTCCCCAGGGCAAGGCCCTGGACCTCAGCCAGTGCGGCCCGGTCGAGGGCTTCGATGCCAGGATCACCGGTTCGAACGACTATGCCGATATCCGGGGCGCGGACGTGATCATCGTCACCGCCGGCGTCGCCCGCAAGCCGGGCATGAGCCGCGACGACCTGCTCGGCATCAACCTCAAGGTGATGAAGGCGGTCGGCGAGGGCATCAAGGCCAACGCGCCGGACGCCTTCGTGATCTGCATCACCAACCCCCTCGACGCGATGGTCTGGGCGCTGCGGGAATTCTCCGGCCTGCCGCACAACAAGGTGGTCGGCATGGCCGGCGTGCTCGACTCCTCGCGCTTCGCCCACTTCCTCGCCGAAGAGTTCAAGGTGTCGGTCAAGGACGTGAACGCGTTCGTGCTCGGCGGCCACGGCGACACGATGGTGCCGGTGACCAGCTACACCACCGTCAGCGGCATCCCGGTCGACGACCTGGTCAAGATGGGCAAGTCGTCCAAGGAAAAGATCGACGAGATCGTCAAGCGCACCCGCGGCGGCGGCGGCGAGATCGTCGCGCTGCTGAAGACCGGCTCGGCCTACTACGCACCCGCGACGTCCGCGATTGCGATGGCCGAAGCCTACCTCGGCGACCAGAAGCGCATCCTCCCCTGCGCGGTCTATGTCGAGGGCAAGTACGGCCTGGACGGCCTGTACGTCGGCGTGCCGGTGGTGATCGGTGCCGGCGGCGCAGAAGAGATCATCGAGATCGCGCTCGACGACGAGGCGAAGGGCAACCTTCAGGTCAGCGTCGATGCGGTGAAAGAGCTGCTGGAAGCCTGCAAGCAGATCGACGGGAGCCTCGGCCAGTGAGCATCCTCGTCAACAAGAACACCCGCGTCATCACGCAGGGCATGACCGGCGAAACCGGCACCTTCCACACGCAACAGGCGCTCGCCTACGGCACGCAGATGGTGGGCGGCGTGACGCCGGGGAAGGGCGGGACGACGCACCTCGACCTGCCGGTGTTCGACACGGTGGCCGAAGCGGTCGAGAGAACCGGCGCGGATGCGAGCGTGATCTACGTCCCGCCGCCCTTCGCCGCGGACTCGATCCTGGAGGCGATCGACGCGGAGGTGCCGCTGATCGTCTGCATCACCGAGGGCATTCCGGTGCTCGACATGGTCAAGGTCAAGCGCGCGCTGACCGGCTCCAAGTCGCGCCTCATCGGGCCGAACTGCCCGGGCGTGCTGACCCCGGACGAGTGCAAGATCGGGATCATGCCGGGCAACATCTTTTCCAAGGGCAGCGTCGGCGTTGTCTCGCGCTCGGGCACGCTGACCTATGAGGCGGTGTTCCAGACCACCAACGAGGGCCTCGGCCAGACCACCGCGGTCGGGATCGGCGGCGACCCGGTCAAGGGGACCGAATTCATTGACATGCTCGAGATGTTCCTCGCCGACGACGAGACCAAGAGCATCATCATGATCGGCGAGATCGGCGGCAGCGCGGAGGAAGAGGCCGCGCAGTTCCTCGCCGACGAAGCCAAGCGCGGCCGAAGCAAGCCCACCGTCGGCTTCATCGCCGGCCGCACTGCGCCTCCGGGCCGTCGCATGGGCCATGCCGGCGCGATCGTCGCCGGTGGCAAGGGTGACGCGGATTCCAAGATCGCCGCGATGGAAGCGGCTGGCATTCGCGTGTCTCCAAGCCCATCTGAGCTCGGTCGCACGCTTGCGGAGCTCCTGAAGGGCTGAAATTGTACCCCGGCGAAGGCCGGGGCCCAGGAGCCCGCAAGGGCTTCAAGGTGCAAAAATGAAGAACGGCTTCGTGTACATCATGGCAAGCCGCAAGAACGGGACGATATACATCGGATCAACCAGCAATTTGCCGAAACGCGTGTACGAGCACCGCAAGGGCTTAATTAACGGCTTTACCAAGGAAAATGGCTGCAAGCTGCTGGTGTGGTTCGAGGCTTACGATGATTTGCAGGAAGCGCGACGCCGCGAACTGCAGATGAAGGAGTGGAAACGGGCTTGGAAGATCAAACGGATCGAGGAACGGAACCTCGATTGGAGTGATCTCTACCCGAACTTGTTCTAATCCCGGCTGCCGCCGGGCCTGGGCCCCGGCCTGCGCCGGGGAGCAATGAGGCTGAAGTGAACGAGCTGTACGAGACCGAACAAGGACCCAGCTGGCAACGCCCGAACTGGCCGTTGGCGGAGCTCGACGAGGTCAATCTCGGGCTCGATCCGACCGAGGCGACGATCGAGCAGGTCGCGGCCAAGGCCAAGGAAGCAGCCAGGGCTGCCGGCGTAACCGACGAAGCCGCAGTCCGCCGGGCGGCCGAGGACAGCATCCGCGCGATGATGCTGATCCGCACCTATCGCGTGCGTGGCCACCTGGCCGCCGACCTCGATCCGCTCGGTCTGGCCAAGCGCGAGTTACCCGCGGACCTGACGCCGGAGTTCCATGGCTTCAGCGCCGCCGACATGGATCGCCCGATCTTTATCGGCGGGACGCTTGGCCTCCAGGCCGCGACCGTGCGGGAAATCGTCCGCATCCTGCAGGCCAACTACTGCGGCAAGGTCGGCCTGGAATATATGCACATCAATGACCTGGAGGAGCGTCGCTTCCTCCAGGAGCGGATGGAAGGCCGGGACAAGGCGATCAGCTTCACCCCCGAAGGCAAGCGCTCGATCCTCGAAAAGGTGATCCACGGCGAGCAGTGGGAGAAGTTTCTCGCCAGGAAGTATGTCGGGACCAAGCGCTTCGGCCTCGATGGCGGCGAAAGCATGATCCCGGCCCTGGAAGCCGTGATCAAATATGGCGGCCAGCTGGGCGTCGAGGAAATCGTGGTCGGCATGGCCCACCGCGGCCGCCTCAACGTGCTCGCCAACGTCATGGGCAAGCCCTACCGCGCCATCTTCAATGAATTCGCGGGCGGCAGCGCAAACCCGCAGGACGTCGGCGGCTCGGGCGACGTGAAATATCACCTCGGCACCTCGTCCGACCGTGAGTTCGACGGGATCAAGGTCCACCTGTCGTTGCAGGCCAATCCGTCACATCTCGAGGCGGTCAATCCGGTCGTGCTCGGCAAGGCGCGCGCGGTGCAGACCATCAAGGCCGATCCGGAAGGCGACAAGGTGCTGCCGGTGCTGCTGCACGGCGATGCGGCGTTCGCGGGGCAGGGAATCGTGTGGGAATGCCTCAGCTTCTCCGGCCTGCCCGGCTATGGCACCGGTGGCTGCCTGCATTTCGTCATCAACAACCAGGTCGGCTTCACCACCAGCCCACAGTTTGCGCGGTCCTCGCCCTACCCGTCGGACGTGGCCAAGGGCATCCAGGCGCCGATCCTGCACGTCAACGGCGACGATCCCGAAGCGGTCACTTTCGCCTGCAAGCTGGCGATCGAGTTCCGGCAGGAATTCAACCGCGATATCGTGATCGATATGTGGTGCTATCGTCGCTTCGGCCACAACGAGGGCGACGAGCCGAGCTTCACTCAGCCGCTGATGTACGACGCGATCCGCCAGCATCCGCCGATCAGCGACATCTACGGCAAGCGGCTGGTCGCGGAAGGCGTGATCGACGCCGGCTGGCAGGAAGCGAAGACCGCCGAATTCACCGCCTTGCTGGAGGGCGAGTTCGCCGCGGGCGCCAGCTATCTCCCGAACAAGGCGGACTGGTTCGAAGGGCGCTGGGCCGGCCTCAACCGTCCGACCGAGCCGGTCGAGGGCCGCCGCAACACCGGCACCGCGCTCGACGAAAGCGAATATGAGGCGGTTGCCGCCAGGCTGACGGCCATCCCCGAGGGGCTGACGGTCCACAAGACCCTCACGCGCATTCTCGATGCCAAGAAGGCGGCCTTGGAGAGCGGGCAGGGGATCGACTGGGCGACTGGTGAGGCGCTGGCGTTCGGCGGGCTGCTGCTTGAAGGGCACAACGTTCGCCTGTCCGGCCAGGACTCGGGCCGGGGCACCTTCAGCCAGCGTCATGCCGTGTGGACCGACCAGCAGACCGGCCACAAGTTCGTGCCCCTGACGACGATCGACGGCGGCCGGTTCGAGGTTCGCGATTCTCCGCTGTCCGAATTCGGCGTGCTGGGCTTCGAATATGGCTACAGCCTGGCCGATCCGCGGACGCTGGTGCTGTGGGAAGCGCAGTTCGGCGACTTCGCCAACGGCGCGCAGGTGATCATCGACCAATTTATCTCCAGCGGAGAGGCCAAGTGGCTGCGAGCCAGCGGGCTCGTCCTGTTGCTGCCGCACGGCTATGAGGGCCAGGGGCCGGAACACTCCTCCGCCCGGCTGGAGCGCTATCTGCAGCTGTGCGCCGAGGACAATATCCAGGTCGCCTATCCGACCACGCCGGCCAACTATTTCCATCTGCTGCGCCGCCAGCTGCTGCGCGACTTCCGCAAGCCGTTGGTGGTGATGACGCCCAAGTCGCTGCTGCGCCACAAGCTGGCGGTCTCGACCCGCGCCGACTTCACCGGCGACAGCCACTTCAAGCGCATCCTGTCCGACCTCAACCCGCCTGCGGATGGCACGACCCGCCGGTTGGTCCTGTGCTCGGGCAAGATCGCCTACGAACTGATCGAGGCTCGTGACGCCGCGGGCGCCAGCGATGTGGAGGTCCTCCGCATCGAACAGCTCTATCCCTTCCCGTCCGAGCCGCTGGTCAAGCGGTTGAAGGCGATGCCGAACCTGCAGTCGGTCGTGTGGGCCCAGGAAGAACCGCGCAACAATGGCAGCTGGTTCTTCGTCGAGCCGTTCATCGAGGCTTGCCTGGTCGAAAGCGGTCATAATCTTCGGCCGCTCTATGCCGGCCGAATGGCCGCCGCATCGCCTGCGACAGGCCTTGCCAAGCGCCACGTCGCGGAGCAGGCCTCGCTCGTTGCCGCTGCCCTTGGTACGAGCGAGGCGAAAGCCGATGCGGCGGGCAACGCGGCGGATACGGTGCGCAAAGCCGGCAAAGCCGGAAGCTGATCGAGCAAAAGGAAAAACATGCCGACCGAGGTCAAAGTCCCGGCTCTGGGAGAAAGCATCACCGAAGCCACGCTTGGAGCGTGGATGAAGAAGCCAGGCGACGCCGTTGCCGCTGACGAGCCGATCGCGAGCCTTGAGACGGACAAGGTCTCGGTGGACGTTCCCTCCCCGATCGCGGGCGTCTTCGGCGAGGCGCTGGTCAGCGAAGGCGAGACGGTCAACGTCGGCGCGGTGATCGCGACCATCGGCGAGGGCGGGGCCGCCTCTGCTCCTGCGCCGGCAACTGCCAGTGCTCCCGCGCAGGCGGAGGCCCAGACCGAGACGCCGGCCGAACCGGCCGCCGCGCACCCGATGAGCGAGGCCGAAGCTTCGTCGTTGCGCCTCTCGCCCGCCGTTCGTCGGGCCGTGCTTGAGGCGGGGATCGACCCCTCGTCGATCAAGGGCTCGGGCCGCGACGGCCGTTTGACCAAGGACGATGTGATTTCCGCGGCCGAAGCGAAGAAGGCGGCCCCCGCGGCCCCCGCGGCTGCTTCGCAACCGGATCAGGCTCCCGCTTCCTCGGGAGCGCAACGGAGTGAAGAGCGCGTGAAGATGACGCGCCTGCGCCAGACCATCGCCACCCGGCTGAAGGAAGCGCAGAACACCGCCGCACTGCTGACCACTTTCAACGACGTGGACATGAGCGAGGTCATCGCCGCCCGCGCCCGCTACAAGGACCTGTTCGAGAAGAAGCACGGCATCCGCCTCGGCTTCATGGGCTTTTTCGTGAAGGCGGTTGCGCTTGCCGCGCGGGACGTGCCGTCGGTCAACGCCCGGATCGAGGCCGACGAGATCGTCTACCACAACTACCTCGACGTCTCGGTCGCCGTGTCCGCGCCCAAGGGCTTGGTGGTGCCGGTGGTCCGCTCGGCCGACCAGATGAGCTTTGCCGAGATCGAGCAGGCCATTGCCGGATATGGCAAAAAGGCCAAGGACGGCACGCTTACCGCCGACGACATGAAGGGCGGGACCTTCACCATTTCCAATGGCGGCGTGTTCGGCTCGCTGCTGTCGACCCCGATCATCAACCCACCGCAGTCGGCGGTGCTCGGCATGCACCGGATCGAGGAGCGGCCGGTCGTAAAGGACGGCCAGATCGTCGCGCGGCCGATGATGTATCTGGCGCTTTCCTACGACCACCGGTTGGTCGACGGCCGCGAGGCGGTCACCTTCCTCGTCCGCATCAAGGAAGCGATCGAGGATCCGACTCGTCTTCTGATCGACCTCTAAGGGATCACCCATGGCAGACTATGATTTCGACGTTCTGGTGATCGGCGCCGGCCCCGGCGGTTACGTCGCCGCGATCCGCGCCGCCCAGCTTGGCCTCAAGACCGCCTGCGCCGAAAGCCGCGAGACCCTTGGCGGCACCTGCCTCAACGTCGGCTGCATCCCGTCGAAGGCCCTGCTGCATGCGTCCGAGCTGTTCGAGGAAGCCGCGCACGGCCACATGGCCGACTGGGGCATCACCGGCGAGTTCAGGCTCGACCTCGACAAGATGCACGCCGGCCGCAAGGACGCGGTCGGCGGCCTCACCAAGGGCATCGAATTCCTGTTCAAGAAGAACAAGGTCGAATGGCTCAAAGGCCGCGCCACGTTCGAGAGCAAGGACAGCGTGAAGGTCGGCGACCGCACGGTCCGCGCCAAGAATATCGTGATCGCCACCGGCTCGTCGGTCACGCCGCTGCCCGGCGTCGCCGTCGACCAGCAGCGTATCGTCGACAGCACCGGCGCGCTTGAGCTGCCGGAAGTGCCGAGCCACCTCGTCGTCATCGGCGGCGGCGTGATTGGGCTGGAGCTTGGAAGCGTGTGGCGCCGGCTCGGAGCCAAGGTCACCGTGGTCGAATATCTCGACCAGATCCTCCCCGGCATGGACGAGGAAGTCCGCAAGGAAGCCAACAAGATCTTCAAGAAGCAGGGCTTTGCATACAAGCTCGGCACCAAGGTGACCGGCGCTCAGGTGAGTGGCAATGGCGTCACCGTGACCGTCGAACCCGCCCAGGGCGGAGCGGCCGAGACGATCGAGGCCAGCCATGTGCTGGTCTCCATCGGCCGCCGCCCGAACACCGACGGGCTGGCGCTCGACAAGGCCGGGCTGCAGGTCAACGCCAAGGGCCAGGTCGAGATCGACCACAGCTTCCGCACCGCCGTGCCCGGCATCTGGGCGATCGGCGACGTGGTCCCCGGCCCGATGCTCGCCCACAAGGCAGAGGATGAGGGCATTGCGGTGGCCGAGAACATCGCCGGCCTGACCGGAATCGTGAACCACGCGATCATCCCGTCGGTGGTCTACACCACGCCGGAAATTGCCGGCGTCGGCCTGACCGAAGAACAGGCGAGGTCCGAGGGCGAGGTCAAGGTCGGCAAGTTCCCGATGATGGCCAACAGCCGCGCCAAGACCAACCGGGAGCCGGACGGTTTCGTCAAGGTCGTCGCCGATGCCAAGACCGACCGGGTGCTTGGCGTGTGGATGATCAACAACCTGGCCGGCACCATGATCGCGCAGGCCGCACAGGCGATGGAGTTCGGCGCCACCAGCGAGGACATCGCCTACACTTGCCACGCCCATCCGACCCACGCGGAGGCCTTCAAGGAGGCGGCGATGGCGGTGCGCGGAAAGCCGATCCACATCTGACGGACGTCCCGGCGAAGGTCGAGACCAGCCGCCGGTCCAGCGCGCCGCCGGGCCGGCTGGACCCCGGCGTGGGCGCAGGTACAAGCTAATCCATGCGCATTCGTCACAACCTTCGTCGTTGGCACATCTGGCTCGGATGGATTGTCGGCGTGCCGATGCTGTTCTGGACGCTGTCCGGGGTCGTCATGGTCTGGAAGCCGATCGAGGAGGTTCGCGGAACCGATCTCCTGCGTGAGGCACCGCCGGTCCGCCTGACGGCTCCGCCGACCATTCCCCGGCAGGTTGCCGGCATGCCGCTTCAGCGCTTGGCGCTGGAAAGCCGGGCGGTTGGGCCCCGCTGGGTCATTCAGGTGGACGGCGCGCCGACCCGCCTGGCCGATCCGCTGTCCGGTGCCTTGCTGCCGCCGGTCAGTGCGGCGGAGGCGGCCCGCGAAGTGGCCGCGCGCTATGGGGGCAGGGCGACGGTGGCGGAAGTCCGCAAGGTGGACCCCAGCCGCCCACCCGTCGAGTTCCGCCGCGCAGACCCGGCCTGGGCCGTGCATATGACCGACGGCACGCACTTCTACGTCGATGCCGGCTCGGGCGAGATCGTCGCTCGCCGCACGCGTTGGTGGCGGCTCTACGACTGGATGTGGGGCCTCCACATCATGGATCTCGACACGCGCGAGAACACCCACAATCCGTGGATCGTGGCATTCGGGATCATTGCCTTGCTGACGACGCTGATGGCTCTGGTCCTCCTGCCGTTGACCGGCAAATGGAAGCGCCGGAGCACCCGCTAGCGGAGCAGCTTGAGCACGCTCTCCAGCCAGCCGGCGTCCGTCGCGCTGATCCTTGCCGGTGCGACCGAACCGCACTCCAGGCAGCGCACCTGGACGGTTGGCCCGTTCAACACGGCCCGCGCGTCCAACAGTCCGCTGATCAGCTGCTGGCGATCGCGCATCGCCAGGCCGGCGAACGCATCGGCCTCATCCGTGCTCTCTTCCTCGTCCGAGAAGAGCGACGCGAACTCGGCGCGCCAGCTCTTGGGCCGCTCCAGGTAGGTCACGCCGCGCTCGTCGCCGAGTTTGGCGAATTCCGCCGCCTTGGCGATCGCCTCGTCCATGCCCCCGAAGCTGTCGACCAGGCCCAGCTGGCGCGCCGGCCCACCGGCCCAGACCCGCCCTTGCGCGATTGCGTTGACCTGCGCTGGCGACTTCCCTCGGGCCTGCGCGACGATGCCGAGGAAGCGGCGATAGATGCTTTCGATCCCAAGCTGGATCAGCTGGCTCGCTTCCGGCGAAGGACCATTCAGAAGATCCGGTTCGCCGGACAGGGGGGTCGTCTTCACCCCGTCCGCGCCGATGCCCAGCTTTTCCAGCGATCCCTGGAAGCTCGGCAGGATGCCGAACACGCCGATCGAGCCGGTGATGGTCGACGGCTCCGCCACCACATGGTTCGCTGCGGTCGCCACCCAATAGCCGCCCGACGCAGCGACGTTGCCCATCGAGGCGACGATCGGGATATTGCGCGCCTTGGCCATCAGCAGCGCCTGGCGAATCCGTTCGGATCCGGTGACCGATCCGCCCGGGCTGTCGATCCGAACCACGATGGCCTTCAGGTCGCGCGTCCTCAGACCCTTTTCGATCGTCTCGGCGATGCTGTCCCCGCCGGCAGTGCCCAGCGGCGCCTTGCCGTCGACGATCGTGCCCGCGACGGTGACGATACCGATCGGGCCCGACGGGCTGGCCTCAACCTTGTCCGCGACATAGCTGTCCAGGCGGATCCGGTTGAAGCCGCCGCGTACCGATTTGTTTTCGCCGCCAAGCTCGGCCAGCCGGCGCTCGAACTGGTGCCGCTCGCCGATCCGGTCCACCAGTCGGGCCCGCTGCGCGGCTCCCGCGAAATCGCCGTTGCTGGCCGTCACGAAGGCGGCCGTGTTGGCAAGATAGGGATCGAGCTGTGCCTGCGGGCGCGCGGTGCGGATGTCCTGCCGCCAGGTTTCCAGCAGATTGCCGGCCAGTTCCTGCGCGTTCTGCCGCGCTTCGGGCGACATGTCGGTCCGCGTGAACGGCTCGACCGCGCTCTTGTAGGTGCCGACGCGATACACGTTGGCGGTCACGCCCAGTTTGTCGAGCAGCCCCTTGAAGTAAAGATTGTTGCCACCCGGCCCTGCAAGCGCGACCGTGCCGAGCGGATTGAGCCACACTTCCGACGCGTGCGAGGCGAGCTGGTAGCTGTCGTCGGAATACGCGGTCGCGTAGGCGATCACCGGCTTACCTCCACGACGGACCTCGTCCAGCGCTTCTCCGACTTCGTTGAGGGCTGCCTGTCCGCCACCGGCGAACCGATCGAGATCGAGCGCCACCGCTTTCACCCGCGCATCGTCCTTGGCGGCCAGCAGCGCGGCCCGAAGTTGGCGCAGGCTGTATTCGCGCGGCGCCGATCCCCCGCCAAGGGTGGCGAGCGGATCGACCTCCTGCGGTTGCTCGACGATGCTGCCGTGCAGGTCCAGCGTCAGCACGCCGTCGCGCACCGCCGGCGCCGGCCGGGCGGAAAGGGCGGCGTACAGCACCCCGAAGAACAGCAGCATGAACAGCAGCACCAGCGCATCCTTGATGCCGACCAGCAGGTGCCAGACTCCGCGAACGAACCGCATGAAATTCTCTCCTTGTCAGGCGGCGTTAGCCGAGCCGTTCCACCGGCAACAGGGGCATTCGACGAGGGAGGGATGGTGGCCCGCTCGGCGTCCCGCTACGGCACGCCGCCATGCCTCGCCCCAAACCTCTCGCGACCGCGCCAAAGGACTGGCGCGAGGAACTGGCGGCGACGCTGCGGCTCGGCTGGCCGCTGATCCTGTCCAATCTCGCCCAGATTGCCATCACGACCACCGACGTTCTTATGCTGGGTCAGCTGGGCGCGATCCCGATGGCCGCATCGGCGATGGCGGTGAATCTGTTCAACATTGTCCTGTACACCGGTATGGGGCTTGCGGTCGGCACCGCTCCGCTGATCGCCGCAGCCCTCGGCCGCAAGGTCGAAGCGGTGCGCGAAACCCGCCGCACTTTCCGCATGGGGATATGGCTGGTGGCCGGCTACAGCGTCTTCGGCTGGCTGATCTTGTGGAACGCCGAATGGCTGTTTGGTCTGTTCCGGCAGGATCCCATCCTTTCTGCGGCCGCCGGCGAATATATGCGCGTCCTGATGTGGGCGCTGTTGCCGGCCTTGCTGGTGGGCGTGTTCCGCACCTTGCTGACGGCCTTCGATCGGACCCCGATCACGCTTTATGTGACTATCGGCGGGGTGGCCGCCAACGCACTGCTCAACTGGCTGCTGATCTTCGGCAACTGGGGGGCGCCGCGGCTGGAACTGGCGGGCGCCGCGATTGCCAGCCTGTGCACCAACCTGATGATGGCGGCGCTGCTGGGACTGTGCATCTGGCGACTGCCTCGGCTGCGCTTGATGCACCTGTTCGGCCGCTGGTGGCGGCCCGACTGGTCGCGACTGCGCGACCTGGTGCGGATCGGCCTTCCGATCGGCGCGACCTGGGCGTTCGAGGTCAGCGTGTTCAGCGCGGCCATCTACCTGATGGGACTGATCGACACTGTATCGGTCGCCGCCCACGTGATCGCGCTTCAACTCGCGGCCGTCACCTTCATGGTCCCGCTCGGCCTTGCCCAGGCCGTCACCATCCGCGTCGGCATGGGCTATGGCGCGCGCAATCCGCAATGGATCGCGCTGGCCGGCAATGTCAGCCTCGCCGTGACCGTCGCCGTGATGGGGTTTGGCGCAATGGCTATGTGGCTGTTCCCGCATCAGCTTGCCGGCCTGTTCCTCGATGCGTCCCGGCCGGAGAACCGCGCGGTGATTGATCTCGCCGCGTCCTTCCTGCTGATCGCTGCCGTGTTCCAGCTGGTCGACGGTGCGCAGGTGGTCGGCGCGGCGATGCTGCGCGGTCTTCAGGACACCCGCGTGCCAATGATCTATGCAGGCATCGGCTATTGGCTCGTCGGCCTTGGGGCCGGGGCGGGACTGGCCTTTTGGGGCGGCCTGCGTGGCTATGGCATCTGGATCGGACTCGCGCTTGGACTGGCGGTTGTCGCAACCTTGATGCTGTGGCGCTGGCATCGCCGGACAGCGCTCGGGCTGGTTCCCGCGCCGGCCGCGATTTCCACCTGAACTGCATATTGACGGGGTGGATTGCCCCACCCATATGCGCGGCGTTGCTGGCACTCGGCTAGTTTGAGTGCCAGCGCGCAGGTTCAACTCTCAAAGCTAGTATAGAGGGGCTTAGCATATGGCTTTCAGGCCGCTTCACGATCGAGTCCTCGTCCGCCGCGTCGAGGCCGAAGAGAAGACTGCGGGCGGGATCATCATTCCCGACACCGCCAAGGAAAAGCCGCAGGAAGGCGAAGTCGTCTCCGTCGGCACCGGCGCCCGCGCCGACGACGGCAAGATCACGCCGCTGGACGTCAAGGCCGGTGACCGCATCCTGTTCGGCAAATGGTCGGGCACCGAGGTCAAGGTCGATGGCGAAGACCTCATCATCATGAAGGAAAGCGACATCCTCGGGATCGTCGGCTGACCCACTCGCCTCCCGATTAGACGGGGGGCGTAGTGTCCATGTTGTCCAAGTTGAAATGAAAGGGTAGCCAGATGGCAGCCAAGGACGTGAAATTCAGCCGCGATGCGCGTGAGCGCATCCTCAAGGGCGTCGACATCCTCGCCGACGCCGTCAAGGTGACGCTTGGGCCGAAGGGCCGCAACGTCGTCATCGACAAGAGCTTCGGCGCGCCGCGCATCACCAAGGACGGCGTCACCGTCGCCAAGGAAATCGAGCTCAAGGACAAGTTCGAGAACATGGGCGCGCAGATGCTGCGCGAAGTGGCGTCGAAGACCAACGACATCGCCGGCGACGGCACCACCACCGCCACCGTGCTGGCCCAGGCGATCGTTCGCGAGGGCATGAAGTCGGTTGCGGCCGGCATGAATCCGATGGACCTGAAGCGCGGCATCGACCTTGCCGTCACCAAGGTGGTGGAGGACCTGAAGGCCCGCTCCAAGCCGGTTGCCGGTTCCAACGAGATCGCCCAGGTCGGCATCATCTCGGCCAATGGCGACACGGTTGTCGGCGAAAAGATCGCCGAAGCCATGGACAAGGTCGGCAAGGAAGGCGTGATCACCGTCGAAGAGGCCAAGGGTCTCGAGTTCGAGCTGGACGTCGTTGAAGGCATGCAGTTCGACCGCGGCTACCTGTCGCCCTACTTCATCACCAACCCGGAAAAAATGTCGGTCGAACTCACCGATCCGTACATCCTGATCCACGAGAAGAAGCTGTCGAACCTGCAGGCGATGCTCCCGATCCTGGAGAGCGTCGTTCAGTCGGGCCGTCCGCTGCTGATTATCGCCGAGGACATCGAGGGCGAGGCTCTGGCCACGCTCGTCGTCAACAAGCTGCGCGGCGGCCTCAAGGTCGCGGCCGTCAAGGCTCCGGGCTTCGGCGATCGCCGCAAGGCCATGCTCGAAGACATCGCCATCCTGACCGGCGGCGAGATGATCTCCGAGGACCTCGGCATCAAGCTGGAGAACGTCACGGTCGGCATGCTCGGCACCGCCAAGCGCGTCACCATCGACAAGGACAATACCACCATCGTCGACGGCGCTGGTGAAAAGTCCGGGATCGAAGGTCGCGTTGCTGCGATCCGCCAGCAGATCGAGAACACCACCAGCGACTACGACCGTGAGAAGCTCCAGGAGCGTCTCGCCAAGCTCGCCGGCGGCGTTGCCGTGATCAAGGTCGGCGGTTCGACCGAGGTCGAGGTGAAGGAGCGCAAGGATCGCGTTGACGACGCGCTCCACGCGACCCGCGCCGCGGTCGAGGAAGGCATCGTTCCGGGCGGTGGTACGGCTCTGCTGTACGCGACCCGCGCGATCGAGGGTCTGAAGGGCGTCAACGACGACCAGACCCGCGGCATCGATATCATCCGCAAGGCGCTCTACGCCCCGGTTCGCCAGATTGCGGCGAACGCGGGTCATGACGGTGCGGTGATCTCGGGCAAGCTGCTCGACGGCGCCGACCAGAACATGGGCTTCAACGCCCAGACCGACACCTATGAGAACCTGGTCCAGGCCGGCGTGATCGACCCCACCAAGGTCGTCCGCACCGCGCTGCAGGACGCAGCCTCGGTCGCCGGCCTGCTGATCACCACCGAAGCGGCGGTCAGCGAAATGCCGGAAGACAAGCCGGCCATGGGCGGAATGCCCGGCGGCGGCATGGGCGGCATGGGCGGAATGGACTTCTAACGAGCCGGCCGGGGCCAAGGACGTCGACCCAAGGTCGACAACTTGGCCTCGGACGCGGCGAAGTTCGGCTGGCCGGGCGAACAGCCCTCAGGCTGGTCGAACCGGTCCAACGTCAAGCACGGGTTTTGCCCGGGCTAATTGCTTAGCCAAGCAGAAGGGCCGGGGGAGCAATCCTCCGGCCCTTTCGTTCGTCCACGATGTTTCGCGTACTTTCCCTCGGCCTCGTGGCGCTGACGGCCGCCTGCGCTTCAAGGCCCGCGAGTCCAGTCGCAGCGCTCGCTTCAGCACCGCCGACCGTAGCCCCAGCCATGCCCCGGCTCCTCGGCTGGAATCCGCCGTGCCAGCCCTCTCGGCCGAGACCCCCTGTCCCGAACGACCCGATCGTCTCGGTTGTCCAGCCCGCTGCTGATCGGTTGATCGAGCGTGCCCAGTCCGAGCCCGGCTACGGTGGCGCCTGGTTCGAGAACGAGCCCTGCTATCGCCTCGTTCTGGCCTTCACCGACGGCCAGCCTCGGCAATCGATCGTCGATGCCGCCGAACCCTGGTTTCGTCCTTACCTCGGCTTCGCCCGATCGAGCTTTACGGAGGCGGAGCGTAATGCCGCCAGCGAAAAGCTAAGAAACGCAATGGTGTCAGAAGGGATTTCATTCGCGTTCAGCGACGGCGGCGGCGTTGGAGGCTGGACGATCTACGTCGGCTCGCAGGCCGATCTCGAACGCGCCCGCACGCTCGTGCCGGCACGCTTTCTTCCGATCACCCGCTTCGAGATCGGCATTCCTGTCCCGGTACCCGAGCGCGGCTGATCTACCGGCTGTCCGACGCCGCTCCGTTCAGCATGGATTCCGCGTTGTCGAGCCGCTCTGCTTCCTGCTCGGTCGGGCCGGGCGGGCGCTCCTCCCGCTCGCAGGCGGCAAGCAGCAGGACGGCCAACGGCAACAGGATCGGCTTCACCCCGGCAGCTTACCACGCTCCTCCAAATGCAAAAGGGCCGCCGCGGTAATCCGCGACGGCCCTCCTGTTTCGTCAGTGACGAGTCGGGGCTTACTGGCCCGCGACGTTGTCCTGGCCGTTGGCGACGTCCTCAGCGGCGTTCTCGATCGACTCGCCAGCATTCTCAACCGCGTTGCCGGCGGCGTCGAGGGCGTTGTCGGCGGTCGCGCCGAGGTTGTCCGTGGCGTTCAGGGCCGAGTTGGTGTCGGCAGCCGCTTCGGTTTCGATCGTGTTCTCGGTCGAAACGGCGTTGTCCGGAGCATTGTCCTGGCAGGCAGCGAGGCCGAGACCAAGAACCGCAACAGCGGCGATAGCAATCTTCTTCATGATCGTTCCATCCCTATCATCGTTGCGCCGGAAACCATCTGGCTCCCGGAGCGGGGCTCGACCCGCCGCATATTTGCGGTCAGGCCAGCGGGCGGATTTAGGTGAGGCAAAAGGGTCACGCAATGATCTTTTGCGACGAACCGTTTTCAACCGTCGCAAATGCTGTCAGCGCATTGACCATATAAAGATATCTTTATATCCTTAACCCGTGACCGCATTCCTGCCTTTGTCCGATCTGTTTCAGGCGCTTGCCGACCCGACGCGGCTGCGGATCCTGACCTTGCTCGACGAAATGGAGCTGTCGGTCGGAGAGCTCGCGCAGCTTTTGTCGCAAAGCCAGCCGCGCGTGTCTCGCCATGTGAAGATCCTGACCGATGCCGGGCTGGTGGAGCGCCGCAAGGAGGGTAGCTGGGTGTTCCTGGCGCTTGCCCGCGGCGAACCTGCGGCTGGGCTCTTACCGCTGATCGAGGCCGCTGGGCAGGAGGAGGACCGCCGCGCCTTTGCCAGTGACCGTGCTCGCCTGGCGGCTGTTCGCCGCGACCGGGCGGAAGCGGCGCAACGCTATTTCGAATGCCATGCCGATGAATGGGACGGCATCCGCTCGCTCCATGTCGCGGAAAGCGAAGTGGAGGACGCGATCGCGCGCGCCCTTGGACCAGACCCGCTGGGCCGGCTGGTCGACATCGGGACGGGCACGGGGCGGATGATCGAATTGTTCGGCCGTGCATCCGACACTGCGATCGGGATCGACAAAAGCTCCGAGATGCTTCGCCTTGCCCGCGCCAAACTGGCGGCGGCGGCCGTCCCGGCGAGCCTGAGGCAAGGCGACATGTATGCGCTTCCGCTGGCCGACGGCACCGCCGACTGCATCCTGCTGCATCAGGTCCTCCACTATGCCCATGCTCCCGGCGAAGCGATTGCCGAGGCGGCTCGACTGCTTGCGCCGGGCGGACGTTTGCTGATCGTCGATTTCGCGCCGCATGAGCGGGAGGATTTGCGGGAGCGGGCCCAGCATGTGCGCCTCGGCTTCGCGGACGAGGCCGTCCTCGCCTGGCTCAATTCGGCCGGGCTCAAGGGGCAGGTAGTCGAACATCTCGCTGGCGGTGAGCTGACGGTCACGCTGTGGTCGGGCATCAAGGCCGCGCAGCGCTTGCCCCGGCGGAGGGCCGCATGAACCGCCCGGCCCTTGCTCCCGTACCCCAGGCGGAGCCCGCACCATTGTTCGCGCAAGCCAAGGGCGACATCGCGGTCAGCTTCGAATTTTTCCCACCCAAAAGTGAAAAGATGGCGGAAACGCTGTGGGCTTCGATCGAAACCCTGGCGCCGCTGCACCCGCAATTCGTGTCCGTAACCTACGGCGCGGGCGGCTCGACCCGTGAACGGACTCACGCAACTGTCGAACGGATCGTGCGCGAAGCCCGCTTGCCGGCCGCAGCACACCTGACCTGCGTCGATGCCAGCCGCGCCGAAATCGATGAGATCGCGCACTCTTACTGGAAGGCTGGCGTGCGCCACATCGTCGCCCTGCGTGGCGATCCGCCGGAGGAAGGGGCGACCTATCGGCCGCACCCGGACGGCTATGCCGACGCGGCCGCGCTCGTCGCTGGTTTGAAAGAGGTTGCCCCCTTCGAGATCAGCGTCGCCTGCTATCCGGAGGTGCACCCGCAGGCGAATTGCCCCGAAGCCGACCTCGACAATCTTGCTCGCAAGGTCGACGCCGGGGCCGACCGGGCGATCAGCCAGTTCTTCTTTTCCGTCGATGCCCTCCTGCGTTTTCGCGATCGCGCCGCGGCCCGCGGCATCGCGGCCGAGATCGTGCCCGGAATCCTGCCCGTGTCCAACGTCGCCCAGACCCGGAAATTCGCGGGCCAGTGCGGCGCGTCCATTCCCCGCTGGATGGACGAGATGTTCGAGGGCCTCGACGACAAGCCGGCGGCGCGGCAGCTCGTCGCGGCGACCATTGCGGCCGAATTGTGCGGCCAGCTTTATGCTGGTGGCGTTCGCCACTTCCACTTCTACACGCTCAACCGTGCGGAGCTGGCCTATGCCATCTGTCACCTGCTGGGCGTCCGCGCCGAAGTCGCCCAATGACCGCCGCCGAAGCCTTGAAGGCGGCCGCCGCCAAGCGGATTCTCGTCAAGGACGGGGCGTTCGGGACGGCCATTCAGCAGGCCGGGCTGACCGAAGACTGCTATCGCGGCAACCATCATCTTTCCAAGGACCAGAAGGGCAACAACGATCTGCTCTGCCTCACTCGGCCGGACCTGATCACCTCCATCTGTGAAGGCTATGCGACTGCCGGCGCGGATGTGCTGGGGACCAACAGCTTCAATGCCAATCGCATCAGCCAGGCCGACTATGGCGCGGAACACCTAGTCGGGGACATGAACGTCGCGGCCGCCCGCATCGTCCGTGAGGTCGCGGACCGGTTCGAGGCGCAGGACGGCCGCCGCCGCTTCGTCGCCGGAGCGCTCGGGCCGACCAACAAGACCTTGTCGCTCTCGCCCGACGTCAACGATCCCGGCTTTCGCGAGGTGGACTTCGATTTCGTTCGCGATGTCTATCACGAGCAGGCCGAAGCCCTGCTTGAGGGCGGCGCGGACTTCATCCTGATCGAGACGGTGTTCGACACCTTGAATTGCAAGGCCGCGATCATGGCCGCGCTCGATCTTGCGCCGATCATGATCTCCATGACCCTGACCGACCTTTCCGGCCGCAATCTGTCGGGTCACACGGTGGAGGCCTTCTGGGCCAGCGTCCGCCACGCGAAACCACTGACCGTCGGGCTCAACTGCAGCTTCGGCGCCGCGCAGCTTCGGCCGCATCTCGCCGCCCTGTCGGCTCAGGCGGACACTCTGATCATGGCCTATCCCAACGCCGGCCTGCCCAACGAACTCGGCGCCTACGACGAAGCGGCGGAAGAGACCGCGGCTCAGGTTGCGGAATGGGTCGACGAAGGCCTCATCAATATCGTCGGTGGATGTTGCGGTACGACTCCCGCCCACATCGCCGCGATCGCCGGGACGGTGCGCGATTGCACGCCGCGCACCGTCCCGCAGGCGCCCTCCCGCACGGTGCTTGCGGGGCTCGAGCCGATGGTTCTGGCCGCCTGACATGACCGGACAAGCCGACACCGCCGCCGCCGCCGCGGCCACCCGCTTCGTCAACATCGGCGAGCGCACCAACGTCACGGGCTCCGCCCGATTCAAGAAGCTCGTGCTCGCCGGCGATTATGACGCGGCGGTCGAGGTGGCTCGGCAGCAGGTCGAGAACGGTGCCCAGATCGTCGACGTCAACATGGACGAAGCCCTGCTGGACTCAGAGCTCGCCATGACCACGTTCCTCAAGCGCATCGCCGCCGAGCCGGACATCGCCCGCGTGCCGGTGATGATCGACAGCTCCAAATGGAGCGTGATCGAAGCCGGTCTCAAATGCGTGTCGGGCAAGCCGATCGTCAACTCGATCAGCCTGAAGGAAGGGGAGGAGCCGTTCCTCGACCAGGCCGCGAAGGTGCGAGCCTATGGTTCCGCCGTCGTCGTGATGGCCTTCGACGAGACCGGCCAGGCCGATACCGCCCAGCGCAAGGTCGAGATCTGCGAGCGGGCCTACAAGCTGCTCACCAGCAACGGCTTTCCGGCCGAGGACATTATCTTCGACCCCAACATCTTCGCCGTGGCGACCGGCATCGATGAGCACCGGCGCTACGCCCTGGACTTCATCGAAGCGGCTCGGGAAATTCGCGAGCGGTGTCCCGTCGCGCATATTTCGGGAGGCCTGAGCAACCTCAGCTTTTCCTTCCGCGGCAATGAGCCGGTGCGCCGGGCCATGCACTCGGTGTTCCTCTACCATGCCATTCCGGCCGGCCTCGACATGGCGATTGTCAACGCCGGGCAGCTGGACGTCTACGACGCGATCGACCCTGAGCTGCGCGAGGCGTGCGAGGACGTCATCCTCGACCGGCGGGAGGACGCCACCGACCGGCTGATCGCCCTTGCCGAGCGCTTCAAGGGAACCGACGAGGTCGCGGAAAAGGCCGCGGCGGAGTGGCGGTCTCTCCCCGTATCGGAACGTCTGTCCTATGCGCTGGTCAAGGGCATCGACGCGCATATCGTCGAAGACACGGAGGAGGCGCGCCAGTCCGCCTCGCGCCCGATCGCGGTCATCGAAGGCCCGCTGATGGACGGCATGAACGTCGTCGGCGACCTGTTCGGCGGCGGCAAGATGTTTCTCCCGCAGGTGGTGAAGTCCGCGCGCGTGATGAAGAAGGCGGTTGCCCACCTGCTGCCGTACATCGAGCTGGAAAAGGACGAGGGCGCCAAGGGCAAGGGCCGGATCGTCATGGCCACCGTCAAGGGCGACGTGCACGACATCGGCAAGAACATCGTCGGGGTGGTCCTGCAGTGCAACGGCTATGAGGTGGTCGACCTTGGGGTCATGACGCCGTGGACCAGGATCCTTGAAGCCGCGAACGAGAATGGCGCGGACATGATCGGCCTGTCGGGCCTGATCACCCCCTCGCTCGACGAGATGGTGACCGTCGCCTCCGAGATGGAGCGGGCCGGCATGACCATGCCGCTGCTGATCGGCGGCGCGACCACCTCCAAGGCGCATACGGCGCTCCGCATCGCGCCGGCCTATACCGGGCCGGTGATCCATGTGCTCGATGCCAGCCGGGCGGTGGGCGTCGCCTCCGCGCTGGTCAGTGACGGGCCGCAAAAGGCGGAGCTGATCGAGGGCACGGCCACCGAGTATCAGAAGCTGCGCGACAGCCGGGCCGGGCGCGGCGACCATGAGCTTGCGACCATCGCCGACGCGCGCGCCAACCGTTTTGTTGCCGATCCCGGCCAGCGCCCGCCTGCGCCGGCTCGACCGGGTGTCCACAGCTTTGGTGAATGGCCGCTGCGCGACCTTCGTTCCCATATCGACTGGACACCCTTCTTTCGCGCGTGGGAACTTCACGGCAACTATCCGGCCATCCTCGACGATCCGGTCGTGGGTGAGAGCGCCCGCAGCCTGTATGCCGATGCCGAAGCCATGCTCGACCGCATCGTCGCGGAGCACTGGCTCCGTCCGGTCGGAGTGGTCGGCCTGTGGCGCTGCTGGCGCGAAGGGGATGACGTGCTGGTGCTTGCGGGCAATGATCCCACGCGCGTGCCCTTCCTTCGACAGCAGGTGAAGAAGCGGGAAGGGCGCCCCAACATGTGCCTCGCAGACTTCATCGCGGAAGAGGGCGAGGATTGGATCGGCGGGTTCGCCGTTGGGATCCACGGTGCCGAGCCGCATCTTGAGCGCTTCCGCCAAGCCAATGACGATTACAGCGACATCATGCTGAAAGCGTTGGCGGATCGCTTGGCCGAAGCATTCGCCGAGCGACTCCACCACCATGTCCGAACGTCGGTATGGGGCTATGCCGACGAGCACCTGAGCAATCAGGAACTGATCCGCGAGCGCTATGCCGGCATCCGCCCCGCGCCAGGCTACCCGGCCAGCCCCGACCATAGCCTGAAACCCTTGCTGTTCGATCTGCTCGGGGGCGAACCGGCCGGGCTGACCCTGACCGAAAGTTTTGCCATGCTGCCGACCGCGGCCGTGAGCGGTTTCTACTTCGCCCACCCGGACAGCGCCTACTTCGGTGTGGCGAAGATCGGCAAGGACCAGCTGGCCGACTATGCCGAACGGCGCGGTGTGGATTTGGAAACGGCGACTAGGTGGCTGCGGCCAAACCTGGATTGAGGCAAGCGCAGCGAAGCCGCCAATCGGCGCGCCATGGATTGCTTCGCCTTCGGCTCGCAATGACGTAGATGGCGGTCGAATGTTTCGCTTTCTCCTGCTTTTCCTGGTCTTTCTTACCGCGCAGCCTGCGGGCGCACAGCTGCGTTCCGATGCCGTGCCCAACATTACTCCGCAGCTGGTGGTGGACGGCCCCGTGCGCCCCGGCAGTGAGGTCGATCTCGCCATTCTCATGACCCCGGCCAAGGGCTGGCATGGATATTGGGAGAACCCGGGCGACGCCGGGCAGCCGATGAGCATCGATTGGCAGCTGCCCTCCGGCGCCTCGGTCGGCCCGCTGCGCTATCCGGTGCCGCAGACGCTCACCCTCGCTGGGCTGATGAACTACATCTACAAGGGTCCTTACGCGATCCTGAGCCGTCTCAAGGTGCCCGCGGATGCTCGCGGCATCCTGCCGATCCGGGGCGAGGCGCAGTGGCTGGCGTGCACGGACAAGATCTGCGTGCCGGAGCGGGGGTCATTGAAGCTCGATGTCCCGATTGGTGCCGGCACGGACGAAAGCGCTCGTTTCGACGGCTGGCGCCAGAAGCTTCCACGTCCCTTGGGTAGCCCGGCGCGCTTCCAGGCCGCGGGCGAGACCCTCCGGATTGCCGTACCGCTGCCCGCTTCGGTTCCCGTGGGCGAGCTGACCCTTTTCCCGCTCACCGAAAATGTGATCGACTACGCCGCCCCGCAAAGCTTCCGGCGCTCCGGCGACACGCTCGTCGCGGAACTCTCCACCAAGGGTTCCGCGCCCGCCGCCTTTAACGGCGTCCTTGCCCTTGGCGATGGGAGCGGTCTGCAAATTTCCGCCGCGCCCGGCCCGGTACCCAGCGGAGGTCGACCGGTCGGGAGCGGGACGGGTAGCAGCCTTCTTCTCTGGGCACTCCTCGGTGCCCTGGCGGGCGGGGTGCTGCTCAATCTCATGCCGTGCGTCTTCCCGATCCTCGCCTTGAAGGCGCTGGCGCTCGCCAAGGCCGGCGGAGACGAGCGAAACGCGCGCCGCGACGCGCTCGCCTATACCGCGGGTGCAGTCGCGGGGACGGGGGCGCTTGGGATCGCCCTTCTGCTGATCCGGGCTGGCGGCACTGCGGCAGGTTGGGCGTTCCAGCTTCAGGACCCCAGGACCATCACCCTGCTGTTGCTGCTGGCGGTGGCGATCACCCTGAACCTGCTCGGCGTCTTCCGCTTGCCGGTGCTTGGCGGGGAGACAAGCCCCCGAGGCGGCTTTGGTACGGGGGCATTGGCAGCGTTCGTCGCGACGCCCTGTGCGGGGCCGTTCATGGGGACTGCGCTGGGCGCCGCGCTGCTGCTGCCCGCGTGGGCGGCGGTGCTGGTGTTCGCCGCACTCGGCCTTGGAATCGCCCTCCCGTTTCTTGCCGTCGCCTTCATCCCTGCTCTTCGCCGACGCTTGCCGAAGCCTGGCAAGTGGATGCAGACCCTGCAACGCATACTCGCAGTCCCGATGGCGCTGACCGCGGCGGCCTGCCTCTGGCTCCTGTGGCGTCAGGGTGGCCAGCCAGCGTTGATCGCGGGCGGCGCGGCAGTGCTTGGCCTCACCTTGCTACTGGTTTGGCTCGGCCGGTGCCAATGTTCGTCCCGCACGCCGGCGTGGGCGGCAGGCGGGGCCATTTTCGCCGTGGTCATTGCCGCGATCGTCGCGGCGCCGCAGGGGAACGCCGGCGCCGTCCGGACGCTGGCCGGCGTCACGCCCTGGTCGGAGCAACGCGTTGCAGCCGCGCGGGCCGAAGGTCGCCCCATTTTCGTTTATTTCACCGCCGACTGGTGCCTTAGCTGCAAGGTCAACGAGGCGAACGCCATCGATCGCGAGGCTGTGCAGGATGCCTTCAGAAAAGCGCGTGTGCAAACACTTGCCGCCGACTGGACCAACGGTGACCCGGCGATCACCCGCTTCCTCGAAGCTCGTGGTCGCGCCGGCGTGCCGCTCTACCTCTGGTATCAGCCCGGCAGTGACGAGCCCGAGGAACTGCCGCAAATCCTCACTCCAGCCATGCTGACGGAGCGTGCCGCTCGCCAGCGCTGAGATTGTTCGCTACCTCGCCCTGCGATGACCGATCTTCCGACCCTCGACGACATCCGCGCGGCCGCCACTCGCATCGAGGGTGCCGTCCTCCGCTCTCCGACCCTCAAGAGCCGCACCCTGTCGGAGATTACCGGCGCGGAGGTCTATCTCAAGTTCGAGAACCTGCAATTCACCGCCGCTTACAAGGAGCGCGGCGCGCTCAACAAGCTGCTACAGCTGACCGAGGAGGAGCGGGGACGCGGCGTAATCGCGGCCAGTGCCGGCAATCATGCCCAGGCCGTCGCCTATCATGGCAAGCGGCTCGGTATTCCCGTCACCATCGTCATGCCGACCAATACGCCGGTGGTTAAGGTCAGCCAGACCGAGGAACATGGCGCGCGCGTGGTCCTGCACGGCGAGCGGTTCGACGATGCCTATGCGCTCGCCCGGCAAATGGAAGGGGAGGAGGGCATGGTGTTCGTCCATCCGTTCGACGACCCAGCCATCGTCGCCGGCGCCGGAACGGTCGGCGTGGAACTGCTGGAAGACGCGCCGGACGTGGACTGCATCGTCGTCCCGATCGGCGGCGGCGGACTGATGAGCGGCGTCGCTACCGTGGCCAAGACGCTGCGGCCGGAAATCGAAATCGTCGGCGTGGAGGCCGAGCTTTATCCCTCGATGAAGAACGTCATCGACGGCACTGTGACCTCGATCGGCGGCGACACGCTGGCCGAAGGGATCGCGGTCAAGGAACCCGGGCAGCTCACCCGCCGGATCATCGCCGAGCGCGTGGATCGGATCGACCTCGTCGCCGAGAAGGATATCGAGCACGCCGTTGCGCTGCTCGTCGGAATCGAGAAGACAGTGGTCGAGGGTGCCGGCGCCGCGGGCCTCGCCCTAATCCTCGCCCATCCGGAGCGCTTCCAGGGGCGCAAGGTCGCCACGGTGCTATGCGGCGGCAACATCGACACCCATCTCCTTGCCAATGTCCTCATCCGCGAACTGGTCCGGTGCGGCCGGATTGCCCGCCTGAAGATCGGCGCGCAGGATCGACCGGGCGCGTTGGCCGCAATCACAGCCCGCTTCTTCGAATGCGGCGTCAACATCATCGAGACTAACCACCAGCGCATCTTCTCCAAGTTGCCGGCCAAGGACACGATGATCGAGGTCGAGTGCGAGGCCCGCGACGCCCAGGCAATCGACACTCTGGTGGAGAAGCTTGAAAGCGCCGGATTCACCGTGGAACGCGTGGAACTCGACTGACCGAGAAGTGCTGACCCAGCACGGCACATTTCCCGTAGGCATTAACCACTCAATCCATGGCTCAACCTCTTTCAATGTGCGTTTGGGAGACGCATAAACACTTTCGTAACCATCTCGTCCGGAGCTGTCGGCGTTGAGCGCACCGTTTCGATTTCCGAAATTCTTCGTGACGAGCCCGTCGCCGTGTCCGTACCTGCCCGGCAAGATCGAGCGGAAGGTGTTCACCGAACTGTCCGGCCACCACGCGGGCGAGCTGAACGAGGCGCTTGGCCGCATCGGTTTCCGCCGCTCCCAGTCGGTCGCCTACCGCCCGAGCTGCGTCGATTGCAACGCCTGTGTTTCGGTTCGGGTGGCCGCCGACGAATTCGCACCCACCCGCACCCAGCGACGACTGATCCGCCGCAATTCGGATCTAGAGGTTATGGCCTGCAAGCCGTGGACAACCGAGGAGCAATATTCGCTCCTCCGCCGGTACCTCGCCGTGCGCCACCCCGGCGGCGGCATGGCCGAGATGGACGAGAACGACTTCGCCGACATGGTCGAGCAGACGCCCGTTCGTACCTACCTCGTCGAATATCGCGAACCGTCGATCGACGGGCGCCCGGGCAAGCTGGTCGGCGCCTGCCTGTCGGATCAGCAGAACGACGGGTTGTCGATGATCTACAGCTTCTACGATTGCGGACCCGAAGCACGGCGCGGCCTTGGCACATTCATCATCCTCGACCACATCATCCGGGCTGCCCGCACCGGGCTACCCTACGTTTACCTCGGCTACTGGGTCGATGGCTCGGACCGCATGGCCTACAAAGCACAGTTCCAGCCGTTGGAGGTCCTGGGCCGGGACGGCTGGAAGCGCCGGGAAGAGGGGCCCTTCCTTCCGGAGCGGAGGGTGCTCGGCCAGATGGTCAAGAACGATCGACGGCGCGGCCTGCTCAAGGTCTGACGGACTCCGCCACCCGTGATCCGGGGCGAATTTCATGATAGGAGAGGCCCATGCCTCGACATGATCAGCTAGGCAGGTTCTCGCGGGTTCCTGGCCGGCGCTCCTCGCTGATGGCCTATCTCGCCAGGCGCGCGCTGATTCCGAAACGCAAGCCTCCGCGCCGTCCCGAACAGGACGGTGTGCCAGTCGAGCCGAATTCTCCGACGACGCTGTCCGGCGGAGCTGCGGCTCCGCTGACGTTCGAGGGCGATCGGCAGGCAGGTCGCGGCGATTTGGGATTGGGGTCCCAGGGGAACTAAGCGACCGCTGTTCCGAACAGCCGGCCAACCCCAGCCGTGACGAGCATCGCCAGTGCGCCCCAGAATGCAACCCGTAGAACGGACGGAAGAATCTTCGCTCCGCCGAGTCGGGCCCCCACGGCGCCCAGCAGCACCAGGCAAAGCATGGACACTACGGCGACCACGGGAATGACGGCGCCTGGCGTCACCAGCGCTACCGCGGCCAGCGGAGCCGCCGCGCCCGCGGTGAACGTCAGCGCCGAAGTGATCGCCGCCTGCAGTGGCCGCGCGGTGGTGAAATCCGAAATGCCAAGCTCGTCACGCGCGTGCGCCAGCAGCGGGTCCTTGGCCATCATCTGATCGGCCACCTTCAGCGCCAGTTTCTTCTCGACGCCCCGCTCCTCGTAAATCCGGGCGAGTTCGAGCCGCTCGGCCTCCGGAACAGTGGCAAGCTCGGTCCGCTCTCGTGCAAGGTCGGCTTTCTCCGTATCGGCCTGCGAACTGACGGAGACATATTCGCCGGCGGCCATCGACATCGCACCGGCGACCAGCGCGGCAGCACCGGCGATCAGGACTTCGGATTGACTTGCGGCCGAGGCCGCGACGCCGACGATCAGGCTGCCCGTGGATACGATGCCGTCGTTGGCGCCAAGCACGGCGGCTCGAAGCCAGCCGATGCGCGACATCGCGTGGTCTTCGAAATGCGACCTCATCGTCGCACCTTTATCAGACTAACGGTGGAATGGCACGAAGGCCGCTCAGGCGACCGCCGCCTCCGGCAGTTCACCTTCGGCGCTATCGCGCAGCACATAGCCGCGGCCCCACACGGTTTCGATGTAATTGTCGCCGCCGCAGGCGAGGCTCAGCTTCTTGCGCAGCTTGCAGATGAAGACGTCGATGATCTTCAGCTCCGGCTCGTCCATCCCGCCGTACAGGTGGTTGAGGAACATTTCCTTGGTCAGCGTGGTGCCCTTGCGCAGCGACAGCAGCTCAAGCATCGCATATTCCTTGCCGGTCAGGTGGACGCGGCTGCCGTCGACCTCGACCGTCTTCGCGTCCAGGTTGACCGCCAGCTTGCCGGTGCGGATGACCGACTGGCTGTGGCCCTTCGACCGGCGGACAATCGCGTGAATGCGGGCCACCAGCTCATCGCGATGAAACGGCTTGGTGACATAATCGTCGGCACCGAAGCCCAGCGCGCGGACCTTGCTGTCCATCTCGCCGATGCCGGACAGGATCAGCACCGGCGTGCCGACCTTGGCCGTGCGCAGTTTCTTCAGCACGTCGTATCCGTGCATGTCGGGCAGGTTCAGGTCGAGCAGGATGATGTCGTAATCATACAGCTTGCCGAGATCGAGGCCCTCTTCGCCCAGATCGGTCGTATAGACGTTGAAGCCTTCGGTGCCGAGCATCAGTTCAATGCTCTTGGCGGTCGTCGGCTCGTCCTCGATCAGCAGTACCCGCATGAAAAGTCCCCCGTTCGCGGACCGGAAAGCGTTACGCCCTCTTAACGGCCCTGAAGCGTGCATTAACCATTCGAGGTCTGACCGACAAAGGTTAATATGGTCTAAATGGCTGGATTCCGGTGGAATCGTTGCGCGGCTGCATCAGTCTTTTTCCGTCATTTCGAGCCTAGCGAAGCAATCCAGCACTCTTGCCTCAAGGAACTGGATTGCTTCGTCGCTTCGCTCCTCGCAATGACGCTAATAATGAAACTCTCCGACCGCATCCTGTTCATCGACGGCGAAGCCATCGTGATCGACAAGCCCGCGGGGCTGCCGGTCGACAACCCGCGCGTCCTCGGGGACAGCGTCGAAGGGCGCTTGCACGAACTGACCTTCGGCTTTGCGCGTCCGCCAGTGCCGATGCACCGGCTGGACCAGGACACCTCCGGCTGTTTGCTGCTCGCCCGCAACCGCAAAAGCCGCGCGGTCTTCCAGCAGGCCTTCGAAGCCGGCGAGGTCCGCAAGGCCTATCTGGCGGTTGTCGCCGGCGAGGTCGACGGGGAGGAAGGCGTCATCGACCTGCCGCTCGCCAAGATATCGTCCGCCGAACGCGGCTGGCGAATGGAAGTGGACGACAGCGGCAAGCGCGCGATCACGAAGTGGCGACGCAAGGCCGTGGTGGAAGGCCAGACGCTGATCGAGTTCCGCCCGGAAACCGGTCGGACGCATCAGATCCGGATCCACGCCGCCCGTGGCCTGGGTGCGCCGATCGTTGGCGACCCGGTTTACAATGGGCAGGCAAGCGGCAGCACGATGACCGGTCCGGACGCCGGCATGCTGCTGCACGCCATCCGGCTCGCCGTGCCCCGCCCGCCGCGAGAGGAGATCGACGTCACCGCCCGGGTCCCAGATCGTTTCGGACGGTGGCTCGACCAACTATGAAGCCGGAAGACGTCGTGATCCCGGAAGAAGCCTTGTCGGAGAAATTCCTCGCCGCGACTGGTCCGGGGGGGCAGAATGTCAACAAGGTGGCCACCGCCTGCCAGCTGCGCGTCGACGTGTTCAAGCTCGGGTTGCCACCGCACGCCTATGACAAGCTTAAAAGCCTTGCCGGCAGCCGCATGACCTCCGGCGGCGAGCTCCTCATCACCGCCCGCAATTACCGCACGCAAGAGGCTAACCGCGACGACGCGCGGCGGCGGCTGGCCGAACTGCTCGCCGCCGCCCATGTGCTGCAAGCCAAGCGCCGCCCGACCAAGCCAAGCCGCTCGGCCAAGGCCAAGCGCGTGGAGGCGAAGAAGGGGCGCGGCGCGGTGAAGGTCGCTCGAGGAAAGGTGACGGACTACTAAGTCCGTCATCCCGAGGAGCGCAGCGACGCAGCGATCCACGGTGACGCGAATGCCACTGGCTTGCTTCGCTTCGCTCGCAATGACGAGGAATTGAAATGTACGACTTCAAGATTGCCGCCGGCCACAAACCCACCCTATACCGCGACCTCCTCGCCGCGCTGGACAGCCTGGTCGCGGGCGAGCCGGATCCGATCGCCAATATGGCCAACGCCTCGGCCCTCATCATGGAAAGCCTGCCCGACCTCAACTGGGCCGGCTTCTACCGCAATATCGATGGCGAGCTGGTGCTTGGCCCGTTCCAGGGGCGCGCGGCCTGCATCCGGATCCCGTTCGGCAAGGGCGTGTGCGGCACCGCCGCGCAAACCCTTCAGGTCCAGCGCGTCGACGACGTCAACGCCTTTCCCGGTCACATCGCCTGCGATGCGGCAAGTGCATCGGAACTGGTGGTGCCGATCGTACGCGACGGCAGGCTGGTCGCGGTGCTCGACCTCGATAGCCCGACCCCCGGCCGCTTCGACGATGAGGACGAACGCGGCTGCCGTGCGCTGTGCGAGATTCTCGCCCGCGTCCTCTAGCTTAGTTCTTCCAGCCGCTCGTCGCTCAGACCGCCCGGGATGATCATCACCGGGCAGGGCAGCTTGCCAGCGTCTGTGCCAGTGAAGGTCGCGACCAGCGGCCCCGGCGCGCCGCTGGGCGATGCGCCCAGCACCAGCGCGGCGATATCCTGCCGCTCGCCGATCAGGCTCTGCACGACGCTCACCGGCTCGCCCTCGCGGATCAGGATCGTGGGTTCGATCCCGGCCTCATCGACGATCTCGCCGACGGAAGCGGATACCGTTCCTTCGATCCGTAGCCGCTGCTCTTCCTCGATCGCCGCCTGCACGCCGCCCCATTGGACGAAATCCTGAGGCTCCGCGATCGCCAGCACCTCGATCGTCCCGCCCGTCTTGGCCGCCCGGCGCGCCGCAAAGCGCAGTGCGACCCGCGCCTCCGGGCTGTCGTCGATCACGACCAGGTAGGTGCGCTGCTTGTCTTCCCCCATGCTCGCCAGCCTGCGCCACCTCGGCGGCGCGCGCAAGCTTGACGGGTGCGGCCGGCTGGTCTTTGAGCGGGTGAAACCCTTCCGTTCACCCAAAAGGCCTTCGTTCATGGCGACCGAACTCAAGATGCCCGCCCTGTCCCCCACCATGGAAGAGGGCACGCTCGCCAAATGGCTGGTCAAGGAAGGCGACACGGTGTCCAGCGGCGACATCCTGGCGGAGATCGAGACCGACAAGGCGACGATGGAGTTCGAGGCGGTGGACGAGGGCGTTTTGTCGAAGATCCTCGTCGCGGAAGGGACGGACGGCGTAAAGGTCGGCACGCCCATCGCGCTCATCGCGGGGGAGGGGGAGGCAGTGGCTCCCGGCGACGACGCTAAAACCAGTCACTCCCGCGAAGGCGGGAGCCCATCTCCCGAAGCCGCAACCCCGCCGAAGGCCGCGGAGACGGATTCCCGCCTTCGCGGGAATGACGAGAAGGCGGTTGCTGCCACCGCGCCGGCCGCGACCGCACCCGCTCCGGTCGAAACCCCGGCCGCGCCAGCCCAGCCTGCTGCGCCGGCCAAGTCTGAAGGCGACCGGATCAAGGCCTCACCACTCGCCCGTCGTCTCGCTCAGGCGCAGGGCATCGACCTTTCGACCCTCACGGGCACCGGCCCTGGCGGCCGCATCGTCCGCGCGGACCTCGGCAGCGCAGCCGGCGGCCGCCCGTCTTCCCTCGCGGGAGAGGGACAGCGGAGCGCAGCGACGCAGGGAGAGGGGGCAGCGCCGCAGCCTCAGCCCACCCCCGTCGTCGCGCTCGAAGGCATCCCCCATGAGAGCGTCAAGCTCTCCAATATGAGGCGGACCATCGCGCGCCGCCTGACCGAGTCCAAGCAGCAGATCCCGCACATCTACCTGACGCTGGACATCCGCCTCGACGCGCTGCTGAAGCTCCGGTCCGAGCTCAACGCCAGCCTCGCCCCCCGCAGCGTCAAGCTCAGCGTCAACGACATGCTCATTAAGGCGCTCGGGCTCGCGCTGATCGAAGTGCCCGAATGCAACGTCAGCTTCGCCGGCGACCAGCTGATCAAGTACAGCCGCGCCGACATCTCGGTCGCGGTCAGCATCCCGAACGGGCTCATTACTCCCATCGTCACCGACGCGTCGGCCAAGAGCATCTCGGCCATCAGCAAGGAGATGACCGATCTCGCCACCCGCGCGAAGGAGGGCAAGCTGCAGCCGCATGAATATCAGGGCGGCACCGCCAGCCTGTCCAACATGGGCATGTTCGGCATCAAGCATTTCGAAGCCGTCATCAACCCGCCCCAGGCGATGATCATGGCCATCGGCGCGGGCGAGAAGCGGCCGTTCGTGGTGGACGACCAGCTCACCGTCGCCACCGTCATGAGCGCCACCGGCAGCTTCGACCACCGCGCCATCGACGGCGCGGACGGGGCCAGGCTGATGAAGGCGTTCCGCGAACTGTGCGAGGCACCGCTGGGGCTGGTGGCTTGAAGCTTGGCTTTGGAAAGCTCGCGCTTGCGGCGCTTGCGGCCGCAGTAACAGGTGCCGCAATGCTAGGCAGTCTTGAGATGGCCGTTTCCGCCACGGCCGCAGCTTACTCGCCCAGCTTTTACATCATGGTTTACGGGCTGGTCGCAGCGGTCGCCGCACCGATCTGCTTGGTCGGACTGGCAGTGGCGCAACCACTCGCCCGGCGCTTGAACCTGCTCCAACCTCAGCCTAAGCCATTCGGCCTGGCACTGTTGGGCGTCACATTGGGCATCCTCATCGGGCTGCCGGCTGCCTGGTTTCTGAACGAGGCTAGCAGGTGGTGGTTCGGAGGCTTTTTCGGTCTTCTAAGTGCCGTGTTCGCCCTGGCCTTCTCGTTGCGGATAAAGCGAGCGGACGCATGATCCGCACCCCCCTCATCCGCACCACCGCCATGCCGACCGACACGAACCCCTATGGCGGCGTGTTCGGCGGGTGGCTGATGGGGCAGATGGGCCTCGCCTGCGGCTCCTTCGCCTCTCGGCACTCAGGCGGCAAGGCGATCCTGGTCGCCGCCGACGAGCTCCGCTTTCCCGGTGCGATGGCGGTGGGGGACGAGCTGTCGGTCTATGTCGAATTGCTGAAGCAGGGGCGAACCTCGCTGCGCCTCCGCGCCGAAGGCGTTGCGCGGGAGCGGGACGGGGAAAGCGAGATGCTGGTGGCGAGCGGGGAGTTTACCTTTGTGGCCCTGGACGAGGGTGGGCGGCCGCGTGCCATCTAGCCCCTCTCCCGACAGGGGAGAGGGAGGGGCCCGCTCGGCGCAGCCGAGGGGGAGGGTGAGGGGTGTGTGCCGAACAAGCGGTCCGCCTACACATGACGAACGCATCCGCAAGCGCGAGCTCCGCGACCGAGCTCGAGAGATGCGCGCCAACCCGACGGTGGCAGAAGCTCGCCTCTGGTCCATGCTGCGCGACCGACGAATGCCGGCGACCAAGTTCCGCCGACAGCATGTGATTGCGCCATACATCGTGGACTTCGCTTCTGCCGAGCGATGGTTGATCATCGAAGCAGACGGTTCACAGCACGCCGAAAGTGAGGACGATCGCCGCCGTGACACCTTCCTTCGCCGGCAAGGGTGGACGGTCCTTCGCTTCTGGAACAATGACGTGCTGAACAATCCGAGCGGCGTGTTCGACGCGATACGCGCCGCGCTCCACACCCCTCACCCTCCCACAGCTTCGCTGCGGGTCCCTCCCTCTCCCCTGCTGGGAGAGGGGCCTGGAGAGATATATGGCTGACCAATATGACCTCATCGTCCTCGGCTCCGGACCCGGCGGCTATGTCGCCGCGATCCGGGCCGCGCAGCTCGGCCTCAAGACCGCCATCGTCGAGCGCGAGAACCTGGGCGGCATCTGCCTCAACTGGGGCTGCATCCCGACCAAGGCGCTGCTGCGCTCGGGCGAAATGCTGCACCACATGCGCCACGCCGACAGCTTCGGGCTCATTGCGGGCGAGGTGAAGCCGGACCTCCCCAAGATCGTCGCCCGCAGCCGCGCCGTGGCGAAGCAGCTCAATCAGGGCGTCACCGGCCTGATGAAGAAGAACAAGATCCAGGTCTACATGGGGACCGGCAAGCTGACGGGCCCGGGCAAGCTGCAGGTCGCGCTCAACGACGGGAAGACTACCGACCTCCAGGCCAGGCACATCATCATCGCGACCGGCGCGCGGGCCCGCGACCTGCCGTTCGCCAAGGCCGACGGCAAGCGCATCTGGACCTATCGCCACGCGATGGTGCCCGAGGAGATGCCGAGCGAACTCCTCGTCATCGGCTCCGGCGCGATCGGGATCGAGTTCGCCAGCTTCTTCAACGACTGCGGCGCCAAGGTGACGGTGGTCGAGATGCTCGACCGCATCGTCCCCGCGGAGGACGCGGAAGTTTCCGCCGCGCTTCAGAAATCGCTGACCAAACAGGGCATGACCATTCTGACCTCCGCCGGCGTGGAAAACCTCGCCGCCGACGGCAACGGCGTCGCGGTGAAGATCAAGACGCAGGACGGCAAGGTCGCGGACCACCGCTTCAGCCACGCCATCGTCGCCATCGGCATCGTCCACAACATCGAAGGGATCGGCCTCGAGGAATCGGGCGTCGCGGTCGAGAAGGGCCGCATCACCATCGACCCGTACGGCCGCACCAACGTGCCGGGCGTTTGGGCCATCGGCGACGTCACCGGTGCGCCCTGGCTCGCGCACAAGGCCAGCCACGAAGGCATCATCGCTGCCGAGAGCATCGCCAAGGAACTCGGCAACAAGGACGTTCACCCGCACACGATGGATGCCAGCAACATTCCCGGCTGCACCTATTGCCACCCGCAGGTCGCCTCGGTCGGCCTCACCGAAGCCAAGGCGAAAGACGCCGGCTATGAGGTGCGCGTCGGCAAATTCCCCTTCATCGGCAACGGCAAGGCCATCGCGCTCGGTGAGACCGAAGGCTTCATCAAGACGGTCTTCGACGCGAAGACCGGCGAGTTATTGGGCGCGCACATGATCGGCGCGGAAGTTACCGAGCTGATCCAGGGCTATACCGTCGGCAAGACCGCCGAGTTGGTCGAGGAAGACTTCATCAACACGGTCTACCCGCACCCGACCTTATCGGAGATGATGCACGAGAGCGTCCTCGCCGCTTACGGACGAGTCCTGCACATCTAGCGCGGCTTGCCGGGACGGTAGGTGATGTCGGCCAGCCGCCAGCGCCGGTCGCCCGGGCCCGGCCACACCTCGTCCGCCAGATCTTCCGCGGGCGGGGCAGGGGCGCCGTCCACCACTGCCCGGATGTAGCGTCCTGTTTCGCGCAGTCGGACATGGGCGCCGGGGTGACGCTTCCCCAATTCGGCCTGCAGTGCACAGGCGTCTTCGGCCAACGCGTCGCTTTCCAGCGCGCGGGGCGTTCCGTCGACCAGCTCGGCCGTTGCGCTGCGCATCGCCTTGATCCCGTCATGCAGTACGTCGAACGAGATAAAGGCGGCGGCCGCCGCGTCGGCCCACCACCAGCCGAAGCCGAGGCCAAGGACGCCGCCGATCCCCGCGACCCCGGTCATCCAGTCGGCCTTGTTCATCTTGGCGTCGGTGAACAGCGCCTTGTCCTGCAGGCGCTTGGCGACCGCGATTTTCTTGTGTCCGAGGATCACGGGCGGAATGATGCTGTAGATCATCGCCGCGACCATCAGCCAACCGGCCCACAGCTGGACGCCGAACAACTCCACCGCCCCGATGGTAACCCGCTCGCCCATCGCGAGGGTCTTGAGGGCGTTGAACAGAAGCATCGCACCGAAGCCGGCCAGCGCGACCGCGGCGATCATGAAGGCCAGGCTGTTAACCCGCTGGAAGCCGAAGGGGAAGCGCTCGCTCGGGCCTTTCTTTTCCCAGTGCCGCGACAGGAGGAACGCGATCGGAGGAACCAGGCTCAACAGGTCCTCGATCCATGCGGTGCGCATGGCCTGGCTCGTGCCCATGGCCAGGCCGACCACCAGGATGATGCTGGCCATCCAGCCGATCGACCACCATTCCAGCCGTTCGGCGTGCTTCAGATCGTCCTTCCGTTCGGGCGGCAGCAGATCGCGGTCCGTCACCTGCCCACCTCCTCGTTGAGGCGCGACACGACGCCGTCGACGATCATCGACCAGCGATGCTCGCCCAGCCGGACCGCAGCCTTGCTTTCTTGCTCTGCATCGACAGCTGGCAGCAGCGTCTTGCTGAAGGTCGCGCGGCTGGACCACGGGCTGTCGGCGGCAAAGGTGCCGACCACCAGGTCCAATTCGCCCTTCTCGAGTTGCAGCAGCAAGGGCTCGGCCCCGTCGATCTGGACGACAGGGCGACTATTCATTTCTTTGGCGAGGGCCTGGATCAGTTTCCGGCCGTCCTGGGGGACGTCCCCGGCGTTTCCGATTAATCCAACCTGCATGCTCCCGCCGCGGATCCGGTCGCTGGTCCCCTCCACGTCTCTGGGATAGCCGGAACACCCGGCCACCGCGGCAAGCAAAAGAATCGAGAAGCAACGCAATTTCATTACGGGCCAAAAACAGACGCGGTCAGGCGGAGTTCCTTTCCGGCGTCGACGCGCATTATGGAGGTTTCGTCGGAATGCTGTCCTACGGTTACTCGAATGTGCGACAAGGTTGCCCGTGCGCACTCCCGCTGCCCGCTTCACCGTTTCCGCAAAGCCTCTTGCCGCCGTGCCACCAGGCGAACATGATGGGGAACTACTGTCCAACTTGTCCAAGTTGAAATGTTAGCCGGGGGTCACCACACGATGAAGCGCTTTCTTTTTGCCGCTGCTGCGGTCCTCACCGTCGCGGCGCCGGCGCAGGCCGAAAAGGTCGTGGTGACCGCCGATCGGATGGTCGACGTGCTCACCGGCCGAGTGGTCGACAGTCCCGCCATCTTCATCGGCGACGACGGCCGCATCACCTCGGTGGCCGACGCGCGCACCGTTCGCTGGGGCGCGGACGTGAAGCACATCGACCTGTCCGGACGAACCCTGCTGCCCGGCCTTATCGACATGCACGTCCACCTCGACAGCCCGGCCGACATCGGCGGCTATCGCGGGCTTGAATTCACGGACAGCTTCTTCGGCATGACGGCGGTCGGCGCCGCCCGGGACATGCTCCGCGCCGGCTTCACCACCGTCCGCAACGTCGGCTCATCGAACCGCAACGACGTCGGGCTCAAGCAGGCCATCGACGAGGGCTATGCCGAGGGTCCGCGCATTGTCCCCGCCGGCCATGCCCTGGGTGCCACCGGTGGTCACTGCGACAGCACCTTCCTCCCGCCAAGTCTCGAAAAGGCGGACAAGGAAGAAGGCGTCGGCGACGGCGTTGAGGAACTGCGCTACCAGGTCCGCCGCCAGCGCAAATATGGCGCCGAGGTGATCAAGGTCTGCGCCACCGGCGGCGTCTTCTCCCGCAACACCGAACCGGGCCAGCAGCAGCTATCCGAAACCGAGCTTCGCGCAATTGCCGACGAGGCGCATCAATGGGGCTTGCGCGTCGCTGCCCACGCCCACGGCGCCGACGGCATCAAGGCTGCGATCCGCGCCGGAATCGACACGATCGAGCATGCCAGCCTGGTCGATGCGGAAGGCATTCGCCTGGCCGCCGCGCGCAAGCGGCCGGTGTGGTTTTCGATGGATATCTACAATACCGAATACACCCAGGCCGAGGGCCGGAAGAACGGCGTCCTGGAAGACAATCTCCGCAAGGACCGTGAGATCGCCCAGATCCAGCGCGATGGCTTCCGCGCTGCTCATCGCGCGGGCGTTCGGATGGTCTTCGGCTCCGACGCTGGCGTCATGCCGCACGGTCAGATCGGACGGCAGTTCGCAACCATGGTGCAATATGGGATGACCCCGCTCCAGGCCATCCAGGCCGCGACCCGCAATGCGGCCGAGGCGCTCGGGCGGGAGCGAGATGTCGGGGCCATTGCGGTCGGCCGCTACGGCGACCTCGTCGCAGTGGGCGGCGACCCTTTGCGCGACGGCTCGGTGCTCGCGGCGCCCCAAGCGGTGATCAAGGGCGGAAAGCTGGTCGAAAGACTTCCCGCCGCCCGCTGAACCTTCGGCCGCTTGCTCGGTTGTTCCGGGCAGGAGGCGTTCATGGCTGAAACACTCGACCGCGACGACACTATCGAACAGTTTCACGAAGCGGTGAACATGACTGCGTCACAGCTCGAAAAATGGCTCGATACCGACGAAAGCAAGGAAGTCGGCTGGAAGGGCGAGGACGGGAAGGGCGCCGGTGAAAGCGTCGGCCACAAGAGCGGCAAGCGCATCATCCAGCTGCTCGGCAAGAAGAAGGCCGATTTCACGGACGACGATCTTGCCCACATGCGCAAGGTCATCTCCTACGTCCACCGCCACAAGGCCCAGAAGCCCGCCCATCCGGAGGATTCCCGCTGGGCCTACAGCCTCAAGAACTGGGGTCACGACCCCATGAAGAAAGGATCGTCCAAGTGAAGCGCGGCTATTGTGCAGACATCGAAGAAGCGACCATCGCCAACAACGATTTCCGCCGGGTGCTCTACACCGGCGAGCATCTCCAGCTCGTGCTGATGAGCCTCGCTCCGGGCGAGGAGATCGGCGAGGAGACGCACGAGGATCGCGACCAGTTCTTCCGCTTCGAGGAAGGGGAGGGCGTGGTGATCATCGACGGCAAGGAGAACAAGGTCGAGGATGACTTCGCCGTGATCGTTCCGGCCGGCGCCCGCCACAATGTGAAGAACACCAGCGACGAGCCGCTGCAGTTCTACACGCTCTACGGCCCGCCCGAGCATAAGGACGGTGTGGTCCACAAGGACAAGGCCCAGGCCGAGCGCGACCACGACAATGACGAATGGGACGGCAAGACGACGGAGTAGCCGTTTTGGTGCCCATCCCCGTTGACCGGCAGGCGGGTTCGCTGTAGGGGCCCGCTCGTCCGCAAGGCTCCGTAGCGTGCTTGCCGGGCAAGAGCTGAACATTGCTCAACGACGTGAAGGCCGGGCGGCCCACCCCCCACAAGGGGCGGCTGTCAGGCGTTCACGCATTTGCGTTGCGCAAAGTAACCCAGTCGAAAGGTGAAGGGCTTCATGCCGACGATTAACCAGCTGATCCGCAAGGGTCGCGAACCGCAAAAGGCCAAGTCGAAGGTCCCTGCGATGGAGCAGAATCCGCAAAAGCGCGGCGTCTGCACCCGTGTCTATACCACGACCCCGAAGAAGCCGAACTCGGCGCTGCGCAAGGTGGCCAAGGTCCGCCTGACCAACCAGCGCGAAGTGATCAGCTACATCCCGGGCGAAGGCCACAACCTCCAGGAACACAGCGTCGTGCTGATCCGCGGCGGTCGTGTGCGCGACCTTCCGGGCGTCCGTTATCACGTGCTTCGCGGCGTGCTCGACACGCAGGGTGTGAAGGATCGCCGTCAGTCGCGCTCCAAGTACGGCGCCAAGCGGCCCAAGTAAGCTGGTTCGAGGCAGCGCCGCCCGAAACGGCTGGCGCGCCCATCGTCATAAAGGAACACTGCCATGTCTCGTCGTCGTCGCCCAGAAAAGCGCGAGATCCTTCCCGATCCGAAGTTCGGGGACATCACCCTGTCCAAGTTCATGAACAACATCATGCTGGATGGTAAGAAGTCGGTTGCCGAAAGCATCGTGTATGGCGCGCTCGACAACGTCGAGGCCCGTTTGAAGAAGGACCCGATCGGGGTCTTCCACGACGCGCTCAACAATGTGAAGCCGGGTATCGAGGTCCGCAGTCGCCGCGTCGGCGGTGCGACCTATCAGGTCCCGGTCGAGGTGCGTACCGAGCGGGCCCAGGCGCTTGCCATCCGCTGGCTGATCAGCGCGGCCCGCTCGCGTTCGGAAAAGACCATGGCCGGCCGTCTGTCGGGTGAGCTGATGGATGCCTCGCAGAACCGCGGCAACGCCGTGAAGAAGCGTGAGGATACGCATCGCATGGCCGAAGCGAACCGCGCCTTCTCGCACTATCGCTGGTAAAGGTATCTCCGGCTGCCGCCTCCGGGTGGCGCTGGTAATTTTTACACCTATATCATGGGGGCGCTGGCATCCGGCCGGCTCCCCATATCGCTAAGGAAGAACCGACCATGGCCCGCAGCCATCCGCTCGATCGTTATCGCAATATCGGCATCATGGCGCACATCGACGCCGGCAAGACGACGACGACCGAGCGCATCCTTTATTACACCGGCAAGTCCTACAAGATCGGCGAAGTGCACGAAGGCACCGCCACCATGGACTGGATGGAGCAGGAGCAGGAGCGCGGGATCACCATCACCTCCGCGGCGACCACCTGCGTGTGGCGGGCTGCTGAAGGCAAGGGCGAAGAGCACCGCATCAACATCATCGACACGCCGGGCCACGTCGACTTCACCATCGAGGTCGAGCGTTCGCTGCGCGTGCTCGACGGCGCAGTCGCCTGCTTCGACGGTGTTGCCGGCGTCGAGCCGCAGTCGGAGACGGTGTGGCGGCAGGCCGACAAATATGGCGTTCCGCGGATGTGCTTCGTCAACAAGCTCGACCGTACCGGCGCCAACTTCGAGTTCTGCGTCCAGTCGATCATCGATCGTCTGGGTGCGCGCCCGGCGGTGTTGTATCTCCCGATCGGCATTGAGGGTGGGTTCAAGGGTCTCGTCGACCTGGTCGAAAACCGCGCCATCGTCTGGCTTGAAGAGAGCCTGGGCGCCAAGTTCGAGTATCAGGAAATCCCGGAAGACCTGAAGGACAAGGCGGCCGAAGCCCGCACGAACCTGATCGAGATCGCGGTCGAGCAGGACGACGCGGCGATGGAAGCCTATCTCGAGGGCAACGAGCCCGATACGGCGACCCTCAAGAAGCTGATCCGCAAGGGTACGCTCAACATGGCGTTCGTGCCGGTGGTCTGCGGCTCGGCATTCAAGAACAAGGGCGTGCAGCCGTTGCTCGACGCGGTGGTCGACTATCTGCCGAGCCCGCTCGACGTCCCGGCCATCAAGGGCATCCTGCCCGACGGCAGCGAGGATTCGCGCGCCTCGGACGACAATGCGCCGTTCTCGGCTCTGGCGTTCAAGATCATGAACGACCCGTTCGTCGGCACGCTGACCTTTGCCCGCATCTATTCGGGCAAGCTCGAGACCGCGTCGCAGGTGGTCAACAGCGTCAAGGAAAAGAAGGAAAAGGTCGGCCGCATGCTGCTGATGCATGCGAACGAGCGTGAGGACATACAGATCGCTTATGCAGGCGACATCGTCGCGCTGGCGGGTCTCAAGGACACCACCACCGGCGATACGCTGTGCGCGATCAACGCGCCGATCATCCTCGAACGGATGGAATTCCCGGATCCGGTCATCGAGCTGTCGGTCGAACCAAAGACCAAGGCCGACCAGGAAAAGATGGGCGTTGCGCTCAACCGTCTCGCTCGCGAGGACCCGTCTTTCCGCGTCAGCACCGACCATGAATCCGGCCAGACCATCATCAAGGGGATGGGCGAACTCCACCTGGAGATCCTGGTCGATCGCATGAAGCGCGAATTCAAGGTCGAGGCCAACGTCGGCGCTCCGCAGGTCGCGTACCGCGAATATCTCGCGAAGCCGGTGGAGTTGACCTACACCCACAAGAAGCAGTCGGGTGGTTCGGGTCAGTTCGGCGAGATCAAGATCAACGTCATTCCCGGCGAACGCGGCTCCGGCTTCCAGTTCATCGACGAGATCAAGGGCGGCAACGTCCCGCGGGAATATATCCCGTCGGTCGAGAAGGGCATGCGCGAAACCGCCGAGACGGGTTCGCTGATCGGCTTCCCGATCATCGATTTCGAAGTGCATCTGGTCGACGGCAAGTACCACGACGTCGACTCCTCGGCCCTGGCGTTCGAGATTTGCGCCCGTGGCGCGATGCGTGAGGCGGCTCAGAAAGCCGGCATCAAGCTGCTCGAGCCGATCATGAAGGTCGAGGTCGTAACCCCCGAGGATTACCTCGGCGACGTGATCGGCGACCTGAACAGCCGTCGTGGCCAGATCCAGGGCACCGACACGCGGGGCAACGCCCAGGCGGTCGAGGCAATGGTTCCGCTTGCGAACATGTTCGGTTACGTGAACCAGCTCCGCTCGTTCACGCAGGGCCGGGCGCAATACACCATGCAGTTCTCGCACTATGAAGAAGTCCCGCAGAACGTGGCGGACGAGGTCAAGGCGAAGCTGGCGTAACCAGTAAATAGTGGCTATGGGCGCGCTCGCACTTGGGCGGGCCGCCCAGTTCAACACCCTAGAAGAGGCGTAAAATGGCGAAGGCGAAATTCGAGCGGAACAAGCCGCACGTGAACATCGGCACCATCGGTCACGTCGACCATGGCAAGACGTCGCTCACCGCGGCGATCACCAAGGTGCTCTCGGAAGAGGGCCTTTCGGAGAAGGTCGATTTCGCGAACATCGACAAGGCTCCGGAAGAGCGTGAGCGCGGCATCACCATCTCGACGGCGCACGTCGAGTATGAGACCCAGAACCGCCACTATGCGCACGTCGATTGCCCGGGCCACGCCGATTATGTGAAGAACATGATCACCGGCGCGGCGCAGATGGACGGCGCGATCCTGGTGGTCTCGGCCGCCGACGGCCCGATGCCGCAGACCAAGGAGCACATCCTGCTCGCGGCGCAGGTCGGCGTTCCGACCATGGTCGTCTTCCTGAACAAGGTCGACCAGGTCGACGATCCCGAACTGCTGGAGCTGGTCGAGCTCGAAATCCGCGAGGAGCTGTCCAAGCGCGGCTTCGACGGCGACAACATCCCGATCGTTGCCGGTTCGGCTCTCGCTGCCCTCGAGGACAGCAACGAAGAGATCGGCAAGCAGGCGATCCTGAAGCTGATGCAGGCCGTCGACGACTGGATTCCGCAGCCGGAGCGTCCGCTCGACAAGCCGTTCCTGATGCCGATCGAGGACGTGTTCTCGATCTCGGGCCGCGGCACCGTGGTGACCGGCCGTGTTGAGACCGGCATCGTCAAGGTCGGCGAAGAAGTCGAGATCGTCGGCATCAAGGACACCAAGAAGACGGTCGTGACCGGCGTCGAGATGTTCCGCAAGCTGCTCGACCAGGGCCAGGCCGGCGACAACATCGGCGCGCTCATCCGTGGCGTTGGCCGCGAAGAGGTCGAGCGTGGCCAGGTTCTCTGCAAGCCCGGCTCGATCACTCCGCACACCGACTTCCAGGCCGAAGTGTACGTCCTGTCCAAGGACGAGGGCGGTCGCCACACGCCGTTCTTCGCCAACTACCGTCCGCAGTTCTACTTCCGCACGACCGACGTGACGGGCGAAGTGCAGCTGCCGGAAGGCACCGAGATGGTCATGCCGGGCGACAACGTGTCGCTGGGCGTGAAGCTGATCGCTCCGATCGCCATGGACACCGGTCTTCGCTTCGCGATCCGCGAAGGTGGCCGGACCGTCGGCGCGGGGGTTGTCGGCAACATCACGAAGTAATATAGGGCGAGCCGCGGCGACCCTCCGGGGGATTCGCGGCTCGCTTCAGTTTCGCGCAAGCGCGGCGTTTTGGCCGAAGGGTCAGCGTCGCGCTTGCCATTTAGTGTAGGCCCCAGTTCCTTCGGGAAGGACGGGTTTGGCTCTTTCGCATCGGTAGTTGGACATGGAAACGCAGAATATCCGGATTCGCCTTAAAGCCTTTGATCACCGCGTGCTCGATCAGGCCACTGGCGACATTGCCGACACGGCTCGTCGTACCGGCGCCCTGATCCGCGGTCCCATTCCGCTGCCGACGCGTATCGAGAAGTTCACGGTGAACCGCTCGCCGCACGTCGACAAGAAGTCGCGCGAGCAGTTCGAGGTTCGCACCTACAAGCGTCTGCTGGACATCGTTCAGCCGACCCCCCAGACGGTCGACGCGCTAATGAAGCTCGATCTCGCAGCGGGTGTGGACGTGGAGATCAAACTGGCCTAAGGGCCTCGCACAGCGGTTGAATCGCTTCTCCAGCGATCCTGCTGAGCAACATAGACAAGGGATACCGCGGGCGACCTTCGGGTCACCCGGTCTGCGTCCCCCGCTCTCACCTTCGGGTGAGAATAGCCCAGCGGGGGCACGCATCATTCACGGGCTGCATGCCTGTTCCGGCGACGGGGCAGGCCTCTGTAAGGGAGTGTGGATCATGCGCACCGGCGTGATCGCGAAGAAGGTAGGAATGACCCGCCTGTTTGGCGCGGACGGTCGGCACGTGCCGGTTACCGTTCTGCAGCTGGACGGAGTACAGGTCGTCGGTCGCCGCGAGGCCGACAAGGATGGATATACCGCTGTTGCGCTGGGCGCTGGCACGGCCAAGGCGAAGAATGTTGCCAAGCCGCAGCGCGCCGCCTTCGGCAAGGCCGAGGTCGAGCCCAAGGCTCGCGTCGTCGAGTTCCGGGTGGCCGAGGACGCACTGCTCGATCTCGGTGCGGAAATCTCCGCCGACCACTTTATTGAAGGCCAGCTAGTCGACATCTCGGGCGTCACTCAGGGCAAGGGCTTCGCCGGCGCCATGAAGCGCTGGGGCTTCGGCGGTCTTCGCGCGACCCACGGCGTCTCGGTCTCGCACCGTTCGCACGGTTCGACCGGTAACCGCCAGGATCCGGGCCGCGTCTTCAAGAACAAGAAGATGGCCGGTCACATGGGTGCCCGTAACCGCACGCAGCAGAACCTCGAGATCGTCCGCACGGACGTCGAGCGCGGTCTGCTGTTCGTGAAGGGTTCGGTCCCCGGCCACAAGGGTGGCTGGCTCTGCGTCCAGGACGCGGTCAAGGTCGCCCGCAACGAGAATGCGCCGTATCCGGCCAGCCTCAAGCAGGTCGCGGCCGCTCAGAACAACAACGCTTCGGAAGCGCCTGCCGCGGACACCGCGCCGGCCGCCGACGAGAGCACGGAAGGCTAAGCGATGAAGGTCGAAGTCAAGACCCTCGATGCGCAGACGGGCGGCGACCTGGAGCTCAATGATGCCGTTTTCGGTGTCGAGCCCCGCGCCGACATCCTGCACCGCGTCGTCACCTGGCAGCTGGTGAACCGCCGCGCCCCGGCGCGTGCCGCTCGCGAGCGGTCGGACGTTGCCCGCACGGGCAAGAAGTTCGGTCGCCAGAAGGGCGGCGGTACGGCTCGTCACGGCGATCGCCGCGCCCCGATCTTCATCGGCGGCGGCAAGGCTCACGGTCCACGGGCCCGCGTGTTCAGCGCCTCGCTGAACAAGAAGGTGCGTCAGCTGGGCCTGAAGATGGCGCTGTCCAGCAAGGCACGTGACGGACAACTGATCGTGCTCGACAACCTGGACATGGCCGAAGGCAAGACCAAGGCGCTGCAGGCGAAGCTGGCACAGCTTGGCTTTGGCACCAAGACACTGGTGATCGACGGTGACGCGCTCAACGTCGGGTTTGCCCGCGCTTCGTCCAACCTCCACAGCATCAACCTGCTGCCGGCGGTTGGCGCCAACGTCTACGACATCATGCGCCACGACACGCTGGTCTTGACCCGCGCTGCGGTGGAAAAGCTGGAGGCCCGGTTCAATGGCTAAAAAGCCGACCACGCAGGCGATCGACAATCGCCACTACGACGTCGTCCTGGCGCCGCACATCACCGAAAAGTCGACCATGCTTTCCGAGCATAACGCGGTCGTCTTCAAGGTCGCGTCCAAGGCTTCAAAGCCGGAGATCAAGGCCGCGGTGGAGGCGTTGTTCAACGTCACCGTGACCGGCGTCAACACGCTGGTGACCAAGGGCAAGTCCAAGAAGTGGAAGGGCCGTCCCTACCAGCGCTCGGACGAGAAGAAGGCGGTCGTGACGCTGGCCGAGGGCCAGTCGATCGACATTACCGAAGGCGTGAGGGGCTAATGGCACTCAAAGCATATAAGCCGACGAGTCCGGCCCGCCGCGGCCTGATCCTCGTCGACAAGTCGGCGCTCTGGAAGGGCAAGCCGGTCAAGGCGCTTACCGAAGGCAGGCGCAAGACGGGCGGTCGTAACAACAAGGGCCATGTGACCAGCCGCGGCATCGCGGGCGGCCACAAGCAGAAGTACCGGATCATCGACTTCAAGCGTCGGACCTGGGACGTGCCGGCCACGGTTGAGCGTCTCGAATACGACCCCAACCGGTCGGCGTTCATCGCGCTAGTCACCTACGAAGGTGGCGCTCAGGCTTACATCATCGCGCCGCAGCGGCTTGCTCCGGGCGACACGGTGGTTGCCGGCAAGAAGGTCGACGTGAAGCCGGGCAATGCCATGGAGATCGGCCAGATGCCGGTCGGCACCATCGTCCACAATGTGGAGATGAAGCCGGGCAAGGGCGGTCAGATTGCGCGTGCCGCCGGCACCTATGTGCAGGTGGTTGGTCGCGACAAGGGCATGGTGATCGTTCGCCTCAATTCGGGTGAACAGCGCTACGTCCGCTCCGATTGCATGGCGACGGTGGGTGCCGTGTCCAACCCGGACAACGGCAACCAGACGCTAGCCAAGGCGGGCCGTACCCGCTGGCTCGGTCGCCGTCCGCTGACCCGCGGCGTCGCCAAGAACCCGGTCGACCACCCGCACGGCGGTGGTGAAGGCCGGACCTCGGGCGGCCGTCACCCGGTCACTCCGTGGGGCAAGCCGACCAAGGGTGCCCGCACCCGTCACAACAAGGCGACCGACAAGTTCATCATCCGGTCGCGTCACGCGAAGAAGAAGGGCTAAGCCACCATGGCTCGTTCCATTTGGAAAGGTCCGTTCGTCGAGCTCTCCCTTCTCAAGAAGGCAGAAGCTGCTCAGGAAGCGTCCAAGCGCGCGCCGATCAAGACCTGGTCGCGCCGTTCCACGATCCTTCCGCAGTTCGTCGGGCTGACCTTCAACGTCTACAACGGCCGCAAGTTCGTGCCGGTGTCCGTCAACGAGGACATGGTCGGCATGAAGCTCGGTGAGTTCGCGCCCACGCGCTACTTCCCGGGTCACGCCGCCGACAAGAAGGGCAAGCGGTAATGGGCAAGCAAGCTGCACCCCGCAAGGTGGGCGACAAGGAAGCGCTCGCCGTTGGCAACACCATTCGTGGTTCGGCCCGCAAGCTGAACCTGGTGGCTCAGCTGATCCGCGGCCGCCGGGTCGAGGAAGCACTCAACATCCTGAAGTTCAGCCCCAAGGGCATGAGCGAGGATGTCTACAAGGTGCTCGCCTCCGCCGTCGCGAATGCCGAGAACAACCACAACCTCGATGTCGATGCGCTGGTCGTGTCGGAAGCGAGCGTGGGCAAGTCGATCAGCATGAAGCGGTTCGCCACCCGTGCCCGTGGCCGGTCGAGCCGTATCGTGAAGCCGTTCAGCCGCATCCGCGTCGTCGTGCGCGAGCAGGAAGAAGCCTAATGGGTCAGAAGTCGAATCCGGTCGGCCTCCGGCTGCAGATCAACCGTACCTGGGACAGCCGCTGGTTCGCGGAAGGTCAGGACTACGGGCGCCTGTTGCTCGAGGATCTGAAGATCCGCCAGTACATCATGAAGACGCTGCCCCAGGCCGCGATTTCCAAGGTGGTGATCGAGCGTCCGGCCAAGCTGTGCCGGATCTCCATCTATGCCGCGCGCCCCGGCGTGATCATCGGCAAGAAGGGCTCGGACATCGAGAAGCTGAAGAAGACGCTGGGCAAGATGACCGGCTCTGAAGTCAGCCTCAACATCGTCGAGATCCGCAAGCCGGAGATTGACGCGCGCCTGGTCGCCCAGGGCATCGCCGACCAGCTGGAGCGCCGTATCGCGTTCCGCCGTGCGATGAAGCGCGCCGTTCAGTCGGCCATGCGGCTTGGTGCGGACGGCATTCGTGTCGCCTGCGGTGGCCGTCTCGGCGGCGCGGAGATCGCCCGCAGCGAGATGTATCGCGAAGGCCGCGTGCCGCTGCACACGCTGCGTGGCAATGTCGATTACGCTGAGGCGCAGGCGCACACTGCTTATGGTGTATGCGGCGTCAAGGTGTGGGTGTTCAAGGGCGAGATCCTGGGTCACGACCCGCTCGCCCAGGACCGCCTGATGATGGAAGCTCAGACTTCCGGCGTCCGCCCGGCGCGCGACGACGACCGGCGCCGGTAAGGAAGAAACGAGATGCTGCAACCAAAGCGCACCAAGTTCCGCAAGGCGTTCAAGGGCCGTATCCACGGCAACGCCAAGGGCGGTACCGAGCTCAACTTCGGCGCCTTCGGCCTCAAGGCCATGGAGCCGGAGCGGATCACCGCTCGCCAGATCGAGGCGGCTCGCCGCGCGATCACGCGTCACATCAAGCGCCAGGGGCGTTTGTGGATCCGGATCTTCCCGGACCTGCCCGTGTCGAGCAAGCCGGCCGAAGTCCGCATGGGCTCCGGTAAGGGTAGCCCTGAGTTCTGGGTCGCTCGGGTCAAGCCGGGCCGGATCCTGTTCGAGCTCGACGGCGTTCCCGGACCGCTCGCCAAGACGGCGTTCGAGCGGGCGGCCGAGAAGCTCCCTATCAAGGTCAAGGTGGTCGCCCGCCTTGGCGAGACCCTGGTTGAGGCTGACTAACCATGGCGAAGCAAGAAGACCTGTCGGTGAAGACCGACGATCAGCTGTCCACCCAGCTGTCCGAGCTGAAGCGCGAGCAGTTCAACCTGCGCTTCCAGGCGGCGACCAACCAGCTGGAAAAGCCGAGCCGGGTCAAGGAGGTGCGTCGCACCATTGCCCGGATCAAGACGCTGCAAAGCCAGCGCGCCCAGACCAACGCGGCGTCCAACGCCGACGCGTCGGCTCAGGCGTAAGGGAGAAGAAGAGATGCCCAAGCGCGTCCTGACCGGCACCGTGGTGTCCGACAAGGGTGACAAGACCGTGGTGGTCCGCGTCGAGCGGCGGGTGAAGCACCCGCTGTACGGCAAGATCATCAAGCTGTCGAAGAAGTATCATGCCCACGACGAGGCGAATGCCTACTCGGTGGGTCAGCAGGTGCGCATCGAAGAATGCGCGCCATTGTCGAAGCTCAAGACCTGGACCGTTGCCGGGCTGGTTGGCGAGGCCAAGGCCTCCGACCTGGCCGAAGCGGCCAACGTCTGAACCGCGAAGGATAGGGTAGACCCATGATCCAGATGCAGTCCAACCTGGACGTCGCGGACAACAGCGGCGCCAAGCGCGTCCAGTGCATCAAGGTGCTGGGCGGCTCCAAGCGCCGGGTGGCGGGCGTGGGCGACATCATTGTCGTCTCCGTCAAGGAAGCCGCTCCGCGTGGCCGAGTGAAGAAGGGTGACGTTCACCGTGCCGTGATCGTCCGCACCGCCAAGGACATTCGTCGTCCGGACGGTTCGGTGATCCGCTTCGACAGCAACGCCGCCGTGCTGGTCAACAAGAACGAGGAGCCGATCGGCACTCGTATCTTTGGCCCGGTGGTGCGCGAACTGCGCGCCAAGAAGCACATGAAGATCATCAGCCTCGCGCCGGAGGTGCTGTAATGGCCGCCGCGAAGATCAAGAAGGGCGACAAGGTCGTCATCCTGTCGGGCAAGGACAAGGGCAAGACCGGTGAGGTCGTCCAGTCCATGCCCAAGGAACAAAAGGTCGTGGTGGCCGGCGTCAACGTCGCCGTTCGTCACAAGAAGGCGACCCAGGTCAACCCGCAGGGCGGCCTGGAGCGCAAGGAAGCGCCGCTGCACGTGTCCAAGGTCGCGATCGCCGACCCGAAGACCGGCAAGCCGACCCGCGTCCGCTTCGAGGAGCGCGACGGCAAAAAGGTTCGGATCGCGGCCAAGTCCGGGGAACTGATCAATGGCTGAGCAGGCATATACTCCGCGCCTGAAGAAGGACTATGACGATCGCATCGCGAAGGCGATGACCGAGAAGTTCGGCTACAAGAACAAGTTCGAAGTGCCGAAGCTCGAAAAGATCGTCATCAACATGGGCGTCGGTGAGGCGACCCAGGACAAGAAGAAGGTCGAGGCCGCAGCGGCCGAGATGCAGGCGATCTCCGGCCAGAAGCCGGTCATCACCAAGGCCAAGAAGTCGATCGCTCAGTTCAAGCTGCGCGAAGGCATGCCGATCGGCTGCAAGGTCACCTTGCGCCGCGAGCGGATGTACGAGTTCCTGGACCGGCTGGTCACGATCGCCCTGCCGCGCGTCCGCGACTTCCGCGGCCTCAATCCCAAGTCGTTCGACGGCCGGGGCAACTATGCGATGGGTCTCAAGGAACAGATCGTGTTCCCGGAGATCAACTATGACCAGATCGACAAGGTCCGGGGCATGGACATCATCGTCACCACCACCGCGAAGACGGATGAAGAAGCGCGCGAGCTGCTGCGCCTGTTCAACTTCCCGTTCCCCGCGGACACCGAGACCAAGCAGGCCGCGTGAGCGGCCGGCGTTAGGAGAAGAACTTAAGTCATGGCGAAACTGAGTTCGATCAACAAGAACGAGCGTCGCAAGAAGCTCGTCGAGAAGACCGCACCGAAGCTCGAGAAGCTGAAGGCAAAAGCGAACGACAAGTCGCTTGATGAGACCGAGCGTCTCATCGCCCGCCTGAAGATGGCCGAGCTGCCGCGCAACGGCAACAAGACCCGCATCCGTAACCGGTGCGAGCTGACCGGCCGCTCGCGCGCCTATTATCGCAAGTTCCGTTTGTCGCGCGTCATGCTTCGGGAATTGGGCAACAAGGGCCTGATCCCGGGCCTGACGAAGTCGAGCTGGTAAGGGTCACGAAGAGATGGCGATGACCGATCCCCTGGGTGACATGCTCACCCGCATCCGCAACGGCCAGCAGGCGCGCAAGGACTCGATCCTGACGCCGGCTTCCAAGCTGCGTACCCGCGTCCTCGACGTGTTGCAGCGCGAAGGCTACATCCGCGGCTACTCCGAGGAGGAGCTGGCGGGCCAGAAGGGCCTTCGGATCGAACTCAAGTATTTCGAAGGCCAGCCTGCGATCCAGCATGTTGCGCGCGTGTCGAAGCCCGGTCGCCGGGTCTATTCGGGCGCTCGTGAGCTGCCGCGGATCCGCAACGGCCTCGGCATGACCATTGTCTCGACGCCACGTGGTGTTCTGAGCGACGCGGAAGCGCGCGATCAGAATGTCGGCGGCGAGGTACTGGCGGAGGTATTCTAAGATGTCCCGTATCGGCAAAAGGCCGGTTCCGGTGCCGGCAGGCGTGACCGCGAACCTGGAAGGCTCCACGCTCTCCGTGAAGGGACCCAAGGGCACGTTGTCCATGGCGGTGATGGACGATCTCGTTCAGACCACCGTGGAGGATGGCCAGATCAGCGTCCAGCCGGTCAACGACAGCCAGCGTTCGCGTGCGGCCTGGGGCATGCAGCGGACCAACGTGCAGAACCTGGTCACCGGTGTGACCGAAGGCTTCACCAAGGTGCTGGAAATCACCGGCGTCGGCTATCGTGCCGCGGCCCAAGGCAAGAACCTGAAGCTGCAGCTCGGCTACAGCCACGACGTCAACTATGCGGTGCCGGAAGGTGTCGACATCAAGACGCCCGATCCCAACACGGTTGAGATCAGCGGCATCGACAAGCAGATGGTCGGCCAGGTTGCGGCCGAGATCCGCCGCTGGCGCAAGCCCGAGCCCTACAAGGGCAAGGGCATCAAGTACCGTGGCGAGTACATCTTCCGTAAGGAAGGGAAGAAGAAGTAATGGCCAAGCTCTCCCTCTTCGATCGCCGCCGCCGGCGGGTCCGGACCGCGCTGCGGTCGCGTGCCGCGGGCAAGCCCCGCCTGTCTGTGCATCGCTCGGGCAAGCATATCTATGCCCAGATCATCGACGACACCGCCGGGACCACGGTTGCTGCCGCCTCGACGCTGGACAAGGATCTGCGCGGCAAGGCCAATGCGACCAAGGATGGCGCGGCCCAGGTCGGCAAGACCCTGGCCGAGCGCGCCAAGGCTGCCGGTGTCGATCGCGTCGTGTTCGATCGCGGCGGCTTCCTGTTTCATGGCCGGGTCAAGGCCCTGGCCGATGCCGCCCGCGAAGGCGGGCTGGAGTTCTAAGTGATGGCTGACGAAAACCAGACCCCGGTGGAAAGCACCGAGCCGCCGGCGGCATCCAATCCGCAGGGTACTCCCGAAACGGCGACTGCGGCCGAAACCGCATCTGAGAGCCGCGGTCCGCGCGGTGGACGTGGCGGCGGTCGTGGCCGTGACGGTGGTCGCGGTGGACGTGATGGTGGCCGTGGCCGCCGTGACGACCGTCGTGGCAACCGCGACGACGATGGTGAGGAGCTGATCGAGAAGCTCGTCCACATCAACCGCGTGTCCAAGACCGTGAAGGGCGGTAAGCGCTTCGGCTTTGCCGCGCTGGTCGTGGTCGGCGATGGCAAGGGTCGCGCCGGCTTCGGTCACGGCAAGGCCCGCGAAGTGCCGGAAGCGATCAGCAAGGCGACGGCGGCGGCCAAGAAGGCCATGATCCGCGTGCCGCTGCGCGATGGCCGCACCCTGCACCATGACGGCCGCGGTCACTTCGGCGCCGGCAAGGTGGCGCTCCGTGCGGCGCCTCCGGGTACCGGCATCATTGCCGGCGGCCCGATGCGCGCGATCTTCGAAAGCCTGGGCGTGGCCGACGTGGTGACCAAGTCGGTCGGCACTTCCAATCCCTACAACATGATTCGGGCGACCTTCGAGGCGCTCAAGGAACAGACCAGCCCCCGTTCGGTGGCGCAGCGTCGCGGCAAGAAGGTCGCCGACCTGCTCGGCCGCAGCGGTATGGCGAGCGCCGAGGCGGAAGCCACGGCCGAAGCGATCGCGGAGTAATAAGGGTGGCTACCATCAAGATCACGCAGACCGGTTCGCCGATCCGCCGCGACAAGACTCAGCGCGCGACGCTGGTCGGTCTCGGCCTCAACAAGATGCACCGCACCGTGGAAGTGGAGGAGACCCCCGAGGTCCTCGGCCAAATCCGCAAGGTGCAGCATCTGGTGAGCGTCGAAAAGTAACAACCATCAATTGGGCCATCGCTTTGCGCGGTGGCCCATGCGCGACAAAAGCGAAAGCGAGTGCAACGACATGAAACTCAACGAAATCCGTGACAATCCCGGTGCCCGCAAGGGTCGCGTCCGCGTAGGGCGTGGTATCGGTTCGGGCCTGGGCAAGACCGCCGGACGTGGTCAAAAGGGCCAGACCAGCCGTTCCGGCGTCAGCATTTTCGGGTTTGAAGGCGGCCAGATGCCGCTTCACATGCGGCTGCCGAAGCGTGGCTTCAACAACATCTTCGCCCGCGATCATGCGGAAGTGAACCTGGGCGCGATCCAGAAGATGATCGACGCCGGCAAGCTGTCGACCGACGGCACGCTCGACCACGCTGCGCTGAAGGCTGCTGGCCTCGCTCGTGGCGGCAAGGACGGCGTTCGCCTCCTCGGCAAGGGCGAGTTGACCAGCAAGGTCAGCTTTCGCGTCGCCGGCGCTTCCAAGGGCGCGCGGGAGGCCGTGGAGAAGGCTGGCGGTTCGATCGAATTGATCGAGCGCAAGGATCCGGCTGAACTCGCCAAGGCCAAGAAGGGCAAGGCGCGCGAAGCTCGCATCGCCGACAAGGCAGCCAAGTCGGCCAAGTAAGCGCCGCTTGCCGGAGTGTGCTTCTCAAGCGCGCTCCGGCGACTATATGGGGCGGCGGGGGGTTGCGAAGCCTTTCGCCGCCTTTGCTTCATTAAGGACTTCGAATGGCATCCGCCGCCGAACAACTGGCATCAAACATCAGTCTTGCGAGCTTCAGCAAGGCAACCGAGCTCAAAAAGCGCATCTGGTTCACCCTTGGTGCGCTGATATTGTTCCGGTTGCTCAGCCATGTGCCGATGCCGGGCATCGATCCGCGTTCCATGGCGGCCTTGTTCGAAACGCAGCGCGGCGGCGTGCTGGATTTCTTCAACACCTTCTCGGGCGGCAGCCTCGAGCGGATGAGCATCATCGCGCTCGGCGTCATGCCGTACATCACTGCCTCCATCGTGGTGCAGCTCGGTGCGACCATGTACGGCCCGTGGCAGGCCCTGAAGAAGGAGGGTGAGACCGGGCGCAAGAAGCTCAACCAGTACACCCGCTACCTGACCGTGCTGCTCACTACCGTGCAGGGTTACTTCATCGCGGTCGGTTTGGAAGGCCTTGGCGCCACCCAGGGAATCGCAGCGGTAGTCGAGCCCGGCATCACCTTCCGCGTCGCCGCGACGGTCAGCCTGGTAGGCGGCACGCTGTTCCTGATGTGGATCGGCGAGCAGATCACCAGCCGCGGCATCGGCAACGGCATTTCACTGATCATCATGGCCGGGATCGTCGCGACCCTGCCGCGTGCGCTCGCGCAATTGTTCGAAGGCGGCCGCACGGGGACAATGGACCCGCTGATCATCGTAGCGATCATCGCGCTTGCGGTCGGCCTGATCCTGTTCATCTGCTTCATGGAGCGGGCTCAGCGGCGCGTCCTCATCCAATACCCGAAGCGCCAGACGGCGCGCGGGGCGATGCAGCAGGAGCGCAGCCACCTCCCGATCAAGATCAATACCGCGGGCGTGATCCCGCCGATCTTCGCCTCGTCACTGCTCCTGATGCCGCTGACCGTCATCCAGATGGCAGGCGCCAATCCGCAGAGCGAGGGCGGGAGCGAATTCCTGATCACCCTGTCAACCTATCTGCAGCACGGCAGCCCGATCTTCATGACCCTCTATGGGCTGGGGATCATCTTTTTCTGCTTCTTCTACACGTCGGTGCAGTTCAATTCGGAAGAAACGGCCGAGAATCTGAAGCGGCACGGCGGCTTCATTCCCGGCGTGCGTCCGGGCAAGGCAACCGAGCAATATTTCGATACGCTGCTGACCCGTATCACCGTGATCGGCGCTGCGTATCTGACGCTGATCTGCCTCATTCCGGAAATCCTGTTCACCCAGGCCGGCATCCCTTTCTACCTTGGCGGGACCAGCCTGTTGATCGTGGTGAACGTGACGATGGATACGGTCAGCCAGATCCAGAGCCATCTGATCGCCCATCAATATGGCGATCTTATCAAGAAGGCGAAGCTGAAGGGCGCCCGGCGGCGTTGAGCCGCCAATAGTCGAGCAGCCGAACAGGGGACGCCAGACGTGAACATCATCCTTCTTGGGCCGCCGGGTGCCGGCAAAGGCACCCAGGCGCAGCGGCTCGAGCGTCAGCGCGGGATGGTGCAATTGTCCACGGGCGACATGCTGCGTCATGCAGTCGCGGCGGGCACCCCGATCGGGCTCAAGGCCAAGGCGGTGATGGAGGCCGGCGAACTGGTCAGCGATGCGATCGTCTCCGCACTGATCGGCGAGCGCCTCGACAGCTCCCAGAACCTCGGTGCCATTTTCGACGGTTTCCCCCGCACCCAGCACCAGGCCGAGGCGCTGGACCTGTTGCTTGCGGACCGCGGCCGTAAGCTGGATTACGTCATCGAACTCGAAGTCGATGAAGAGGCGCTCGTCGACCGGATCACCGGCCGTTTCACCTGCGCCAATTGTGGCGCGAGCTATCATGATCATTTCAAGCTGCCGAAGGTCGAGGGCAGCTGTGACGTGTGCGGGGCGCATGAATTCAAGCGTCGGCCCGACGATAACGAACAGACCGTCCGCACCCGCATGGCCGAATACCGTGCAAAGACTGCACCGATCCTGCCCTATTACGAGGAGCGCGGTCTGGTGAAACGCGTGGACGGCATGGCCTCGGTCGAGGAGGTCGCGCGGCAGATCGACGCCATTCTGGACGGCACGGCCACGTAACGATATCTTGCGAGCATGCGCATCATGCTCGCGTTGCCGCTGCTCCTCCTTGCGACCCCGGCTGCGGCAGAGGTGAAGAGCCAAGCGCCGGGCGGTTTCGTCATTCGGCATACCGCGACCAGTTCGCTTCCGCCCGAACTCGTGTTCCGCAATATCGGCCTGATCTCGCGCTGGTGGAACCCCGAACATAGCTACTCAGGCAAAGCCGAGAACCTGTCGCTTCAGCTTCGGGCCGGCGGCTGTTTTTGCGAAACCCTATCCGGCCACGGCGGCGTCGAACATCTGCGAGTCGCCTTCGTCGATCCTGGCAAGCGGGTCCTGCTGACCGGCGCACTCGGGCCCTTGCTCTACCAGGCGGTGAGCGGGGTAATGGACATCCAGCTGAAGCCGCAGGGATCCGGCACGTCCATCAGCCTCAGCTACAAAGCCGCCGGCTTTGCCGAGGGGAACGGCGACCAGCTTGCCGGACCGGTCGACCGCGTGCTGGGCGAGCAGGTCGCCCGGCTCGCCGCGCTGCGCTAGAGATGTTCCAGCGTCACGAAGGAAAAAGCCGGCCGACCGTCCGCGGACGGGTGCTCTTCACGCGCGAGCTCGCGCCAGCCGCCGCCCTCACGTGGGTCGGACATCACCGTATCACCGTCGACCTCCGCCAACACTTCGGTCAGCTCCAACCGGTCGGCTCTCGCCATGAACAAGGCAAAAATCTCTGCCCCTCCGATCACGCTGATCGTTGCGGCTCCCGCAGCGGCGATCGCTTCGTCGACGCTGCGCACGACTTCCGCTCCGTCGGACTGCCAATCCTTGTTGCGGGTCAGCACGATATGACGTCGCCCCGGTAGCAGACCCGGCAAGCTGTCGAACGTCTTGCGCCCCATGACCATCACCGTGCCGGTCGTCAGGGCCTTGAACCGCTTCAGGTCGGCAGGCAGGTGCCACGGCAAACCGCCGTCCTTGCCGATGACCCCGTTCGTCGCGCGGGCGACCACCAGCTGGATCACCTGTTTCGTCCCGCGTTGCCGCCGATCGCGCCGAGCATGCTCACAATCGCTCCTACTGAATTCGCTTCGCTCCTCGCTCTCTCGCCGCTCGCACGACGGGGGGCAAGCGCCTATGTGGGCCGCATGCATGCAACGCTCGCCCTGGTGGAGGAAGCACGATCGCGCCTTGGCGAACGGGTCGTCGTTACCGATCAGCAGGACATTGCTCCGTGGCTGACCGACTGGCGGGGCCGATGGCACGGCAGTTCCGTGGCGCTGCTGCAGCCCGGCTCGACCGAGGAGGTGGCCAAGATCGTCAGGCTGGCGGCCGAACACCGTGTCGGTCTTGTGCCGCAGGGAGGGAATACCTCCATGGTCGGCGGCGCGACGCCCGCCGCGGACGGCAGCAGCGTCCTTCTCTCGCTGCGGCGGATGAACCGTATCCGGCACATCGCGGATGATCACGCCATCGTCGAAGCGGGCGTCATCCTATCCGATCTGCACGAGGCCGCGACCCGCCATGGGCGTCGCTTTCCGCTAACTCTTGGGGCACGCGGCAGTGCGACCGTCGGGGGTCTCACCGCCACGAATGCCGGTGGCACGCAGGTGCTGAAGTTCGGAACCATGCGCAGGCTGGTGCTTGGCGTCGAAGCGGTGCTGGCCGACGGATCGATCCATGACGGGCTGTCCGGGCTGAAGAAAGACAATCGCGGTTACAGTCTGGATCAGCTGCTGATCGGATCGGAAGGGACGCTCGGGGTCGTCACGGCCGTGAATGTGCAGCTGGTGCCGGCGACTGCCGCCCGGGCGGTGGCGTGGGTCGGCGTCGCAAGCCCACAGCAAGCGCTCGATCTTCTGCGCTCCCTCCAGTCGGCTACCGACCGGGTGGAAGGATTCGAAATCCTGCCCGTCGAAACGCTTGACCAGGTGCTCCGCCACATTCCTGGCACACGTCCGCCGCTGGCCGGGACACATCCCTGGCACGCCTTGATCGAAGCGACAGTTGCGGACAGCTCGGCCCAGCCGCCATCGGAACTGCTCGAACGTCTGCTGGCTTCCGCCCTTCACAACGGCCTTGCCCGCGACGCCGTGATCGCCGCGAGCGAAGCGCAGGCCGACGCATTCTGGCGCATCCGCGACAGCATCTCAGAGGCAGAACGCGCCGGCGGGCCAGCCGTCCAGCACGATATCTCCGTCCCGGTCGACGATATGCCGGCATTCATTCTCGCGGCCTCGGCAGAGGTAGAGCGCGCTTTCCCCGGAACCCGCGCCTTCGGCTATGGTCATCTCGGTGACGGAAACGTGCACTTCCATGTGCGCGGACCGGAAGGATCGGATGCCGATTGGCCCTCGACACACGGCCAGCCGGTCAGCCGATTGGTCCACGATCTGGTCACGCAGGCAGGCGGCTCGATCTCGGCCGAACATGGGATCGGGCAGATGAAGCGGGATGAACTCGCCCGGCTGCTGCCGCCGGCGCGACTGCGCGCGCTTCAGGCCATCAAGGCCGCCATGGACCCGCTTGGTATCCTCAATCCCGGCAAGCTGTTGCCCTCGGCCTGATTGCGTCCGCCAACGGCCGCTGTCACAACCAGGCTCCAAGGGGCCGTCAAGGGGGTCGGATGCGCAAGCTTAGCGGCGAGGAATATGAGAAGAATCTGAAGCCGTTGCTTCGCGAACTCAGCAGCATGGCGCGCTGGGTGGCGGAAACCGGGCAGCGGGTTCTCGTCATTCTCGAAGGGCGGGATACGGCAGGGAAGGGCGGTGCGATCACCGCGATCCAGCGTATCTTGAACCCCCGTCAATGCCGCGTCGTCGCGCTTTCGAGCCCCAGCGAGCGTGAAAAGTCCCAATGGTATTTCCAGCGTTACGTCGAGCACCTCCCTGCCAAGGGGGAGATCGTGCTGTTCGATCGCAGCTGGTACAATCGGGCAGGCGTCGAGCGGGTCATGGGCTTCGCCACTTACCAACAGGTTGAACAGTTCCTGCGCGAAGTTCCGGTGTTCGAGAAGCAACTGGTCGACGACGGCATGCTGATCTTCAAATACTGGCTGTGCTGCGACCAGGAGGCGCAGGAGCGTCGCTTCCGCGACCGGCTCGAGAACCCGATGAAGCGCTGGAAACTATCCCCGATCGACCTCGAAGCGCGTGAGAAATACTCGGCCTATACCGATGCTCGTGAGCGGATGCTTGAGGCGACGCACACGGATCATGCGCCGTGGACGCTGGTCGACTTCAACAATCAGGGGTTGGGGCGATTGACCCTGCTACGCGATCTGCTCGACCGCATTCCGGATACCGAGTTGCCTTATCCCGAGATCGACTGGCCACCGCTGGGACATGATCCGATAAAGGAAAGCTACGCAGTGCTGCATCCGATCCCACCCGCTGATGTCGAACTCGACGATAGCCGGGAAAAGGAATAGCTTGGAGGCAAGGGGTTCGATGGGGGTGAATGGGATGCGCGCGGTTCGTCTGCTGCTGCTGCTGGTCTTCTATTACGCCCTGCTGGCGCTGGTCGCCTGGTATGTCCTGACCCGCTTTCCCGACCTGAAGGAGAAGCTGCCGATCGGTCAGGCCAAGCACCTGATCGCCCAGCCCGCCGGCAGCCAGGAAGGCGCGAACAGTTTCGCGCAAGTGGCCAAGGGGAGCTATGATCAGATCCGGACGCTGGGGGGCAGCATCGGCTGGATGTTGGCCGCTGTCGCTGCCGCCTTTCTTGCCGCCCTGCCGGTCAGCTGGGTCTACATGCGGACGCGCAGCGAGGACGAATATGATCAATCCCTGATCAGCACGATTCTGATTCTGCCGATTACCGTCACGTCGATCGTGATCATCGTCCAGAATTCCCTGAGCCTCGCTTTTGCACTGGGGGGCATCGCCGGTGCGGTGCGCTTCAAGAACAGCCTCAAGAGTTCGGGCGACGCGCTTTACATCCTCCTGTCCGTGGGGATCGGCCTCGCCGCCGGCACCGGTGCGGCGGAGCTGGCCTATGTCATGAGCATGGCCTTTGCGATCAGCTTCGTCGTGCTGTGGCTCAGCGAATATGGTGAGCGTGAAGGAATGAAGCGCTACATGAGCGACTTCGACCCGCATGACGAACCGAGCCGCGCCAACGCGGCCGCGGCAGCCGCCTCCGCCTCAGCGGCAATCGTCCCGCCACCCGACAATCCGGCCAGACCCGGTTAGCCGATGCACCCCTTCAGCACTTTCGCGCGGGTGCTGTCGTCGGTCTGGATCTGCGCAAAGAACTGATCGAGATAAGCAGTCGCCTTGCGCGCGCGGTCCGGCTGCAGGCCGGGCAGGCCGGCGATCAGGGTCGCAACCTCTCCGCGCTTCGCACGAAGCTCGGCGGCGACTGCCAAGGCGTAAGTGTTATGCGCGCAATAGCCGCGGTACTTTCGCACCCTGACGCTCGCCACGTCGATCTCGGCAGGCGGGGTCGCATAAGGCGCATCGACGAAGCCCGAAAAGTCGAAGTCGTAGGGCACTGGCACCAGCGCCGGGTTGCTGCCTTTCTGCATCAGCCGGAAATTATGGCAGCAGCCCTCTCCTTCGGGCCCGGCGCGCATCGAAAAATCGAGGTTGCCGATCATATATTCGAACATCGCCGCCCGCGCCGTTTCGCGAGACGACAGGGTTAAAGCGGGGACGACGTCCGGCGTTCGCGCCTGCGCGAAGCCGTTGCGTTGCCCGACGTGATAAATGTCTTCGATGAAAAAGCCGTAGCGGGTGGCGACCGGCCGGCCGTCGCCCTCCCGATATTCGATGGTCGCGAGCCGCGCTCTGAAACTTTGCGGGGTCAGCAGGTTGTAGATTCGATAGGCCAGATACTCCAGCAGCACATATTGCTGGTGCCCTTCGTTTTTCTTGCAATGGGTGACGAGCTTCAGGCGGCGATGGCCCGCGAACAGGCTGCGATCGGGAGCCGCACGGACGTCGACTCGCAACGGCGGAAAGTCGCAGATGTCGAACGCTCGGCGGGTAATCCCCCGCGGAGCTAGGCCGACCGAAAACGTCTGCCCATCGATGGACAACGTACCGGGGCGGCTGTTCTCGTTCTGCCGATCCCGCGCAATGTTTGAGAAAGGACCTTGCAGCGTCAGGCGGAGCGGCGTGTCGCTGGCGAACAGCGCCGTGGCCGGCTGCTGAGCCGCCGCGTTCGCCGCCGCTAGGGTGGTGGCAATTCCGGCCAGTGCCTGAAGAATCTTCACCGCGAAATACCCCCTGCAAATCTGCGCGGCATGGTATGGGGCACGACCCGGTCACCCAGGATCTCAAGATAGCTGAGCGGCCCCTTGTAGTAGCTGCTGATCCCCGTATCGATGCGGATCAGCCGACCGCCATGGTCGATCACGATCCCGCTGAGTGACGGCGTATGCCCGACCACCATGCGTTTCGCCCCATAGGCAGCAAGCACGATGGCAAGTTCCTGCTCGATCGTCGGCCTTGGCGGCGGTGGCGTAGCGGCGGCAGGCGAGAGCGCTTTAGCGGCGGCCTCCTCGGCCGGTTTCGCGCGCGTGATCAGGCCGCGGTACCACAGCGGTCCAAGGGGATCGTTGATCAGCGCCGTTTCGCTTGCGTCCGCGGCAGCCAGTTCACCGGCCGCCTGCCGATTGAGCTGATCGAGCGACAGGCGGGCATATTCGGCGCTGATCCCGCCATGGACGAACAGCGTGTCGCCGATCTTCACTGCAACCGGGTTGGAGGCCGTCCAGCGCCCGAGCCGCCCGTCGGGCGCCCAGGCGCGGCGATGCTCGATAAGACCCAGCGGCGTCCTGGCGTACCAGGCATCGCGGATCGCCTTGCGCGTCAGGGTCGGATCGCGCGCCTTGGCCTGCTGCTCCAGCCCGTCCTGCTGCTGCCGGAACAACGCGTCGCGCAACCGTCCGGAATTGCTGTCGACAAAGGCGCCATATTCGCCGGGGTGAACATAGCGCAGGTCACCCGTCACCATCATCGCCTCGTGATTGCCGGCAAGCACGATCACCCGCCCACCGGCTCGGGGCGCCTCGCGTTGCCAACGCATCAGCTGCTCGATGATGCGCAGGCTGGCCGGCCCCCGGTCCGTGACGTCGCCCGTTTGCACCAGCAAGGTACGGCCGCCGGCCCAGCGGCCGCGCGCATCGCTCAGCCCGGCGGCGCGAGTGATCGCCTGCCAGGCGGCGAAGTCGCCATGAAGGTCGCCGATCGCAACGATGCGACCCTGCGCAAACACGGTTGAGGCGGAAAACAACACGCACACGGCGACCAGCCAGCGAAGTCCGCGGTGCAGCATCAGCCCCTCCGTCTCAGCAACTCGAAAGGGGCACCGCACGGCGCGGAAAGTCAAGTTTGCGGGCTCGTCGCTTTTATCCGGAACGGGGACACGATGCAGGCCGTTCCGTTCCGAAATCCGAACAAGGAAGATTGAGTGGCGACGAAATTGGCGCAGCGTCCGGACGTTCTGGCAGGCTCCGCGGAGCCGAGGGCTGTGGAAACCAGGCAATTGTCTCCGGGCGAAATCGCAGTCGAATTGCTCGACCCGGCCGAGACGATGAACGTCCTTTTCCTGGCCTCCGACGAAGCGCGGGCGGAAGAGATCGTCCGCGCGCTGGAAGGGGCCGCCGGACAAATCCCGGTCGTCTACTGCCCACCGAGTGATGCCCTGCCGGGCGACTCGTCGCCACCTTCTCCCGCCAACGCCGGCCAGCGCACCGCCGCCCTGCGGCGGCTCCGGCTCCTGCAGGCGGAGGACGGTGCGCGGATCGTCCTGGTCAGTACCGGCGAAGCGGCCGGACGGCTTTACCCTCCGCCGGCATCGTTCGACCTGGCCCCGCCCATCGTAAAGGTCGGCCAACCGCTCGATCTCGCCGACTTTGCCGAACACATGGAGGAGCTGGGATATTTCGCCGACGATCGCGTGGACGAGCCGGGCGAGATTGCCGTGCGCGGGCAGGTTGTCGACATCTACCCGGCAGATGCGGCCAATCCGTGCCGGATCGAAGTGGCGGACGGGAACGTCGCCACCATCCGACCTTATGACGCAATCACGCAACTGACGGTTGCCGAGGAAGAGGAGCTGGAGCTTGGCCGCGTATGCGAGCCGACGGTGGGCGAGGGCGTCACCCTGCTCGATCACCTTCCCGGCGCGGCTCTGGCGGAGGACGCCGCGGCCGACCAGCGTCGCCGTCGCTTTCTCGCCCTCGCCGCGGACGCCGGCCGGCGGCGGCCGAAGCGAGCGGTTCGCGAGATCTGCCCGGATGAGCGCTGGCTCGCCGCCAGGTCCGAACGCACGCTGCTAAAGCTTGGCCAGGACTTGGGTGACCCGCCGCCGCGCTTCGTCGAGAGCCGCTCGCCCGAGCGGGCTTTCCTGAAGCTGGCACGCGAGCATCTCGGCGCCGACGGCAAGCTTCTCTTGCTTGGAACCGAACGCGACCTCCGCTTTCTTGCACCCCGCATTGCGAAGGCGCTGAAGTGCGAGCCTCTGACTATATCGAGCTGGGCCGACGTCAGGCAGGCCAAGTCAGGCTCCGTCCTCATCCTCGGCATGCCGGTGTTGCGCGGGTTTCGCAAAGACGATGTGCTGGCCGTGGCCGCGGCCGATCTGATCGGCAGTCGGGCCCAGGTCGAGCCGGCCAGCGGGTCGAACGTCACCGCCGACCTTTTCAACCTCGGCGAGCTTCATGTCGGGGACGTGGTGGTTCACGAGGACCATGGCGTGGCGGTAATCGCAGGCCTTCAATCGCTTCCGGAAGATGGCGGCGACGCGATCGTTCTGCGCTTTGCCGGCGAAGGGCGGCGCCTCGTCCCGGTCGCCGAAGCGAACCGATTGTGGCGCTATGGCGCGGACGAGGACGCCGTGACGCTCGACAAGCTCGACGGATCGAGCTGGGAAAAGCGGCGCGGGGAGATCGCCGCCTCTGTCGCGGAAACTGCCCGGGGGCTGGTTGCCCTGTCCGCCGAACGATTGAAGGAAACGGCGCTTGCGCTGGTGCCGGACCCAACGGGGTACGAACGCTTCGCGGCCGGCTTTCCGTTCACGGAGACGGCGGATCAGGCGCGCGCGATCGATGCGGTTCGCGACGACCTCGCGTCCGGCAAGCCGATGGATCGGCTGGTGGTTGGAGATGTCGGTTACGGCAAGACGGAAGTCGCCTTGCGGGCGGCAGCCATCGCCGCCCTGAGCGGCGGTCAGGTCGCGCTGGCCGCGCCAACCACCGTGCTCGCCCGCCAGCATCTGGAAGGCTTCCGCCAGCGGTTCGAGGAACTTGGCATCACGGTGGCGGGCCTGTCGCGCCTGACCACTGCGGCCGAACGCAAGCAAACGCTTGCCGGGCTGAAGGACGGGTCGATCCAGATTGCAGTCGGCACGGGTGCGGTGGCGGGCAAGGGGGTGGCCTACAAGGATCTTGCGCTGGTCATCGTCGATGAGGAGCAAAGGTTCGGGGCAGCCGACAAGGCCAAGCTGCGCGCCCTGGGGGCCGGGCACCTGCTGACGCTTAGCGCTACGCCCATTCCGCGCACCTTGCAGAACGCGCTGGTCGGCCTGCAGCAGGTTTCCGTCATTGCCACGCCGCCGGCGCGCCGCCAGCCGATCCGCACGACGCTCGGCAGCTTCGACGAGACCACGGTCCGTACCGCCTTGCTGAGGGAGCGGGGCCGGGGCGGGCAAAGCTTCGTGGTCGTTCCGCGGATCGAGGACATGGCCCCGATGGCCGAACGGCTCGCCAAGCTGGCGCCCGAACTGGAGGTGCTTCAGGCGCATGGCAAATTGCCGGCGGCGGAGATCGACGAGGTGATGGTCCGCTTTGCCGCCGGCGACGGCGATGTACTGCTGGCGACCAACATCATCGAGGCCGGGCTCGACGTGCCTCGCGCCAACACCATGCTGGTGTGGAAGGCCGACCGCTTCGGACTGGCCCAATTGCACCAGCTTCGCGGCCGGGTCGGGCGGGGCGCCAGGCGGGGACAGATCCTGCTGCTGACCGATCCCGACACCAGGATCGCGCCGCGCACTTTGGCGCGACTTAACACGCTGCAGGCGCTCGACCGTCTGGGCGCGGGCTTCGCGATCAGCGCGCGCGATCTCGACATGCGGGGCGGCGGCGACCTGCTGAGCGACGAACAGTCGGGGCACATGAAGCTGATCGGCGTCGATCTTTACCAGCATCTGCTGGGCCAGGCGCTGCGTTCCGCGCGCGGCGAAAAGGTGGAGGACTGGACCCCGACGCTGAAGATTGGTGCCAGCGGCATTCTGTCGCCTGACTGGATCCCGGAGGAGGATCTGCGGCTCGGGCTTTACAGCCGGCTGTCGCGGGTCGGCGATCTGGCCGGTTTGACCGGGTTGGAGCAGGAATTGACCGATCGCTTCGGCGAGTTGCCGGACGAGGCCAGGCAATTGCTCGGCGCAGCGCGGATCCGCGTCCTGGCCCGCAGCGCCGGGGTCGAGCGGATCGACGCCGGTCCCGAGGCAATCGCTTTCACTCCCCACCCTGGGGCTGCTGTCGACGGCGCCCGCGCTGGACTGGAGGAGAAGAACGGTCGCTGGCTGCTGCGGGAGGCGATCGCGGATGCCGGCGCCCGCACGGAGCGGATCGAGGAAGTCCTGAATACGCTGACGGACTAGCTGGAAATGTCGCGGTAAAAGCGGGCCGTCGCCTGAGTCGGCCGATTGACTCGTTCGGCCGACAGGAACAAAACAGGAACGATCCCTGTTCCGAGTCGAGCCGTGACCATTGCCGTGCCAACCATATCCGAACTCCGCGAGAGTTTGCGCGCCATCGAAGGCGACAAGCATCGCACGCGTCCGGTGTTGCCGTTCGGCCTGTCGCCGCTCGACGAACGGCTGGCGGATGGCGGCATACGGCTCGACGCTCTTCACGAGGTGGCGGGGGAGGGTTGCGGCTGGGGCGACGATGCCGCCGCCGCGCTGTTCATGGCCTCCATTGCCGCCCGGACGCAGGGCCCGATTTTGTGGACGGTCCGTTCCCGCGACCTGTTCGCACCGGGGCTCTACCAGGCCGGGCTCGATCCCAAACGGGTGCTTTATGCCGAAGCGCGCGACGATGCTGAACTGCTGGCGCTGATGGAAGAAGGGCTGCGCCATCGTGGGTTGGGCGCAGTGATTGGGGAAGCCAGAAAGGTCGCCATGGCGTCCACCCGCCGGCTCCAGCTTGCCGCAGAGGGCGGCAACACTGTCGCCTTGCTGCTGAAGCAGCCCGGACGCAGCGGCAATGATCCGCTGGGCATGCCGTCGGCTGCCGTGACGCGCTGGCGGGTGTCGGCGGCGCCCTCGATGCCGGTGCCATGGGATGGACTTGGGCCGGCCTGCTGGCGGCTGGCCTGCGTGCGCCAACGCGGGGGAGATCAATTCGAACTTACCGTGGAGGCTCCGGATGAAACGGGTCGTCTCGCTCTACCTGCCCGACTGGTCGATCGACCGGTTGCGGCGGATGGAACGTCGCTCCGCGCCGTCGGCTGAAGCCGACAGCCGCGCGGCTTTCCACGCTCTCGGCGCCGAAGCGGCTGCCGACCGGGCAAGCCATTGCTCCGTGCCGAAGGAGGGCGGTTGGCGCCCGGGCGCGCGTTGGGCGAAAGCAGAGGCTGGAAGTGGCCTGGCGGACTCGCGCGAGGAAGTCGAAGCTGCAATCGCGGCACTACCCCCGCATCGCCGCCCGCCGCAGCGCGAACTCGGCCGGGTCAGTGTCGCTGCCGACCATCCCTTTCGCAAAGGCTTGTCGCGTCCTCCCGAAGAGCGGGTCACCCCGCCGGCGCCCTTGCGGGAATTGTCGCGCCGAACCGAAGCGTCCGAACACCCGTTCAAGCCGGGGACGCGCGGCTGGGCCGGGCAGGACCTGGCAACGGCCGTCGAATCGTTGCCCGCGCATCAACGTCCGACCCACGCCGAACATTCCCGCAAGAGCGAGGTGGTCGACAATCCGTTCCGCCCCATGCCAACCGATGAGGCTGGAACTGGTCTTGCCCGGCGCGCCCTCATCCCGCCGCTTCAGTTTCCCGGAGAGGACGCGCCGGCCAAGACCAACCGCGGCGCCGCGCTGAGAAGCGGGGCCAGGCGCGATCGTTACCGCAACGAAGCGCCGCCTGTCCTGAGCGACGCCGAAGGGCACGGACCGCTGTCGATTCAACGGGTGGCGGCCATGCCGTCCGTGCAATTTCCCGGCGAAGACATGACGGCCCGCCAGACACGGCGATCACCCAGGCGCAGCGCCCGTGACGGTCATGGCGGTGAGGCGGGCTATATCGCGCCGCCGAATATCGCCCAGCTCGCCGCGATGCCCTCGGTGCAATTCCCGGGCGAGGGACCGCACCCGGACAATCACGGCAAGAGCCAACCGACCGCTCCCACCTATGGTAAAGGCCGTTTCTTCCAGACCGGCCGCACCCTGGGCAGCGTGGTGGCGCGGATCTGCCGGGAGGATGAAACGGCTGCCGTCACCGCCTTCGTCCCGCCCGACGAGCCGCCACTTGTCACCACCCACAAGGTCGGTTCCCGGGTGGAGATCGCGGCCGTCAACCCGGCTGCCCGTGCGCTCGGCCTTATGCCCGGCATCGCGCTCACCATGGCCCGCGCGCAGGTGCCGGGGCTGGAGGTGCGCGCTGCCGATCCGGAAGGCGATGCCGCCGATCTCAAGGCGCTGGCGGAATTGCTCGCGCGCCGCTGGGCCCCAACGGTGGCGATCTCGGATCCGGACGGGCTGTTCATCGACCTGACCGGTGTGTCGCACCTGCATGGTGGTGAACAGCGCTTCGCCCGACGCCTCGTTCGCCTGCTCGCCCGCCATGGTGTCACCGCGCGCGTGGCGATCGCCGACACGGCCGGCGCGGCCTGGGCGCTGGCACGCTTCGGGACAGGTGCGATCCAGATCGTTCGCCCCGGCGCCCATGCCCAGGCCGTTGCGTCGTTCCCGGTCGCTGCGCTGCGTCTCGATCAACGATCGCTGGAGCTGCTTGCCCGCCTTGGTATCGATCGCATCAGCCAGCTGTTCGACATGCCTCGTGCGCCGTTGGTGCGACGCTTTGGAAATGCCATCGTCCAGCGGCTCGATCAGGCGACCGGCCGCGCGCCAGAGCCACTCGATCCGGTCATCCCACCCTCGGCCATCATGGTGGAACAGCGTTTTTTCGAGCCGATCGCGACCGCCGAGGCGATCGACCATTGGCTTGGGCAACTGATGCCGCGCCTTGCCCGTGCTCTTGCCCGGCAAGGGCAGGGGGCCCGGGTGGTCGAGCTGATCGCGGCCAGGGTTGACGGGGTGCCCCAATATCTTCGGCTCGGATTTGCCCGCCCGACCCGCGACGCGGTTCATATGCTCCGCCTCGCCCGTCGGCGGATCAAGGAGGTCGAACCCGGCTACGGCATCGACGCCATGACCCTGCACGTCCGGCGCGCCGATCCGCTGGGACCGGAATCGCTCGCGCCGGTCCTGGCGCAAGAGGACGAGCCGGATCTTGCACCACTGGTCGACGCGCTTTCCAACCGGATCGGAACCGAGCGATTGTGGCGGATCGAGCCGGTGGAAAGCGATGTGCCCGAACGCTCGGTTGCTTCCGCGCCGCCGCTCGATCCGCCGGTCACGCGCGGCGCCAGGCTGAAGCGGGACGACGTCCGCCTGCTGGACGGCCGCGCCCCCGACCACCCCTGGCACCCCCGCTGGCCGCGCCCGGTGCGGCTGCTGCGGCGGCCCGAAATGGTCCAGCACGTCATGGCCGAGCTACCCGACCTGCCGCCCCGCCGCTTCACCTGGCGCGGTACCGCTTATCGCGTTGTCCGTGCGGATGGACCCGAGCGGATCGCCGGCGAATGGTGGCGCCGGTCGGCCGAACGCCAGGCCGTCCGCGATTATTTCCGGGTGGAGGTGGAAAGCGGCCAGCGCTTCTGGCTCTACCGCCGCGGCGACGGCGTGCGGCCGGAAACGGGCGACCTCCACTGGTTTCTCCATGGGCGGGTCGAGTGATCCCCCCATGACCTATTGCGAACTGCAAACCACCACTCACTTCAGTTTCCTCCGTGGCGCTTCGTCGCCCGAGCAGCTGTTCACCACGGCCGCGCTGATGGGCATGCCGGCGCTCGGCGTGACCGACCGCAACTCGGTCGGCGGACTGGTTCGCGCACTTTACGCATCGGACGAGATCAGGAAGGACACGGGGCTGGACATCCGACTGGTCGCCGGGTGCCGACTGGACCTGGTCAGCGGTGCGTCGCTGCTGGTGTGGCCGGAGGACCTCGCCGCCTGGTCGCTGCTGACCCGGCTGCTCAGCATCGGCAACAGGCGGGCCGATCCCAAAGCCGGGGAGAAAGGGAAATGCTTCCTGCACTGGGATGACGTTGCCAATTGCTCGGATGGGCTGGTCGCGTCGCTGGTGCCGGGGCCGGACGGTGCGGACCATGCCGAGCTGCGCTGGATGGCCGACATTTTCGGCGCTGACCGTGGCCATGTTTGCCTCACGCATCTGCGGCGGCCCAATGACAATCGACGGCTGAACCGAACGGCCGCCGACGCTGTCCACTTCGGCCTGACCCCGCTCGTCACTGGCGACGTACTTTATCATGAGCCCGACCGGCGCACGCTGCAGGACGTGGTCACGGCCATCCGCGAGAAGTGCACGATCGACGACCTTGGTCTCAGGCGCGAGCGTTCGGCCGATCGTTCCCTCCAGCCGCCGGCTGAGATGGAACGTCGTTTCGCCAAATACCCGAACGCACTCGCCGCCGTGCAGGCGATCGTGGAACGCTGCACCTTTTCCCTGCGCGAGATTCGCTACCAATATCCAGAAGAGATCGTGATCAGCAGCAAGTCGCCGCAGGACGCACTGGACTCGCTCGCCCGCGCCGCGCTTGCTCGCCTATTCCAAGGCCCACCCTTCAACGGCGTTCCCGACCAACGCTATCTCGACCTGCTCGACCATGAGCTGCGGCTCATCAAGCAGATGGATTATGCGGCCTATTTCCTGACGGTGAACTCGATCGTCAGCTACGCTCGCAGCCAGGGCATTCTCTGCCAGGGCCGGGGGTCGGCCGCGAACTCGATGGTCTGCTTCGTGCTGGGCATCACTTCCATCGACCCGGTCAAGCACCAGCTGCTGTTCGAACGTTTCATCTCGCCCGACCGGCGGGAGCCGCCCGACATCGACATCGACTTCGAGCATGAACGACGGGAAGAGGTGATCCAGTGGATCTACCGCACCTACGGCCATCAGCATGCGGCGCTGACCGCGGTGGTCAGCCGCTTTCGCGCCCGAGGTGCGGTGCGGGAAGTCGGCAAGGCGCTCGGATTGCCCGAGGACATGACCGCCGCACTGGCGGGACAGGTATGGGGCTGGTCGGAAGAGGGCGTTGCCGACAAGCATGTGGATGCGCTCAACCTCGACCGGGGCGACCCTCGGTTGGCGTTGACGCTGGAGCTGGCGCGCGAACTGATCGGCACGCCACGGCACCTGTCGCAGCATCCGGGCGGGTTCGTCCTCACGCGCGATCCCCTGCACGACCTGGTGCCCATCCAGCCCGCAGCGATGGAGGATCGCTGGGTGGTGGAATGGGAAAAGGAGGACATCGAAGAACTCGGCTTGATGAAAGTCGATATCCTCGGCCTCGGCATGCTCGGCTGCATGAACCGCGCGTTCGACCTGCTGCGGGGGCACAAGGGGCTGGACCTGACATTATCGTCGCCCGAACTGCAGACGGACGATCCGGCGACTTTCGCCATGATCCAGCGGGCCGATACGCTGGGGACGTTCCAGATCGAATCGCGCGCGCAGATGGCGATGCTGCCGCGGATGAAGCCGGTGAACTTCTACGACATCGCCATCCAGGTCGCGATCGTTCGGCCCGGGCCGATCCAGGGCGACATGGTCCATCCTTATCTGAAGCGCCGCCAGCAGAGGCGCGAGAACCCGGATATCGAATTCGAATATCCCAGTGCGAAACTGAAGGCGGTGCTGGAGAAGACCTACGGCGTGCCGCTGTTCCAGGAACAGGCGATGAAAGTGGCGATCGAAGGCGCCGGCTTCTCGCCCGCCCGCGCCGACGAACTTCGCAAGGCGATGGCGACCTTCAAATACACGCAAGGTGTCGGCCAGTTCAAAGAAGAACTGATGGCCGGCATGGCGAAAAACGGCATCAATCCCGAATTCGCGGAGCGTTTGGTCAAGCAGATCGAGGGCTTCGGCAGCTACGGCTTTCCCGAAAGCCACGCGGCGAGCTTCGCCAAGATCGCCTACGCCTCATCGTGGATGAAATGTCATCATCCCGACGTCTTCTGCGCCGCCTTGCTCAACGCTCAGCCGATGGGGTTCTATGCGCCGGCCCAAATCGTCCGCGACGCGCGCGACCATGGGGTAGAGATCAGGCCAGTGTGCGTTCAGGATAGCGGCTGGGATACGCGGCTGGTGGGGCAGGGGCGTCAACTTCCCCTGCGCCTGGGCATGAAGATCGTCCACGGCCTGCCCGAACTGCACGCCGCCCGGATCATCGCCGCGCGTGAGCAGCGACCGTTCAAGTCGGTCGAGGATTTATGGCGCCGATCCGGCGTACCGCTGGCGACCCTGGAAAAACTGGCCAAGGCGGATGCGTTCGGCGGGATGGGGCTCAATCGACGCGAGGCGTTATGGGCGATCCGGGGGCTCGGCGAGAGCCCATTGCCGCTGCTGGAAGCCACCGAGCAGCGGGAGGAGCCGGTCAGTCTGGTGCCGCTCACCGCCGGGCGCGAGGTGGTGGAGGATTACCGCGCCACTCAACTGACCTTACGCGAACATCCGCTGTTCTTCCTCCGCTCCGAATTCGATCGCCGACGCATCGTTCGTTGCGCCGACCTCCGCGACATTCGCGACGGCCGCAGGGTGGAGGTCGCCGGCATCATTCTCGTCCGGCAAAAGCCGGGCAGCGCCAAAGGCGTGCTGTTCATCACGATCGAGGACGAGACCGGCGTTGCCAACATCATCCTCTGGCCCGACCGGTTCGAGGCGCAGCGGACGGTGGTGATGTCATCGGCGATGATCAGCGTCACGGGCGTCGTGCAACGCGAAAGCGAGGTGATCCATGTGATCGCCAGCCGCATCCATGACCAGACGGACCTGCTGCGTGCCGTGGGCGACATCGATCTGCCGCGGCTCACCAGCCCCGGCGACGGCGCAACCAACGGCGGTGCTCCGGATCGGGGAGAAGCGGGCTGGAAACCCAAGCCGCGCAGCCTCTACCATCCGCCATTCCGCACGGGTTGCGACCCAGAAGACGTGATTCCGATCAAGAGCCACGACTTTCACTGACACGCTAGCGGGCGTCGGCTGCACCCGTCGAAAGCCATGCCGCAAGCTCGGTCGCGGCGGCAGCATCGCGCACGGCAACAAAGATCGTGTCGTCGCCGCAGATCGTTCCGGCGACCGCGGGCAAGCGCGCTTCATCCAGTGAAACGCCCACCAGATGCGCTGAGCCGGGGGGCGTCCTGACGATCACCATGTTGCCGACGGCCTCGGCCGAGCGGACCCATTCGCGAACGATCGCCTGCAGCCGGGAAGGCGCCGCTCGTACCTCCGCCTCATCGGGAACTGCATAAATGGTGCGGCCATCCTTGCGGACCTTGAGGGCGCCAATCGCCTCAAGGTCGCGGGAAATGGTCGCCTGGGTGACGATCACGCCCTGGCTTTCCAACCGGGCCTGCATCTCTTCCTGGCTGGATAGGCGTTCCGCGCGGAGAAGCTGCCGCAAGGCGTGAAGACGCTGCTGCCGACTTTCGTTCATGACGATGTTATGCAGCATCTTGCATAAATATGCAATTGCATGAATAGGACGACGATGATTCGTACCGCAATCCTTGGCGCCTCCGGCTATGTCGGCGGCGAACTGCTTCGACTTCTCGCCGGTCATCCGCAGTTGCACGCGTGCAGTCTGTTCGGCGACAGCAAGGCGGGTCAGTCGCTTGGCGCGGTGCATCCCCATGTCGCGCCGGCCTATCCCGGGCTTACGATTGATCGGTTCGACGGCGCTCTCGACCACGTCGATCTGGTGTTCGCAGCGCTGCCTCACGGCGAAAGCCAGCGGATCGCGGCGTCGATCCTTGATCGGGGCATCCCGTTCGTCGACCTCGGCGCGGATTTCCGCCTGAGTGACGCCGCCGAATATGAGCGCTGGTACGGTGAGGCGCACGCAGCGCCCGAATTGCTTGACCGCTTCGTCTACGGCATCCCCGAACTGCATCGCACCGCCATCCGGTCGGCCAGGGCAGTCGCTGCCGCCGGCTGCTATCCGACCGCTGCGATCCTGGCACTACGCCCACTGGTCGAGGCTGGCCTCGTCGCGCCTGAAGGCATCATCGTCGATGCCGCCTCCGGGGTGAGCGGCGCCGGGCGGGCGCTCAAGGAGGCGACCGCCTTCAATACGGTGGACGGAAGCCTCAGCGCCTACGGCCTGCTCCACCACCGGCATACGGCCGAAATCGAAGCCGGCCTCGGCGCCAGCGTCCTCTTCACGCCCCATCTCGCGCCGATGACGCGGGGTATCCTGGCGACCTGCTATGCGGACGCGGCGCGCGAGCTGCATGAGTACGAGCCGCTGGAGGTCCTGCGCGCCGCCTATGCCGACGAACCCTTCGTCCATGTGACGGCCGACGCACCCTCGACCAAGTTGGTAACCGGATCCAATGCCGCCCACCTCACCGCCCGCTACGACGAGCGTACGGGACGCGTGCTCGCCATCGCCGCCATCGACAATCTTGGAAAAGGAGCCGCCGGCCAAATGATCCAGTGCGCCAACCTCATGCTCGGCCTCGACGAGACCGCCGGGCTGAGCCGTTGTGGAGTTTTTCCATGAGCGTGACGGCCGCCCAAGGCTTCGTCGCCGCCGGCTGCCATGCCGGGATCAAGCGCCGCCGCTTCGACATGGCCCTCCTTGCGACGGAAGACCGCCAGCCGGTGCCGGTGGCGGCCGTCTTCACGCAGAACAAATTCTGCGCGCCGCCGGTGGAGCTGGATCGCCGGCTGCTGCTGGCCAATGGCGGGCAAGCAGCGGCCGTCGTCGTGAACAGTGGCAACGCCAACGCCGGCACGGGTGAAGCCGGCCTTGCCGATGCCGGCGCGATGACCGCCGCCACGGCGCAAGCGCTTGATATCTCGACCACCGACGTTCTGGTCTGCTCGACCGGAATCATCGGCACCCCGCTGCCGATGGAGCCGATCCTGGCCGCCACGCCAAAGCTGGCCAAAAAGCTCTCCGTCGATGGCGCGGACGATGCGGCACGCGGGATCCTCACCACCGACCACACGCCCAAGCAGGTGGTGATCCAGGGCTCCACCTTTACGATTGGCGGCATGGCCAAGGGGTGCGGCATGATCGCCCCGAACATGGCCACCATGCTGGCGTTCCTGACCACCGACGCCGACGTGCCCCGGGCGGAAATGCAGCGCATCCTGAAGGCGGTGAGCGACGACACGTTCAACACCCTCAACGTCGATGGCGCGACCTCGACCAACGACACGGCCATGCTGTTCGCTTCCGGCCGGAGCGGACCCGCCGACCTCGACGAGTTCGGCAACGCCGTGCTCGCGGCGTGCCGCGACCTCACCATGCAGATGGCGCGCGATGCCGAGGGCATGACCCGGATCGCGCACCTGACCGTCACCGGTGCGGCCAGCGCAGCCGAGGCGAAACTGGCCGCCAAGTCGATTGCCGAGAATAATCTGGTGAAGTGCAGCTGGTATGGTGGCGATCCCTATTGGGGTCGTCTGCTCGCGGCGGCCGGATCCTGCGGGGTCGAGCTGGAAGTGGCAGGGTCGGTTGTTCGATACGGCGGGATCACGGTTGCCGAAGGCGGTGCCGCCGTTGCGCACGATGCCCAGTCGCTCACCGAACATATGATGGGGGACGAGGTTTCGATCGAGGTTCATCTCGGTGCCGGTAGCGCGTCCGCCAGGGTCATCGGCATCGACCTTGGTCCAGGCTACATCAAAGAGAATAGCAAGACGTCATGACCCCAACCGAAACCGCTCGCATCCTGGTTGAGGCGCTGCCCTACATCCGCCAGTTCACCGGCAGGTCGGTGGTGGTGAAACTGGGCGGTGCGGCGATCGACCGCGAAAGCGATCTCGCGCTTGCCCAGGACGTGCTGTTGCTGCGCAGCGTCGGCGTCCGCTGCGTGCTGGTTCATGGCGGCGGCCCGCAGGTCGACACGATGCTCCGCCGGGTCGGCAAGGAGCCGGAGTTCCGCGACGGCCTGCGCGTCACCGATGCCGAGACGCTGGAAATCGTTCGAATGGTCCTGGTCGGCAAGATCAACCGTGACCTGGTGACGACCATCAATAGCCAGGCCGGGGAAGAGCCAGTCGCGGTCGGCGTGTCGGGCGAGGACGCCGGCCTGCTCACCGTGACCCCACGCGATCCCCGGCTGGGCTTTGTCGGCGACGTGACCAAGGTCAGGGCCGAGCTGCTCCATCGACTGCTCGACGATGGCCTGACGCCGGTCGTTTCCACCATCGGCGCCGACGCCGACGGTCAGCCTTACAACGTCAACGCCGATGAGGCCGCGCGTGCCATTGCCGTTGCGATGCAGGCGGAAAAGATCGTCTATCTTACGGCGGCGCCGGGTCTGTTGCAGAACGCCGCCGACGAGAACAGCCTGATTCCCCGCCTGACCGCCGACGAATTGCGAAGGCGCATCGACGACGACAGTGTTGGCGGTGGCATGATCCCCAAATTGCGGTCGTGCGCCGATGCCGTCGACGACGGGGTCGGCTTTGCGCACATCATTGATGGGCGAGTGCCCCATGCTTTGTTGATCGAGCTGCTGACCGCGCACGGCATCGGCACCATGATCACTCGGGAGCCACGGGCATGAGGCATCTCCTCTCGATTGGTGCCCTTACCGCCGATGAGTTGCGGACGATCCTGGCCTTGTCGTCGGGCCGGCCCGCAATGTTGCCGACGGGCGAAGGGGTGGCGCTCTATTTCGAGAAGCCCAGCGCCCGCACCCGTAATTCGATGGAGCTGGCCGCGGCGCAGCTCAGCCTTCATCCTGTCTATCTCCAACCGGCCGAGCTTGGCATCGGGACGCGTGAAAGCATCGCGGACGTAACCCGCACGCTCGCCTGCTATCATCGCATCATCGCCGCGCGGGTCTTCGACCATGAGCTGCTGGAACAGATGGCGGCGATCGATGCCGCGCCGGTGCTGAACATGCTCTCCGCGACCGACCATCCGCTGCAGACTCTCGCCGATCTGAAGACGGTTCAGGACCTGTGCGGCCGGATCGAGGGCGTGAAGATTGCCTATGTCGGCGACGGAAAGAACAATGTCGCTCGCTCATTGGCCCAGGGTTGCGCACTGTCGGGGGCGCAGCTGACGATCGCAGCCCCGGCCGATTACCAGCCGGCCGACGCCCCGGCGTTCGTCGAGCAGACGACCGATCCGATCGCGGCGGTTGCCGGGGCTGACATCGTCTACACCGATGTTTGGGTGTCGATGGGCGATTCCGACGAGGCCGCGCGGCGCGCCGCGCTGATGCCCTATCAGGTCAATGCCGGGCTGATGGCGCACGCGCCCGGTGCCTGGTTCCTCCACTGCCTGCCCGCTCGCCGCGGCGAAGAAGTGACCGCCGACGTCATCGACGGCCCACGCTCCGCCGTGTGGCGGCAGGCCGCCAATCGCATGCACACCGCTCGCGGCGCCATGCAGTGGCTACTGAACATCCCTCTTGCAGAAGAACGCTGACAATGGCCGGCAAAATGAAGGTCGTGCTCGCCTATTCGGGCGGCCTCGACACCTCCATCATCCTGAAATGGCTGCAAACCGAATATGACGCGGAGGTCATCACCTTCACCGCCGACCTTGGCCAGGGGGAGGAGGTGGAGCCTGCCCGGCGCAAGGCGGAGATGTTGGGCGTCAAACCGGAGAACATCTTCATCGAGGACCTGCGCGAAGAATTCGTTCGCGACTTCGTCTTCCCGATGTTTCGGGCAAATACGGTCTATGAGGGCCAGTATCTTCTCGGCACCTCCATCGCCCGGCCGCTGATCGCCAGGCGGCAGATCGAGATTGCGCGTCAGCTTGGCGCGGATGCGGTCTGTCATGGCGCAACCGGGAAGGGCAACGACCAGGTCCGCTTCGAACTTGGCTATTACGCCCTGGAACCTGGCATCCGTGTGATCGCCCCCTGGCGCGAGTGGCAGTTCGCCAGCCGAGAGCAACTGCTGGACTTCGCGGAGAAGAACCAGATACCCATCGCCAAGGACAAGCGGGGCGACGCGCCGTTCTCGATCGACGCCAACCTGCTCCACTCCTCGTCGGAGGGGAAGGTGCTCGAGGATCCTGCGCAGGAAGCACCCGAATATGTCCATCAGCGCACCATTTCGCCGGAAGATGCGCCTGATGCGCCGAACCTCGTCACCATCGACTTCGTGCGCGGCGATCCTGTTGCGATCGACGGCGAAGCTCTTTCGCCAGCCGCACTGCTGACCAGGCTCAACCAGCTCGGCCATGATAATGGGATCGGCCGGCTCGATCTCGTGGAGAATCGCTTCGTCGGCATGAAGTCACGCGGAGTGTACGAGACGCCGGGCGGCACCATCCTGCTCGCCGCGCATCGCGGGATCGAGAGCATCACGCTGGATGGCGGCGCGATGCATCTGAAGGACTCGCTGATGCCGCAATATGCCAGCCTGATCTACAACGGCTTCTGGTTCTCGCCCGAGCGTGAAATGCTGCAGGCCCTGATCGACCGGAGCCAGGATCATGTGACCGGTCGAGTCCAGATGAAACTCTACAAAGGCAATGCAACGGTGATCGGCCGCGAGAGCGACCATTCGCTGTACGACGAAGACCTGGTGACTTTCGAAGAGGGCAGCGGCAGCTATGATCAGCGCGATGCGGCCGGCTTCATCAGGCTGAACGCGCTCCGGCTACGGATCGCGGCCGAGCGCGAGCGCAAACTGGGCCGTTAGGCGGGATTAGCGGCCAGCCAGTCGCGGGCGGCGATAACCTGCTCCTGAACCCGCTCGGGAGCTGTCCCGCCGTAGCTGGTGCGACTGCGCACGGATGCGTCGACGCTCAGCACATCGAAGACGCGCCGATCGATGCGCGGGTCGATCTCCTGCAGGGAGGACAGGGGCAATTGATCCAGCATGCACCCCCGCTCCTCCGCCGCTTTGACCGCCCGGCCGGTGATATGATGGGCTTCGCGAAATGGAATATCCGCTTCCCGAACCAGCCAGTCGGCAAGATCCGTCGCGGTTGAAAAGCCTCCGGTCGCTGCAGCGCGCATCCGGACCGTATCGAACCGGCAGGTTTCCACCATCCCGGTAAGGGCGGCCACGCTCAGCATCAGCAGGTCGTGCGCTTCGAATACCGGCGCCTTGTCGTCCTGCATGTCCTTCGAATAGGCGAGCGGCAGGCCCTTCATCGTGATCATCAGCGAGGTGAATGCGCCGATGATCCGGCCGCAATGCCCGCGCACCAGTTCGGCGGCATCGGGGTTGCGCTTTTGCGGCATGATCGACGATCCGGTCGAGAATTCGTCCGACAGGATCAGGAATCCGAAGGGCGCGCTGGCCCAGATGATCAGCTCTTCCGCCAGCCGGGAAAGATGCAGGCTGCACTGCGCCGCGGCGCTCAGATAATCCAGGGCGAAATCGCGGTCGGAGACGCTGTCGAGGCTATTCGCGGTCGGCCGGGCGAAACCCAGCTCCGTGGCCGTTTGCGTCCGGTCGATCGGAAAGCCGGTCCCCGCCAGCGCGGCTGCGCCAAGCGGGCACTCGTCCAGTCGGCGCCGCGCATCGGCAAAGCGCGATCGATCGCGCTTCAGCATCTCGAAAAAGGCGAGGAGGTGGTGCCCCAGGGTAACCGGCTGGGCGACCTGCAAGTGCGTAAATCCGGGCATCACCGTGTCGGTGTGACTGTCGGCCGTTGCCACCAGGACCTGCTGCAACCGCGCAAGCGCGCCGATCGCCTCGTCGCACGCCCGCCTGGTCCATAGCCGAAAATCGGTGGCGACCTGGTCGTTGCGGGAACGGGCCGTGTGCAGCCGCCCGGCGGCAGGGCCGATCAGCTCGCTGAGCCGATGCTCTACGGTCATGTGAATATCTTCAAGGCTCAGATCGACCGGCACCCCGTTCCGCTCGAACTCTTCGGAGATGGTGTCGAGGCCCTTGAGGATCGCGCTGGCGTCGTCGGTGCTGATGATACCCCGATCGCGCAGCATGGTCGCGTGGGCCTTCGATCCCGCGATGTCCTCTCGCCAGAGCCGCTGGTCGACCGGGATGGACGCATTGATCTCCCGCATGATCGCTGCTGGCCCGCTGCCGAACCGACCACCCCAAATGCCGCTGACGTCGTTCGAACCGGTCATTTTCGCCGAGTGCCTCATAAACATAGTGAATGGCGCGCCGGCCGCCAGCGCCTCAGGTGAGCTTCTAACTTTCGGTGAGGCTTGACGCCAGCCGCCCGGCCCACTCCCGGCCGATGCTCAGCAAACACCGTCCCGACCATCCAGCCGCAAGCGACGCCGCCCATTCACCAGATTTCTCGAGATCTCGGACCAGAAGTGCTGCTCTCGACTGGTCCATTTGCAAAAGGGGGCGGCCTTTTCGCAAGGCCACCCCCAATCGCTTTCATTCAGATTTTGACGGACGATGCCCGCCCTCGTTCCTCAGACGATCAGCGACAGCGAGAAGTGCCCGTCGGCAACGGCCCACTCCTCCGCAAGCTGCTGCGCTGACGGAACAAAGACGCTGGCCGCTGCGGTGCTGGCAGAACCTGTCTGGGCGCTCGCGACCGGTGTGACCTTGTCGATGAAATCGCTGGCCGTAACGCCGTTCGCATTGAGGAGGGCGATTGCGAAGTCCGGAGCGCCGCCGTCGACATTGCCGAACACCACGGTCACCGGGCCTGCGGCACCCTTGCCGGCGATCCCGTCGATCTCCATTCCGAGTGCGTTTTCGGCACCGTTGACGCTATCGTAGACCTTGTAGGTGAGGTCGCCGGCATATTTGCTGGCGCTGGTGCCGCGGAACACGAAGGCCTGGTCGCCGGCGATGGCGGCCAGGGCATCGATCCCGCTCAGGTCGATCTTGTCGGTGCCACTGGCGAAATCAGTGATCACGTCGAGGGCGAGCGTCCCCTTCTTGGTGACCACCGTCGCGCCGTTGATGTCCGCGATGAAGGTGTCCTTGCCCGCGCCGCCGGTGAGGAAATCCACGCCAGCGCCGCCGCTGATCACATCGTTGCCGGCGTTTCCGTTGATACGGTTGCTGGCGGAGTTGCCGATGATCACGTCATTGCCGCTGCCGCCCACCGCATTTTCGATGACGGCGCCATAGGCAATGCCGACATTGTCGACGAGCAAACCCGCATCGGGGTTCGCCTTTAGGTTGTTCATGCGCGTATCGTATGCCGTCTGGCTAAGCGGAGCGTAGCCCGCGGCGGCCCGGTTCGCGTTCACCTCCGCAAGCGATGGGGCATCGGCCAGGGTCACGCCACCGATGCTGCTCATTGAGCCCGGCGTCAGGTCGATGACCTGGTTGGTTGAATAGCCCGAGGCGTCGAGGGTGTCGTTACCGCCGGCATCCCAGATCGTCATCACCGGGGCTGGCGTCTTGGTGAAGTCGAAGTAATCGCGGTTCGCCGCGTCGGCCGACACGTTGAACCCGTAAGTCGTGTCCCCGGTCCGAGTCGTCATGTCGGCGCCATAGATCCTCTGCGCCGCGTAGATGTCGTGGATCATCGGGGCCGATCCGTATGCGATCGTGCCCATCCGGTAGTCATGATCCTGGATGCCGACCTCGCGCGGGTTCCAATAGGACATGATGGTGTAGTTGCGGATGTCCTGAGCATACTCGGCGCCGTTCTGATAAACGACCGCAAAGCCAGGCGCGAAGTTGTAGTTCCCAGGGTGCGACAGGCCCAGCGAGTGTCCGAACTCGTGAACCAGCGTGTTCATGCCGTAGAGGCCTTCATCGAGCTGGAAGTTGCTGGGGGTCGTTCCGGTGACCCAAACATCGCCGGCGATCGCCTTGACCTGGGCGTTCACATAAGCGTTTGAGCTTTGCACGTCGGTGGGCAGGCGGGCATAGGCCTGGGTGTTCGGCCGATTCGTCAGATTGCCGAAGTTGATGTCCGCATCATCAGCCGAAACTTCCTTGAACGACACCGAAATCACGTCGTCCCACGATGCGATGGCCTCGCGCGTGGCGCTCCGCTGCGCCTCGGTAAAGGCGGCGAAACCGAAATACTCGTTCAGTCCGAAGTAGCGGCCGCCGTTTTCATAAACATAACCATTGTTGGCGACCTGGTTCTGCGTGTCGAAGAAACCGAAGGTGATGACCTTGCCATCGCCGCCCAGCGCCGCGGTCTTGCCCCACGCGGTTCCGGTGCGATTGAGATAGGCAGCGATGTCGTCCTGGTTCCAGATGTTTTTGCCGTAGGCCGTTCCGCCGGCGTATGGATCAAGCGATGCTTCCAGCGTGTCGGGGCTGAAGTCCAACTCGGAACGCGAAACTTCTTCAAACATGCAGGATCCTTTTCAGCAGGAGGGTAACCAGTTCATCGAAAACGGAAGGAGGAACGAGCACGCGGAAGATCGCCGCCAACACGGCTGGTCTGCATCGCGAGAATATTGGAGGATGAACCCGACAATACGCTTACCCCGGGAAAAGCCTTGTCGAATCAAAGGCTTTTCGATGTGGGCGCAGTGCTATAAAGTGGTTAGGTGATCGTCAACCATTGATACGTGACATGAATGTCACACGGCGGCGGCGATTAGGAGAATGGAGTTCCGATGAGCCGAGACTCTTTGCCGATCGCCTTGTTGCTGCTGCTTGGAGGGTGCGCGATGGCGAGCATGCCTAATGATGCAAAACCGTCCGCCACGCCCGGCGAAAAGGCGGTGACGACGGAAGCGGCCGCGCCGGGCGATAAGAAGAAGATCGAGCGGTCGCCCTGGCAACCCCCTGCCGAAGTCGATCCAATCCCTCCGCGGGTCGAGGGCTCGGACCCGAAGTGATACGGCACGGAAGCTGATCTCGATGGCCTTTGATCCAGCCGCACGGGTGGGCGCGGCTTGGCCTTCGTAGTGGCGTCCCGCAGACTCAGGAAAAAGTGGCGCGCCCGGCAGGATTCGAACCTGCGACCACAAGCTTAGAAGTGCTAGGCTTGGGCCACTCATAGATTTTATAGGTGCCAAAAAGGGCCAAAAACTGCCCTTCCCATAATGCCATGTTTTTCTTGGGTGTTATAAAATCTCGGCATCCGTTACTAAAGCCGTGTCTAAACAGCCGGTTTTGACACAACGGAGAGGACACAAGGAAAGGGCGGCTGGGGAGAGAGCCTAATTCCACCCAACCGCCCTTAACCAATATCCTCCGGACGCCAGGAGAATGGTCATGGGCGATCATATCATCCAACGGACCCAAATAAATCCCACCCTGCTCACGGATACGAAGGTCGCGGGGTTCAAGGCCCAGGCCGACGCTTACGAGATCCGCGACGCCAAGGTCCAAGGCCTTCGCCTTAGGGTCGGAACCACGGGGCGAAAGACCTGGTATCTCAAGGCCCGGGTAGGCAACGCAGTGATGAACAAGAAGCTCGGAGCCTATCCAGCCACGGGCCTTGCGGCCGCTCGGGAGGCGGCAATCGCCACACTGGAAACCACTGCCCGAACCGGGTCCGCCGCGGCTATGGACCGGACCTTCGGCGAACTCTCCAAGGCTTGGGTCGACAAGATCAAGGCCAAGGGCAATCGTTCGTGGAAGCTGGCGTCCCGCCGTCTTGAGATGCACGTCCTCCCCAAGTGGAAGGACCGCAAACTCACAGACATTCGCCGCAGAGACGTCCGGGAATTGATCGAGAGCCTAGAGGGCGAGGTTCTTCCCAATCGGGTGCTCACGACCGTCCGCACCGTGTTCAGGTTCGGGATGGCGAACGATTGGCTGGAAGCCTCCCCGGCGGAGGGGATCGAAAAGCCAAAAGAAGACAAGGCCCGGGACCGGGTGTTGGATATGGCGGAAGCGGCCCGGGTCTGGAAGGCGGCGGAGCACTTGGGCTTCCCGTTCACGCAGTTCGTTCGGACCTTGCTCCTCACCGCGCAACGCAGGACGGAAGTTGCATCCATGGTCCAAGGATCAATAGACTTTGAGGCCGGGATCTGGACCCTATCGGCAGAGGAAACGAAGGCCCGGCGCCGCCATATAGTCCCGTTGTCCAAGCCTTGCGTCGCCCTTCTCTCCGCCATGCCCAAGTTCGGCGACAAGTTCATGTTCACCACCGATGGGAAGACCCACATATCCGGCTTCGCAAAATTGAAGCAGCGCCTAGACGAGTTCATTGAGGCGGACGGGCAGGGGCCATTGGCTCCGTGGACGTTTCACGATTTAAGAAGATCTGCCGCAACCGCGATGGTCCGCCTGGGCTGTTCGGTGGAAACCGTGGGCCGGGTCCTCAATCACGCTCCGCAAGGTGTCACCGCCAAAGTGTACGCGCTCCACCAGTTCGAGGCCGAACAACGCGACGCCCTTGAAAGATGGGCCAATGAAGTGATGCGGGCGGTGGATGGAGACAAGGTCGTCCAACTGCGTCCTGTCAAGTAATCTGCCCAAACAAAATAATGATCTGCAACTATGTCATAGGTTTAAAGTATCAGTGGCATGGCATACACTTGGTTTTCAAACGATGGAGAGCCAAATGTCTGCAACACCAACTCCGTTACCCGACCTTCTTTCGCCGAAAGAGGTTTGCAAGGTGGCTCGGTTTCACCGCTCCACTTTGCATCGTTTGACCTACGCCGGAGAGTTTCCGCAGCCCGTTCGGCTGGCGAGCCGGATCATTGCCTATCGGCGCGATGACGTAGCCCAGTGGCTCCGTGATCGTGGGGCCTACGGGTCCGCCGACCAATCCACTCCGACCCACGCGTAACTTGAAATGATGACCTCCCGAGGTCATAATCAACGACGACGCACACACCTGGATAGGTCGCGTCTCAGTTTCCCCGAAAGGGGTTGTGAGAGAGAGCCTATCCGATGGAACGTGTTAGCACTGCTGCCTCCCAAGCTGATCTAGCCAAGATCCTGCCCGCTCCGGTCGTCAAGCGGCCACTGCGGTTCCTGACGTATGACGAGGTGCCGCATCCGACTAAGCCCGACAAGCTGCGAAAGCGCCCGTTCTATGCGAACGGAAACATGCGGGGTGACCGCATTAAGCTCGACACCCCCGAGGACCTAGCCCAACTCGTTTCGTACACCGACGCCTGCAAAGCCGCCAAGAAGACGGGCCGCAAAGTCGGCGCCGCATTGGTCGGTGGCGATGGGATCAAGGTCATCGACCTCGACAACATCCTCCGCGATGACGGCACGCTCGACCCCGACCACCCTGGATTTGACATTGCAGCCGAGGCCGAGGCCGCTGGCGCGCCGATGTTTGTCAGCCAGTCGGGCAGGGGGTTGCACATTTGGGGCGCGACCTCGGACCTGTTCAACGGCCAGCCCGTCGAGGGAGTGGAGATTTACACCAACAGGCGGTTCATGGCCCTGGGCTACAAGTCCGTCTGGAACGAAAGCAACGCCTGGCCGAGCCTGGACGACTTGCCCGCCCTTCGAGAAATGGTTGCTACGCCGCCTAGGAAGCCCGTGGACGACCGATCGGAGGACGAAGGCGGGATTATCACCCCCCTGGTCCTTGAGCACCTCGAGGACGCGCTGACGAAGATCGACGCCGGAGATTACGAGAACTGGATAGCCTGCGGCAACGCCCTCAAGACCCTGCCCGACAACAAGGGCTACAAGCTGTGGCTCGATTGGTCGAAGACCTCCGACAAATACCAACCCGGCGACAACGAACGCTGGCACACGTTTGAACCGGAGCGCACCGGCTACAAGGCGGTGTTTGCCCGAGCGGCTCGAGAAGGATGGGTCAACCCCGCCAAGGGTCGGGGCGAGAGAGATGCCCAGGCAAACAGGTCATCGGGCCTCCCGCTGGTTTGGGCTGACGAGACCGAGCCTAACCTCAACGCGATGTGGCTGATCAAGAAGGTGCTGCCTCAAGAGGGGTTGGCCCTGATCTTCGGTCACCCCGGAAGCGGCAAAACCTTTCTGGCGTTGGATATGGCGGCGCACATCGCCCTGGGCCGTGAGTGGCATGGCCACAAGGTCAGGCAGGGGTTGGTGGTGTATGTCGCCGCCGAGGGCGCGACGGGCGTTTACAATCGCATCGCCGCGTTCCGGAAGGCGAAGGAGGTCACGGGCCACTTCCCCCTGGCCGTGGTTCCCTGTCCGATTGACCTCACTCAACCCGGCAAAGGCAACGACACGCAGCGCCTCATGGACGCGATCCAGGAGGCGGCCGAACAACGAGGCGACGACCCCGTCCTGATCGTCGTGGACACGCTTTCCAAGACCTTGGGCAGCGGCAAAGAGAACACGGATGACATGGCGACTTACGTGGCCAACTGCCAGAAAGTTGCATCGGAGTTTGGGTGCTGCGTCATGCCCGTCCATCACCGACCCAAAGATGAGAGCAGCCGGGAACCCCGAGGCCACTCGTCCCTGAAGGGCGGATTGGATGCGGTTACGTTGGTCAACCACACACCGGGCGTGCTGACCAGGAGCGCCACCATCGTGAAGCAACGCGACGGGGAAGTGACCGACTTACCCTTCCTCTCCTTCAAGCTGGTTCCCGTGGAACTCGGCGTCGACAAGGACGGAGAGACCGTAACCTCATGTGTCATTGAGCCCGTGGTCGGTGGATTGACGGCAGTGCGCAACCCAATCGACGACGCCAAGAAGAACATCAGCCCCAATGACCGGACGGTGTTGGACGACCTGCTGGCGTTGATCCGGGAGGACGGTGCGCCCGTTCCAGGCATCCCTCCCGAGGCCCCGGAGGCCGGGACGGTGGGGGTTCCGGAAGAGGTGTGGCGGGACAGGGCCTTGTCCCGGCTTGAGACGGAGCCGGGACGGAGCCGGGACAATGCCCGACGGGCCTGGAACCGCGCCCTCAAATCCATAAAAGAGCAAATGATTGTAAGGGTTTATGGGGACTGGGTGGCTCTCGCTCCAGAGCTAAGTGGGACAGGAGCGGGACAATGACGGGACAAGGCCGGGACAATGGGACGGACGGGACAAGGGTCTTTAGACCCGTCCCACCGTCCCAACCCCTGTCCCAAAGATCGTCGGAACAATCAAACCCTGCCCGACCGAACCGATTTGAGCGCTTCCTCCACGCCACTCATCGGGACCGGATGCAAAAGGCCCGGGGGGCATCCTCTGAAACTAAAAACCGTTCACCGCGGACACCGGCGCGGGAGTTAAATGAAAACTCAAAGATAAAATCTGCCGCCCGCCCAGGCGCGCAACGACTTCAACCCTGCCCGAACCGTAGAGCCAAGGTCCCATGACCTCGGTGCCAACCCGTCAGCAACGGTATCGCGAACGAGTAGCCAAGGGCATTCGGCTCGGCCGCTTTCCGATAACGGAGGCACTGCTCAACGCGCTCGTCCAGGACGGGCTTCTTGCCGACCGTGAGGCAACGGACCTTGGCTCCGTGGAACGGGCCGTGGGCAAGCTCTTGAACGACTTCTGCGCCGAGCGATAATTTTCGCCTACATGTAGCCGAACCTCCGCCGATCCTCCGTCAGCATGCTCCCCAATGACCATGTGGGAGTTTGCTCGATGAACCGGCTACCGTTCTCCGTCGAACCTCGGCTTGATCCACTCAAGGACTTCCGCAAGGCGC